>DASXJJ010000136.1:0-1922 GCA_036497465.1 Pseudonocardia sp. | reverse complement strand
CCGCCCGTACCTGGTGCCGTTCGGCGGTTCCGGGCCGATCGGCTCCCGGGGCTACCTCGGCTGCGCCGCCGAGCTGACCTCGCAGGTACCCGGCATGGATCACCTGGTGGTCTCGGTGGGTTCCGGCGGCACGATGGCCGGGCTGGTCGCCGGCCTGGGTGCTGCCCGGGTGCTCGGGGTGGACTCCGGCGCGGTGGGAGATCCGGCGGTACGGGTTCGCGCCATGGTGGCGGCACTCGGCGGCTCCGGCGACGGCCTGCGGTTGCGCGGTGACCAGGTCGGGGCCGGCTACGGCCAGCTCACCGACGCCGCCCGCCGCGCGATGACCGATGTGGCCCGCACCGAAGGCCTCGCGCTCGACCCCGTATACACCTCGAAGGCCTTCGCCGGACTGACTGCTGCGGTGGCCGCCGGCGAGATCCGGCCGGGGGAGCGCACCGTGTTCCTGCACAGCGGCGGCCTCCCCGGCCTGTTCGGGCACACCTCAGCCCGTGAGTGGTAGCCGCGCACAACCGCACGGCACGGCACACAATGTCGATCCGCCGCACATAGGTTCGGGCGTGGGTGCGGCGCCGCCGTGGTGTGTGCGGCGAGGCAGGGCACCGAGGGGCGGGGATTTAGGGTTCGTCCAGACCGAGAGGAATGCGTGTGTCTGACGAGACACCCCCCGTGAAGGTGGGCAATGTGCTGCACCCGGTCGGCAACGTGGCGGCGGCGGTGACGTTCTACCGGGAGGCGTTCGGGCTCGGGCTCAAGTTCGCCGACGGCGACCGGTACGCCGCGCTCGACGCCGGCGGCACCACGCTGGCGCTGGCCGGGCCCGAGGAGGACGTCACCGGCGGAGTCGCCGCGGTGTCGTTCAAGGTGCCGGATGTGGCGGCGGCGCTGGCGGCGATCACCGAGGCCGGCGGCAGCGTCATCCGACCCGCCGAGCAGGGCCCGCACGAGGTCCGCGCGGTCGCCCGCGACCCGTGGGGCAACACGATGGTGGTGTACGCCGCCCGCTAGTCGCGTCGGCGTCGGCGTCGGCTCGGCCCGTACCCGGCGTCGGCCCGTACCCGCGCCGACGCCGGCCAGTGTCTCCCGACAGATCAGGTTGCACCCCGGTCGAAGGCGGTGGCCGCCTCCTCGTAGTCCAGGTGCTCCAGCTCGCCGCGCATCACCTCGTCGTCCAGCTCGCCGGCGTTGCGGGCCTCGACCAGTGCCTTGGGCTGCGCGGCGTACATGTCCCGGCGCAGTGCCCGGGTGGTCTCCTCGACCGAGAGCCAGGTGGTGCTCGGGGTGGCGGCGTCCTCCTCGGCGTCCGCGGTCTCCCGCGCGTCCAACTCCCGGCGAGCCGTGCTCGCCCGCCGGGAGTCCGAGTACCTGGACGACCGCAAGGAGTTCATGGACACGGTGCTCGAGCCGTTGCGGGACAAGGTGGAGACGCTGTACGTGCTGCCGGACTTCTCGGCTCAGGAGTACGCCGAGCGGCGGTTCCCGCACAAGCCCGTCCAACGGGTCAGCGGCGGGCGGCGGCCACCGAAGCCCTGAGGTAAGTGCCCTACCGACGCTGCTCGAGCCCGGCGGTGAACCGCTCGAGCGCGGCGGCGAACTGCTCGGCCTCCGGCTCGGCCCAGCTGGCCAGCATGTCCTCGAAGGCCCCGCTGAGGGTGCGACGGGTCGCCGCGACCGCCGCCCGCCCTGCCGGGGTCAGCTCGAGCCGGGTGGCCCTGGCGTCCTCCGGGTCGGGCACTCGCCGCAGCAGCCCGGTCGACTCCAGCCGGGTGGCGTAGCGGGTCGTGGCCGTGCGGTCCAGTCCGATGACCGAGGCGAGCCGCGTCGCGCTGGTCGGGCCGGTGCGGGCCAGGCCGGAGAGCACCGGGTAGGTGGTGACGTCCACCCCGTCGACGCCGTCGACCAACTGGTCGTAGAGGTACATC
>DASXJJ010000135.1:0-63776 GCA_036497465.1 Pseudonocardia sp. | reverse complement strand
GCGAACGGTAAGCACCACGTGGGTCAGCCGGGCCGGGCGGCCAGCGCGGCACGGAACCGGTCCTCCTCGACCGCCCAGTAGCCGTGCTCGCGCCCGTCGATCAGGATGACCGGGATGCGGTCGCCGTACTCGGCGCGCAGCTCCGGATCGCCGTCCACGTCGCGCTCGTCCCAGCCGAGCCCGGACTCCGCGCAGATCCGCCGCACCGCCTCGACGGCCTTCTCGCACAGCGAGCACTCCCGCCGGGTCAGCACCGTCACCGGCTCGCTCATCGGCCCTCCCGCAGCACGAATCTGGTGATCTTGCCGGTGGCCGAGCGCGGCAGCGTGGGCGCGAACTCCACCACCGTGGGCACCTTGAACCGGGCCAGCCGCTCGGCGCAGTGCGCGCGCACGTCCTCGGCGGTCAGCTCCACCCCGTCACGGAGCACCAGCACCGCCTTGACGGCCTCTCCGGTGCGCGGGTCGGCCACCCCGACCACCGCCGACTCGGCGATCCCCGGGTGCTCGTCGAGCGCCCGCTCCACCTCGCGCGGGTAGACGTTGAACCCGTTGACGATGACCAGGTCGACCGCCCGGTCCACCAGGTGCAGGTCGCCGTCGGCGTCCAGGAAACCCACGTCGGCGGTGCGGAACCAGCCGTCCGCGTCCGGCCCGCCCGCGCCGTCCGGCCAGTACCCGGAGAACAGGTTCGGCCCCCGCACGCTCACCAGCCCGGCGTCGCTGGGCCCGTCGTCGTCGTCCGTGTCCTCGCCCAGGTCGGTGGGGTCGTCGTCGACCCGACCCCGCCCGGCACCGCCCGGATCACCCGGACCGCCCGGATCGCCCGGATCGCCGTCGTCGCGGTCCGGGTCGTCCAGGCGCAGCTCCACCCCGGCCACCCCGGGCGCACCGGGCAGCGGCCGGCCCACCGACCCCGGCTTGGCCCGCCCGCCGACCAGCGTGCTGGTCAGCACGGGACCGGCCTCGGTCAGGCCGTAGCCCTCGAACAGGTCCAGCCCGCAGCGGCGGCGGAACTCCAGCAGCAGCTCGGACGGCAGCGGGGCGCCGCCCGCGGTGCACAGCCGGACGGTCTCCAGCCCGGCGTGCAACTGCTCGTCGGGCAGCTCCAGCATCGACCGGTACAGCGAGGGCACGCCGGCCAGCACGGTCACCCGCTGCTCGGCGACCCCGCGCAGCACCTCGGCCGGATCGACCCGGTCGGTCAGCACGCCGGTGGCGCCCGCCCAGCACACCTGCAGCAGCCCGGCGCCCAGGCCGTACAGGTGGAACAGCGGTAGCTGCAGCAGCACCCGGTCGGCGGGATTGACGGTGTGCGGTCGCAGCGCGGCGGACTGCGCACGGTTGGCCAGCAGCGCCCGGTGGGACAGCCGAACGCCGCGCGGTACGCCCGTGGTGCCCGAGGTGTAGCCGAGCACGGCGATGTCCTCGCCGCCGCCGAGCGCCACCCGTTCCGGCGCCCCGCCACCCGGCACCCCGCCACCCGGCGCGGCGGGCGGGCCGAGCAGCCGCCCGGGGTCCACCGCGGGGCCATCGGCCAGGCCGACCGGCGCGGGGTCGGTCAGCGCGAGGTCGTCGACCGCCGCGACGACCGCGGCCGGCGCGCAGTCGCGCACGATCGCCGCCACCTCGCGCGCGGTGGAGCGGGTGCCCACCGGCACGGCCGTCGCGCCCGCGCGCAGCGCGCCGAGCACGGCCACACAGAACAGCGGGTCGTGGCCCAGCCGCACCAGCACCCGGTCGCCCGGGCGGACCCCGGCGGCAAGCAACCGCCCGGCCTCGGCCGAGGTCGCCGCGTCCACCTCCGCCCAGCTGAGCGAGCGCCCGGACGCCGACACCACCAGCGCGGGGTGTCCGGGGCCGCGCCGGGCCGCCGCCGCGACCAGGTCGGCGACGTTGCCGGTGAGCGCGGGCGGGTTCGGTCCTGCGCTGAGCTGGCTGACCACGGCGGCAGTCTGGCACGAGCCCGGACCCCTCACCCGCGCGAGTCGGCGCGTCGGCGGACGCTCGCCGCACCGGTGGCACAGAGTGACCGCCGGTTGCCGCACGTCCCGGCGACCGACCGGCCGCATGCCCCCGCTCATCGGCACGAACCACCCGCTCATCGGCGGGATGACACGCCCACTGACCGCTGATCGTCACAAACGCCGCGCCGACCGCCTGTTATAAGCCGTTCACCGGCTGCATTCGCGGAACGCCGGGAGGCGGTGAAAACAGACCGGCGTTCGGCCCTATGCTCCCTCCACGGCCGGCTGGACAGGCGACGTTGGTTCAGCCGTCCTGGCACCGTCGATCCCCGAGGGAGCGCCACACATGTTGAACGCCTCCGGCACCGAGCCGGTTCCTTCACGATTCATGGTTCCCTCGATTGAGGTTCCGTCGAGCTCCCCCACCCAGGAATCGTGACCCGGCCGTTCAGACCAACGAGACTTCTGCGGTCCGAGCAACGCTCGGAGGCGGACGTCACTGGTCAGCTCCCCGCATCCCGGCCGAACGATCCCGCAACCCAGCGCATCGACCAGTCGGGCCGTCGGCCCGGTCAGTCGGTGCCGGTCCTGCCGAGGCCTCGCCCCGACGAGGTCCCCGCCCCGCCGCTCCCCGAAAACGGCGAGGCACAGGCCCCCCAGCGCTCCCAGCCCTCGGCACGCGCCGAGCGGCCCCGGGTCGCGGAGCCGCGCAGCGCCCCCGGCGCCTCGCAGCCCCAGCGGCCGGTGGCTCCCGCCGGTCCGGCGGGGGCGCCCGGCGCGCCGGCACCCGCCGCCGCGCCGCCGCCGGCTCCGGCCCGCCCCCGCGCGGTCCCGGCCGCCGACGCGCAGCCGGCACCGGACGCCGGTGACGACGAGGACGAGGGCGCCGACGGCGGCCTCGACGCCAACGGCCTGGCCGGCTGGGACCTGGTCCGAGCCACCCAGGCGGGCGACCAGCAGGCGTTCGGCCAGCTCTACGACCGGTACCACGAGATGGTGTTCCGGTACGTGCTGTTCCGGGTCAGTGACCGTCAGCTGGCCGAGGACCTCACGGCGGAGACGTTCCTGCGCGCGCTGCGCCGGATCGCGTCGGTCAGCTACCAGGGCCGCGACATCGGCGCCTGGTTCGTCACGATCGCCCGGAACCTGGTGCTGGACCACGTGAAGTCCAGCCGGTACCGGCTCGAGCAGTCCACGTCGGAGATCGCCGACCTCTCCCCCAGCACCAGCGGCCCCGAGCAGCAGGTGTTGGACGGCGCGACGCACGAGGAGCTGCTGCGCTGCGTCGCCAAGCTGAACTCCGACCAGAAGGAGTGCATCGCGCTGCGGTTCCTGCAGGGCTTGTCGGTCGCCGAGACCGCACGCCTGATGGGCCGCAACGAGGGCGCGGTGAAGGCACTGCAACACCGTGCGGTCAGAAGGCTGGCCCAGCTACTCCCTGAAGGCCTCCGATGAGCGCCGGTCACCCCGAGTGGGGTATCCGTAGCGTGATCACGTCACGGAGCGTTCTAAACCTGGTTTCGCCCAATCGGGTGAATACGGTCACCCCCGTAACCCTCCGTCCGCTGACTCGTTGTGCAGGGCAGGGTCGGGGAAGCGTGGTGACGCAGTGAGGACGGGAGACATGCCCGCGAGATCAAGCCAGGAGAGCGAGCGGTTCGCCGCCGCCGTGGAGCGCGGCACCGCCGTAGCCCCTGGCGACGAACAGCTTCGCCAGGATATGGACTTGGTGGCGCTGCTCCGGGAGAGTCGCGCGTCGCTGGCACCGGACGCGGACGCATCCGCACGGATGCGCGCCAAGGTGATGGCGGCCGCGGCTTCGATGATGTCGGAGCAGCAGCCCGAGCAGCGGGTCGACGCGGACGCGCCGACCCGGATCGTGGCGGACGCCCCCACGGTGGTGGGCACGCCCGCCGCCATTCCGGTGGCCACCGCCAACGAGACGACCGCCGAGCAGGAGCCGGTGGAGCAGGCCGAGGAGACCAACGTGGTCTCGATCGGGCGTGCTCGCGGCCGGCACCGCTTCCCGTCGTCGCCCAGGGAGGCCAGCCCGCAGCGGCGCGGCCTGGTCGGGGTGAGCGCGGCCGCCGCACTGATGGTGCTGGCGGTCACCGGCGGGGGCGCGATGTTCAGCCAGGGCGCGCTGCCCGGCGACAGCCTCTACGGCGTCAAGCAGACCACCGAGTCGGCGCTGGTCGGGCTGACCCCGGGCCAGGGCAACAAGGCCCAGCGGCAGCTGGACTACGCGGCCACCCGGCTCGACGAGGTCAAGCAGCTGAACTCGCAGACCGAGTCCTCCAGCAAGGGCGCGGACATCAGCCAGGCGTTGCGCGGCTTCGACGACCAGGCCGCGGCGGGGTCCCGCATGTGGCTGGCGTCGTCGGGTCCGGGCAACGCGGCCGAGCTGGGCACGCTGGCCAACTGGGCGCAGACCCAGTCGGCCCGGCTGTCCGAGCTGCGGTCCTCGATGCCCACCAGCGCCCAGCCGGATGCCGACCACTCGCTGCGGATGCTGGAGGACGTGCGCACCCGTGCCCAGTCGCTGAACAACCGGCAGGGCTGTGACCAGGTCACCTCCAACGACTCCGACGAGCTCGGCCCGCTGCCCGCCAAGGGCTCGTGCGGCTCCAAGGAGTCGGTGAAGGCGCCGAACCCGTCACTGAACACGCCCAGCGCGCCGTCGGTGACGGACAAGCAGTCCGGCGGCTCGTCCAGCTCCTCGTCGGAGAAGTCCTCGCGGAACGACTCCGGCAAGAGCGACAACGACAGCCGCTCGGGCCGCACCGGCAGCACCACGACCAAGGAGACCACGCCGCACCTGCCCAGCCTGCCCGGGATCACCGGCGGCTCGGACCCGGTGCCCGGTCTCAACGGACGGCAGCAGACCAAGGGCAACGACCCGCTGCCGAGCACCACCGAGAAGAAGGCTCCCTCACCAGGGCTGAACCTGCCGCTGCTCGGCCCGATCGCGTACCAGCCCGGTACCAACGGGCCCGCTCCGGCGAACGGCTGAGCTGAACCGGGCCGGGCAGAGTTTCTGCCCGGCCCGGTCCCAGTAGGCTGGACAGGTACTCGTGCACCCCGCTGATCGGAGGCGCTGGGTGGCTGTCCCACCTGATCCACGCCCGACCGCGAGCGAATCCGGGCCAGGCAGCCCGTCGCATGCTCCCGTCGACACCGAGGCAGGTCCGCCGACCCCGGCGGCCAGCCCCGCACAGATCGCCGGTGAGGCGTCGGCCGCCGCGGCCGTGGCCAACCTCGCCCCTGGGCTCGAGGTCCGCGACACCACCGGCGCCGTCGTCCCGCTCGACCTCACCGCCGCCGCGTTCTTCGACGTCGACAACACCATGATGATGGGCGCGTCGATCTTCCACTTCGCCCGGGGCCTGGCGGCCCGCAAGTTCTTCGACACCTCGGTGCTGGCCGGTTTCGCCTGGCAGCAGCTGAAGTTCCGGGTCGGGGGGCGGGAGACCCAGCAGGGCATGCAGAACAGCCGGGAGAGCGCGCTGTCGTTCGTCGCCGGGCGTTCGGTGTCCGAGGTGGTCGGCCTGGGCGAGGAGATCTACGACGACCTGATGGCCGACCGCATCTGGCCGGGCACCCGCGCGCTGGCGAACATGCACCTGGACGCCGGCCAGCGGGTGTGGCTGGTCACCGCGACGCCGGTCGAGCTCGCCATGATCATCGCTCGGCGGCTCGGGCTCACCGGGGCGCTGGGCACGGTGGCCGAGAGCGAGGACGGCAAGTTCACCGGCCGGCTCGTCGGGGAGGTCCTGCACGGCGCGGCCAAGGCGCATGCCGTGCGCTCGCTGGCCGCGCGGGAGGGGCTCAACCTGCGCAGGTGCACCGCCTACTCGGACTCGGTCAACGACGTCCCGATGCTGTCCGTGGTGGGCACCGCGGTGGCCGTCAACCCCGACTCGGACCTGCGCGACGTGGCCCGCCGGCGAGGCTGGGAGATCCGCGACTTCCGCACCGGCCGGAAGGCGGCGAAGATCGGCGTGCCGTCGGTGCTCGGCGCGGGCGCGGTGGCCGGTGCGGTCGCCGGCGCGATGGCCTACCGCCGCCGCTCGTAACCCGCTCGGGGTTCACCGACCGCGCGCCGCGCATGCAGCCTGCACGCCGCGCGGTCGGTGAACCGCGCGACGTGCCGGTAGGTCGTGCGAGGGTCGGTCGTCAGCCGCTGAACACGTTGCGCCGGTGGCTCAGCAGCCGGTACAGCGTCTGCTGGATGGTCTCCCGTACCTGGTCGGTCACGTTGAAGACCAGCATCGGGTCGTCGGCGTCGGACGGGCTGCAGTTGTCGGTGCGGATGGGCTCGCCGAACTCGATGAACCACTTCGACGGCAGCGGCACCGCACCGAGCGGGCCGAGCAGCGGGAACGTCGGCGTGACCGGGAAGTAGGGCAGGCCGAACAGCCGGGCCAGCGGCTTCAGGTCACCGATCAGCGGGAAGATCTCCTCGGCGCCGATGATCGAGCACGGGATGATCGGCACCCCGCAGCGCATCGCGGCCGACACGAAGCCGCCCCGGCCGAACCGCTGCAGCTTGTACCGGTCCTTGAACGGCTTGCCGACGCCCTTGTAGCCCTCCGGCCACACGCCGACCAGCTCGCCGGAGTTGAGCAGCCGCTCCGCGTCGGGGGTGCAGGCCAGCGTGTGCCCGGCCTTGCGGGCGATCGCGCCCAGCGCCGGGGTACGGAACAGCAGGTCGGCGCCGAGCATGCGCAGGTGACGGCCCGCCGGGTGGTGGTCGCGCAGGGCCACCGTGGTCATCATCGCGTCGACCGGCAACGTGCCGGAGTGGTTCGCGACCAGCAGCGCGCCGCCGGTGGACGGCACGTTCGACATGCCGGTGGTCTCCACCCGGAACCAGCGCTCGTACAGCGGCCGCAGCACCGGCATCACGATGTTGTCGGCGAACTCGCGGTCGAAACCGAACTCGTCGATCCGGTAGTCGCCGGAGACCCGCCTGCGCAGGAAGCTCAGCAGGTCGGCGAGCCGGTCCTCCAGCTCGGACTCGGACGGCCCGGCCAGCGCCTCGGCCGGTTCGGGTGCGGCGGTGGGACGCCGTACGACCCGGACCGGGGCGAGCTCGTCGTCCCGCTCGGCCGGTGCGTGCGCCTCCGCATAGCGCGCGCGCTCACCGGTGCGACCACCGCGCAGCGCATCATCCCGGTACCGGGGTGCGTCGCCGTGCAGTGGGATCACTCGTGCCTCTGTCACCGGTAACTCCGTCTACCGTAGGGCTCGCGCGGTGGCCAGCACCCGCTTCTCCACAGCGCTCACCTGCGACGGTGAGACCACGGGGCGGAGCTGATGGCCCTGCACGAAATCGTCGAACGCCTGGGTGGTGGTCCACCGCGGTGTGAACCGGAACGTGTCGCGCAGCAGATCGGTGTCCACCACGCGGCCGAAGTTCAGGAAACGCATCTGCTCGGGGGTGAAGTCGACCAACCGGGCACCCCGGAAGAATCGGCTCACCGGCCCGAGGACCGCTCCCGGTACCGACGCCTGCACCCGACCGGCGCGACGGATCGCCTGGGAGAGCATCAGCACCCCGGGTGCGCCGACGTTGAACACCCCGGGCAGATCCTCCCGCGTCGCCTGCTCCAGCACGGCCAGGGCGTCCTCGGAGTGCAGCAGCTGCATGCGGGCGTCGTAGCCGAGCACGGTCGGCACGACCGGCATGGAGAAGTACCTGGTCAGCGACGTGACGATGCGCGGGCCGACCAGGTTGGCGAACCGCAGCACGGTGACCGAGACGTCGGGGCGGCGGCGGCCGAAGCCACGCACGTAGCCCTCGATCTCGGCAGCGTCCTTGGCGTAGCCGCCCGACGGCAGCGCCTTCGGACCCATCGCCTCGGTGAAGATCGCCGGGTCCCTCGGGCTGGAGCCGTAGACCGCCGTCGTGGACTTCAGCACCAGGCGGCGGACCCTCGGCGAACGCTGGCACGCGGCGAGCAGCTGCATCGTGCCGATCACGTTCATCTCCTTGGCCGCGACGCGGCTGCCGGAGTTGTTCGGCCCCGACGAGGTGAGCGCGGTGTGCACCACCGTGTCCACCTCGGCCGACTCGATCACCTTGGCGATCAGCGGGTTGCGGATGTCCGCGCGGATGAACTCCGCCCGGCCCATGCCGCGCAGCAGATCCCGCGGCGGCGGCACCGTGTCGACCCCGAGCACGCGCTCGATCGACGGATCAGCGGCCAGGCGCGTGGCGAGATGCGCACCGACGAACTTGCTGACGCCCGTCACGAGCACAACAGAAGGCGTCACCGAGATCTCCTGAACGTCGCCACCCCAACCGCGACGCCCGATGTTAGTCCCCGGACCCGTGAATTCGGGGCTTGCGAGGTCGAATTCACGATTCTCTTACCTAACGTCGACGGTCGGTCACTGATCGATACCGAGGGGCCGGATTACCGTCGACGGACACGCGGTCCGGTCCGCTCGCGCCGACCACGACCGAGGAGCGGATCACCACCGGCACGCCGAGCATGGACCGACGGTGACCCGCCGCGGGTCACTTGCCGAGCTTGCGGCGCTGCACCCGGGTCTTCCGCAGGAGCTTGCGGTGCTTCTTCTTGGACATACGCTTCCGACGCTTCTTGATGACCGAGCCCACTCGGCAACACCCTTCTGACTTGATCGACTTTCACCGGGACCGGAGACGCCGGCCGCGACGGCGAGCACGGCGGACCGTCCCGCCAGGCACTGGACGCCAAGCCTACCCGCCGGGGGGCTCGCCTCGCGCACCCCGGTCGCCCGTCGCGTCGAGCGCGCGTCCAGCACACCCGCCCCCCGATACCGGGCACTGCCACCATGTCGGTCGGTACCGCCTCGTGCCGCCCTCCGGCGGACGTCGACGCAAGATCCAGGGGGAGCGTGCGGAGCGCGTCGTCATGCCCGGGCGGAGTGACCGGCGGCCGGTGACCGCCAGGTCAGCCCGCGTCGTGGTAGGCGTTGCGGAGGTAGTTCTGCACTGCCTCCTTCGGCACCCTGAACGAGCGCCCCACCCGTGCCGCGGGCAGCTCGCCCGAGTGCACGAGCCGGTACACCGTCATCTTGGAGACGCGCATCATCGCGGCGACCTCGGCCACCGTCAGGAACTGAACCTGACCCAGATCCGGCCGGCTCGCCTGCTCTCCCACCATCTGGTCCCCTCGCCCTGGCCTCGTCGCCCAGCCGTCTCTCGTCGACGGACAGTGTTCGTGCCAGTGAGACTAGCGGGGCGACGGTTACTCAAGCGAATGTTATAACGCCCCTACCGGGTGAGGACTACCCAAAAGATGTAACCCGATAGTGGCTATAGCTACTCGGCGTGACTGCGCCCTAGCTCCACGGACCGGTCCCGACACTTCTCGATCGCCGACGTGATCGCGGCCTTCACCGCGTGACGGTCCAGCTCGTGCACCGCCACGGCCGTCGTGCCGCCCGGCGAGGTGACGGCCTCCCGCAACACGACCGGGTGATCACCCGTCTCCGTGAGCATGCGGGCCGCCCCCAGCGCCGTCTGCGCGGCCAGCTCGGCGGCCAGCGGACGGGGCAGTCCGAGCAGCACGCCGGCGTCCGCCATGGCCTCGGCGAGGTAGTAGAAGTAGGCAGGCCCCGACCCGGACACCGCCGTCACCGCGTCCTGCTGCGACTCGGGCACCCGGGCGACCCGCCCGACCGACGCCAGCACCGCGGTCACCTGGTCCAGGTGGCGGTCGGTGGCCCAGCGCCCGGCGGAGATGACGCTCATCGCCTCACCGACGAGCATCGGGGTGTTCGGCATGACCCGCACCACGGCGGTGCCCTCCGGCAGCCGGCGCTCGAAGAACTCGGTGGGCAGCCCGGCGCACAGCGAGACGACGAGGACGCCCGCGCCGACCTCCGGGCGCAGCTCGGCGAGCAGATCGGCCGCGTCGTGCGGCTTCACCGCGACCACCAGCACGTCGGAGCGGCGCACCGCCTCGGGCACCTCCAGGCGCCGCACACCGTGCCGCTCGGCCACCTGGCGGGCGCGCTCGTCGGACCGCTCGGTGAAGCACAGGCCCTCGCTCGGCTGGCCGGACTTCACCAGCCCGGTCAGCAGGGCCTCCCCCATCTTCCCCGCGCCCAGCAACGCAATCCTCGTCATGGACGGCCACGCTAGTCGGACGCCCGCCGGACGGGGCGGTCGGCGTTCGCCGGCCGCCGCGCGGCTCAGCCCCTCCTGGGCAGCAGCGCGATCTGCCGGGCCTGGCACACCAGGCGACCCTCGGTGTCGACCACCGTGTAGTCCTCGTCGAACCAGCCGTCGGCGACCACCCGGCTCACCGCCTCCAGCCGCAACCACCCCGGGGCGGGGCGGCCCCGCAGCAGCACGGTCAGCTGGACGGTCGGTGCCCAGCCCGGCCGGCCGAGGTGGAACACCGTGGGCGGCAGGATGTCCCCGGCCAGCACGGCGAACAGGACGTCCGGGTCCTCGCCGAACGGCCGCGCCCAGCCCCGCACGACCGGCTCGCCGCGTTCGCCCCTCAGGTAGCCGTCCGTCTCCGGATCCAGCACCACCTCGCAGGCGCCGGACAGCGGCACCGCGTTCGCGTGCTCGACCGTCGAGCGCGCCCCGGGCGGCGGCTCAGCGGCCAGCGCGGGCAGGTCGGCCCACGCCGGCTCCCCGCCCCCGGCGGGCAACCGCCCCGCGGTCACCGTGGCGCTCAGCATCAGCGTGCCGCCCTGGTGCAGCTCCACCCGCACCACCGACACCGTGCGGCCGGTCTTGACCACGTGCGCGCCGATCTCGGCGGGACCGACCACCGGGGCGCGCAGGTACTCGGCGCTCACCGCCACCGGATCGGGCGCGGGGACGTCCGTGCCGAGGCGCTCCCGGAGCACGGTGAGCCCGGCGTTGGTGAGCAACGCAAGCATCAGCCCGCCGTGCGCGCGGCCACCACCCACGGTCCAGGTCGCGCCCAGCTCGGCGTGGAACCGGTCGGGTCCGTCGGGGACGAGCCGCATCGCCGAGGAGAACGGGGTCGACCCGGGACCCGCGGCCATGGTGGGAGTCCCGAAAGCGCCACTGTGCATGACACAGCACTATCACCCCGCCGCGAGGCGGCGGCAGCCGGAACGGCCTCAGCGCCCGCGATCTGTGCCGGGCGTCACGGGATGCACCCCGCTCTGGCGCGCCTGGCCGGGCCGCATCCTCGGCTCCCCGCCGTTGCGCGTCCCGCCGTTCACCGTGCCGGTGCCCTGCTCGACGGCACGAGCCGACCGTGACCCGCGCGCGGAGGGCTGCAGGTTCAGCCGGGCGAACAGCAACGACTCGGCCAGCAGCGACGCGCGGTCGTGCCGGGTGCGCGCCCGGCGGGTGCTCACCTCGAGCACCACCACCCCGGAGAACTGGCTGTTCACCAGCCGCTCGCACACCTCGGCGCACGGCTGGTTGCCCCGGCCGGGCACCAGGTGCTCGTCGCGGGCCGCGCCGCTGCCGTCGGTCAGGTGGATGTGCGCGAGCCCGGGCCCCATGCGGTCCATCAGCGCCAGCGCGTCGGCGCCGGCGGCGGCGGTGTGCGACAGGTCGAGCGTGTAGTAGCGGTGGCCGACGTCCGTCGGGTCCTCGCTGGGCGCGTAGGGCACGGCCCGCAGCCCGGCCCGGCGGACCGGGAACATGTTCTCCACCGCGAGGATCACGCCGTACTGCTGCGCGACCTCCTCGACGGTGTCCGCGAACGCGTGCGCGTAGCCGCGCTGCCAGCGGAACGGCGGGTGCACCACCACCGAGCCCGCCCCGAGGTAGTTCGCCGCGTTGCCGGCCCGCCGCAACCGCTCCAGCGGGTCGGTGCCCCACACCCGCTGGGTGACCGCCAGGCAGGGGGCGTGCACGGCCAGCACCGGCACCCGGTACCGCTCGGACAGCTTCTCGACCGCCCGCAGGTCCTGGGAGACCGGGTCGGTCCACACCATCAGCTCGACGCCGTCGTAGCCCAGCTCCGCCGCCAGCAGGAACCCCACCTCGGTCGATTCCGGGTACACCGAGGCGGTGGACAGCGCGACCAGGGGCGGCGTCGAGTGCACGGGGGGCTACCTCAGCGGACGGTGAGAAGGAGGACTGCCGGTGAGATCGTGACGACCAGCCCCACCAACACGGCAAGGATAGTCGTCTGCGGGTCGTCACTGCCACGGATCGCCCGGACCAGCAACACCAGGCCCAGGGTGGCCAGCACGGCCGCGCCGAGCGCGACCACCGGCAGGTTCAGCCACAGGTAGCGGAAGCCCACCCAGGCCACTGCGCCACCGATCGCGCCGAGGATGCCCTGCACGATCAGCATCGCCCACATGCGCAGCGCGGAGGGCTCCACGTCCGGCTCGGCGTCCTCCGGGCCGAGGCCGGCGGGCACGTCGTTCGGCACCGGGGCAGCGGCGGCGGTCGGCGCGACGGCACCCGCACCGGTGCCGGCCACGGCGTCCCGCTCGCCGCCGGCGTACGGCCGCGCCCAGGCGCTCGCCTCCCCGGCGTCGTCGTCCTCGTCCACCGGGGCGCCGGCGTGGTCGACGAGCCCGCCGGCCACCGGCACGCCGGCCGCCGGGTCCTCTGCCCAGGGCGAGTCCGGCGACACCCTGCCGGTGCCGGTGATCGGGTTGGTGATCGGCCCGGTCAGCTGACGGCGGTCGGCGCCACCCAGCCGGTCGGGGTAGCGGGGCAGTTGCTCGGTGGGGTGTTCGGGCACCCGCCGGGGCAGCCCGCCCGGACCGGTGGCCGGGGTGGCGGGCGGGGTGGCGGGCGGTGCGTACGGGCTCGCCTGCGGGTCGGGCTGGTAGCCACCGGCGTCGGCGGGGTGGCCCCGCGCGTCCGGCGGGTACGCCTGCGCGTCGGGCTGGTAGCCACCGGCGTCGGCGGGGTGGCCCCGCGCGTCCGGCGGGTAGGCCTTCGTGTCGGGCGGGTAGGCCTGCGCCTCCGGCGGGTAGCCGCCCGCGTCGGTGGGGTAGCCCTGCTGGTCCGGGTAGCCCTGCTGCTCCGGGTGGCCGCCCGCGTCGGGCTGGTAGGCCTGCGGGTCCGGGTAACCCGGCTCCGGGTAACCCCGAGGGTCCGACCGGTAGATGCCGGCCCGGTAGGTGCCGCCGGTACCGGGGACGCCGCTGCCGGGCGGGCCGCCGCCGGGGGCGCCCAGGCCACCCGGGGCGCTCGGGCCACCGAACCCGCCGGTGTCCGTGCCGCTCCTGGCCGCCGAGCCGTTGATCGGCGCGGCGGAGCCGTTGGTGCCCCGGGAGCGACCGTCCTGGCCGCCCCAGTCGCCGCCGTCCCAGTCGGCCGCGTCGCCCTCGGTGTCGCCCCAGCTCCAGCCGCTCGAGCCCCAGCCGGCGTCGGCCCCGGGCTCCGGGGACGCGGGTGGCTCGGGCTCGGCGCGGCGAGCGGAGTCGGCATCCGGCCAGGCGGGATCAGCGACCGGCCGGTCCTCCTGCCGGGGGTCGGCCGGGCTGGGAACCGGGTCGAACGCGTCGTCGTCGCCGTCCGGCTTGCGGCGCCGCCGACCGGCGCCAGGGCGGGTGTCGCCGTACTGCTGCAGCAGCTCGGCGACGGTCCGCTGGCGCCCCGGATCGGAGCTGTGGTCCGCAGTCATCCGGTATACCGTGCCTCCCCGGGCGTGACGAGTCCAGTTGCGCTGTTCCGGGTCGGCGACGAGGTGTCCGCCCGCGTCGCCCCGTCGATCCAGTCCAGACGTCGCAGGATAACGCCTTCCCGCAACGCCCAGGGACAGATCTCCAGTTGTCGTACGCCGAGCGCGCGCATTGCTGCGTCGGCCACCACTCCGCCGGCCACCAACTGGTGCGCGCGGCTGGGGCTGACGCCCTCGAGTTCGGCCAGGTCGACGGCCGACATCCGGCTGATGAACGCGTTGACCTGACGCAGCCCGGTGTCGGTGAGCACCCGCCGGGCCCGGGGACCCGCGCCGGACGGGGCCGCCCCGGTGAGCCGGGCCAGCGAGCGGAACGTCTTGGAGGTGCCCACCGCGCGGTCCGCCGCGCCCGCGTCGGCGAGCTTGGCCGCGACCGGCGCGAGCAGCCCCTCCACGTGCTCGCGCAGCGCGTCGATGTCCTTGCGCGAGGGCGGGTCGGCGGCGAACCACTCGCGGGTCAGCCGGCCGGCGCCCAGCGGCAGCGAGTCGGCCACCGTGGGCAGCTCGTCCATCCCGGCCGCGAGCTCGAGCGATCCGCCGCCGATGTCGAGCACCAGCAGCCGCCCGGCCGACCAGCCGAACCACCGCCGCACCGCGAGGAAGGTGTACCGGGCCTCGTCCTCCCCGGGCAGCACCTGCAGCGACACCCCGGTCTCGGCGAGCACCCGGTTCAGCACCGCGGCCGAGTTCGGTGCGTCGCGCAGCGCCGAGGTGGCGAACGCGAGCAGGTCGGCGCAGCCGGCCTCGGCCGCCGAC
Organism: Pseudonocardia sp.; assembly: GCA_036497465.1. Taxonomy (GTDB): domain Bacteria; phylum Actinomycetota; class Actinomycetes; order Mycobacteriales; family Pseudonocardiaceae; genus Pseudonocardia. The sequence continues at coordinate 49,409 of DASXJJ010000135.1, read as the reverse complement.
CTGCTCGCGTCGTGCACCGCCTTGACCAGTGCGTCCGCCCCGCCCCCGCTGAGCCGGCCGGTGGCGTCCAGCGACTCGGCGAGCCGCAGTGCGGTCTTCTCCGAGGTCATCGGGGTCGGGTGGCCGCCCCGGTGCGCGTCCACGATGAGCAGGTGGACGGTGTTCGAACCGACGTCGAGAACTCCCAGTCGCACGGGCAGTCACCGTACCTTCGGCCGAGGGGCCGCGACGGTGGCCGCGGCGTGGCGAGGATCTCGCCGTCGTTCAGGTGTCGAACTTGTAGCCGAGGCCACGAACGGTCATTAGGTGCCGGGGCGCCGAGGGGTCGGCCTCGATCTTCGAACGGAGCCGCTTCACGTGGACGTCGAGGGTCTTGGTGTCGCCCACGTAGTCCGCGCCCCACACCCGGTCGATCAGCTGGCCCCGGGTCAGCACGCGGCCGACGTTGCGCAGAAGGTACTCCAGCAGGTCGAACTCCTTGAGAGGCAGCGCCACCTCGCCCCCGGAGACGGTCACCACGTGCCGCTCGACGTCCATCCGCACCGGCCCGGCCTCGAGCACCGGCGGGGCGGCGTCGTCGGCCTCGCCGCCCCGGCGCAGCACCGCGCGCACCCGCGCGATCAGCTCGCGCGCCGAGTACGGCTTGGTGACGTAGTCGTCGGCGCCCAGCTCGAGGCCGACCACCTTGTCGATCTCGCTGTCCCGCGCGGTCACCATGATCACCGGGACCGCGGAGCGCTGGCGCAGCGCCTTGCACACGTCGGTGCCGCTCATCCCGGGCAGCATCAGGTCCAGCAGCACGATGTCCGCGCCGTTGCGGTCGAACTCCTCCAGTGCGTCCTGCCCGGTGGCGGCCACCGCGGCGGTGAAACCCTCCTTGCGCAGCAGGAAGGCCAGCGGGTCGGCGAAGGACTCCTCGTCCTCGACGATCAGCACCCTGGTCATTGCGTCCTCCCGTTCACCTGTCCCGCGCGACGGCGGTGGGTGTCCTCGGTGCCCCGGCCGGGCCTGCTCTGCGTGCCGTCGGTGCCGCCGCGCACCGGCGGGGTGTCCAGGATCCGCGGCGGGGCGCCCGGGGTGGACCCGCCCTCGGCGGCACCGGACAGCTCGGCGGCGGCGCCGTGCGCGGGCAGCCGCAGGGTGAACGTGGAGCCGGTGCCCGTATGGCTCCACAACCGCACCTCGCCTCCGTGGTTGGCCGCCACGTGCTTGACGATCGCCAGCCCGAGACCGGTCCCGCCGGTGGCCCGCGACCGCGCCGGGTCGACCCGGAAGAACCGCTCGAACACCCGCTGCTGGTGCTCCGCCTCGATGCCGATCCCCCGGTCGGTCACCGCGACCTCCACCACATCGCCCGCCAGCCGCCGGCTGACCGAGACCGGGGTGTCCGGCGGGGAGTAGGCGATCGCGTTGTCCAGCAGGTTCGACAGGGCGGTCACCAGCAGCGTGCGGTCACCGTCGACCCGCAGCCCGCTCGCGGCGTCGACGGTGATCCCGATGCCGGTGGACTCCGCGACCAGCCGGCACCGGGCCAGCGCCTCGGTGACCACCTCGTCCACCTCGACCACCGCCAGCTCGGGCAGCCGCTCGGCGCCGGTCAGCCGGGACAGCGCGATCAGCTCGGTGACCAGCGCGCCCAGCCGGGTGGACTCCTTGAGGATCTTGGTGCTGAAGCGGCGGACCTCCTCGGGGTCGTCGGCCGCGTCCAGCACCGCCTCGGCGAGCAGGCCCACCGCGCCGACCGGCGTCTTGAGCTCGTGGCTGACGTTGGCCACGAAGTCCCGCCGGGTGGCCTCCAGCCGCACCATGTCGGAGGTGTCCTCCGCGTCGACCACGGCGAACCCGTCGCCCAGCGGCCGCACGTGGCCCATCACCGCCTCCGGCTGGCGGCCCCGGTGCTCCAGCGGGGAGAGGTCCACCTCCAGCGCGGTGCCGCTGGCGATGGACCGCTCGGCCGCCTTCAGCGCGCGGGCGTCCGCCCTGGCCACCCGGACCACGCCGAGCTCGCTGGCCCTGGGGTTGTGCAGCACCACGTCGCCGTAGCGGTTCAGGACCGCCAACCCGCTGCCCGAGGACTGCACCACCCGGTGCAGGAGGTCGGCGAAGGTCGGGCCGACCGGGCGCGCCGCCGACCGGGCGCGACCTCGGCCCCACAACCTCCCGACGATCAGGCCCAGAACCAGGGCACCGACTACCAGGGCGATGACCGCCAGGGCACTCACGACTGCATCGTAGGCAGCACCGGGGGGGCGATGACCAGCCCGAACCGCCGGAGGGTGAGCTTTCTGACCCGCCGGCGGCGGAGATTTCCCGGCTCGTTCACGCCCCGTTCACCCCCGCCCGGTGGCGGCTGCTACCGGCCCTGGTTGGCCACCGCGGCCGCCGCGACCTCCGCCGCCTCCGGGTCCAGGTACTCCCCGCCGGGCACCACCGGGCGCAGCTGCTCGTCCAGCCGGTAGCGCAGCGGGATCCCGGTGGGGATGTCCAGCCCGGCGATGTCCTCGTCGGAGATCCCGTCCAGGTGCTTGACCAGTGCCCGCAGCGAGTTGCCGTGCGCGGCGACCAGCACGGTGTGCCCGACGCGTAGGTCCGGCACGACCCCCGACTCCCAGTACGGCAGCATCCGCTCGACCACGTCCTTGAGGCACTCGGTGGCGGGCCGGCCGTCGCCCAGCTCGGCGTACCGGGGGTCGGTGTCCTGCGCGTACTCGGTGCCGGCCTCGATCGGCGGCGGCGGGGTGTCGTAGGAGCGGCGCCAGAGCATGAACTGCTCCTCACCGAACTCCTCGCGGGTCTGCTTCTTGTTCTTGCCCTGCAGCGCCCCGTAGTGCCGCTCGTTGAGCCGCCAGTCGCGCCGCACGTCGATCCAGTGCCGGTCGCAGGCGTCCAGCGCCAGGTTCGCGGTGGAGATCGCCCGGCGCAGCAGCGAGGTGTGCAGCACGTCCGGCAGCACCCCGGCCTCGACCAGCAGCTCGCCGCCCCGGCGGGCCTCCTGCTCGCCCTTCGCCGACAGCGGCACGTCCACCCAGCCGGTGAACAGGCCCTTGGCGTTCCACTCGCTCTCCCCGTGCCGCAGCAGGACCAGCTGGTACTCGGGGCTCGTCGCAGCGCTCATGGTCACTCAGCTTGCCAGCTCGGGGCGCCGCCCGCGCCCGCACCCGCAGCTGTCCCGGTGCTCGATGGTGGCCGGGATCCGCACGGTGTGCCGGGGCTGGCCGGGCTCCGCCAGCCGGGCCAGCAGCAGCTGCACGGCGCGCGCGCCCATCGCGTGGCAGGGCTGCGCGGCCGCGGTGAGCCGGGGACGCATCAGCGGCGACCACTCGAAGTCGTCGAACGCGACCAGCGCGACGTCCTCGGGCACCCGGACGTCCCGCTCGGCCAGGGCGGTGAGCACACCGACGGTCATCGCGTTGTTGGCGCTGAACAGCGCGGTCGGCGGGGCGTCCAGGTCGAGCAGCCGGGCCGCCGCGTGCCGCCCGCCGTCCAGGGTGGACCCGCCGCAGACGACCAGCCGGGGGTCCACCGGGATGCCCCGCCGCCGGTGCGCGCCGCGGTAGCCCAACTCCCGCTCGCGGGTGGTGGACAGCCCGGCCAGCCCGGTGACCATCCCGATCCGGCGGTGCCCGAGGCCGAGCAGGTGCTCCACCAGCACCCGGGCGCCGGGCTCGCTCTCCACCCCGACCTGGTCGTACTCGCCGTCGAGCATGCGGTCGACCAGCACGAACGGGACCCGTCGCTCGCGCAGCAGCGGCCAGCTGCGCCGCGCCCAGCCGGCCGTGGGCGCCATCACCAGCGCCTCGATCCGGTGGGTGAGCAGGCTGGCCACCGCGCGCCACTCGGTCTCCGGATCGTCGTGCGTGTCGGCCAGCACCAGCACCCGGCCGGACCGGGCCAGCTCCCGCTCCACGCCCTGCACCAGGTCGGCGAAGTACGGGTTGGACACCCCGGACAGCGTCAGGCCGACCGCGGTGAGGTCGCGCGGAGCGTGCCCCGGCCGGGTGACCCTGCGCTCGTAGCCGAGGTCGGCCATCGCCCGCTCCACCCGTCTACGGGTCTCCGCGGCCACCGCGCGGGTGCCGTTGAGCACGTGCGAGACGGTCGTGGTGGAGCAGCCGGCCTCGGCCGCGACCTGGTTCATCGTGGCCATCGCCGCTCCCCTCACCGGTGTCCGGGGGCAACCCTACTGAGCGGTACCGCCCCGGGAGTGATCTTTTCTCCGGAGTCCGCCTGGTAGGGGTGGGTGCGACGAGGGGAGGCCGGATGGTCTGGCTGCTGCTGGCCGGGGCGCTCGTGTCCGAGGTGGCCGCCACGGTCTCGCCGCGGCTGTCCGAGGGGTTCACCAGGGCCGTGCCGAGCGCGGTCGTGGTGGTCGGCTACGGGGGGTCGTTCGTACTGCTCGGCCTGGCGCTCAAGCGCGGGTTGTCGATCGGCGTCGCGTACGGCATCTGGTCCGCGGCCGGGGTCTCGCTGGTCGCGCTGATCGGCGTGCTGTTCCTGCGCGAGTCGCTGACCTGGGTGCAGGTCGGCGGGCTCGGGCTGGTGATCGCCGGGGTGGTCGCGCTGCAGTCCGGGGCCGCCACGCACTAGGTGACGGACGTGTTCGGGCCCGGAGACACGTGCGCCCCGGGCCTGTCGCGGCCCGGGGCACCCGGTGGGGAGCGGACGAGTCCGCGGGGGGCGCAACCGCGCCCACATCTTGATAACGATCAGCTGCCCACTCGGTGACGACGGGCACCAGAGGAATCCGGGAAATCTCGGCCGCTCACCCGGCGCCACGGCCGGCGTGCTGTCCCGACAGCCGCGACCGCGCGCCGGACCTGCGCTTTCGGGCCCCTCTTTGACCCACCGGTCGAACAGCGGATGCCTGATGTGACGTGCGATACACACCGCATCCGATCACCGGCACCTCGCCGCGGAACGGGCCGTACCGACTCGCCCGGATCATTGTCGGAGCGGGCTGAGCTGGTGGTTCACCGGATAACCCGATCGGCCGATCGCGTGCACAATGCGAAATCGGAACAACCACCTGAAAAGGGCAGCGGGACAGCTTGATTGCCGCGGAAAGCGCTGCCACAGTTTACTCATCTCCGGCACCGGCGGTCCGCCGCCGATGTGTCACGAGAATTCGCGGTCCGACCCCCAAGGGCCGCGAAGCGTTCGCGGCTCCCGGAACCCCCCTTTGCGACGGGCGCCGCGGACGACTGGTGGTACGCGGAGTGGCTCGGGTACATGACTCCCCCTCATCGATCTCGGGCCACTCCGCCACCGCCGTCAGCCGTCGGAGACGGCCTCCCCCGCCGCGCGACCGCGCCGCACCGCGCGCCGCCCCAGCAGGCCGGCCGCCACCAGCACCGCCACCAGCACCCCGAACGGGAGCACCGCGCCGACCACGGTGAGCAGCACGGCACCGGCGGCCAGGAACGCCCGCCACCCCGCGGCCACGCCGCCGACGAACCCGCCGGGAGCCGGGCCGGGGTCCGCCACCGGCGCCGGGGCCAGCCGCACCGACAGGGTGGACAGCGCGACCCGCCCGTTCACCGCCGCCACCCGCTTCTCCAGGGACTCCAGGTCGGCCTGCCGCTGGGTGAGCTCGGACTCGATCATCACCACGTCGCCCACCGTGGTCGCCCTGTCGAGCAGTGCCCGCACCCTGGCCACGCTGGCCCGCTGGGTGTCCAGCCGGGCCTGCAGGTCGGCCACCTGCCCGGTGACGTCGTCGGCCTGCGCGGACCGCTCGGTCACCTGGCCCGCGCCGGCCAGCCGGGTCATCAGCTCGTCCAGCCGGGTGGCCGGCACCCGCACCGTGAAGCTGGCGGCACGGTCGACCGACTGCTCGCTCGAGACGTAGCCGCCCGTCCCCGTGACGGCGGCCCGCACCCGGTCGGCCGTCGCCGCGACGTCGCCGACGGTGAGCGCCAGCGTCGCTGTCCGCACCACCGAGCGGTCCGCCTCGGCCACCGACACGTCCGGCCCCGGCGCGGCCGCGCCCGGGGAGGCCACGCCCGGGGAGGCCGCCGCTCCGGAGCGCTGCTCGGCGATCATCGGCGCGGACTTCGCCGAGGGCGCGGACCCGGCGGCGTCCCCGTACCCGGAGGACCGGCCGCCGTCGGTGTCCACCGCCCCGGGCTCGGCGGGCCCGCCGGCGACGGCCGGCGCCCCCGGACCTCCGGCCGGACCGACCCCCGACCCGGCGCCGGGGACGGCCCGGTCACCGGATACCGCCGCACCGGAGCCACCGGCCGGGTACCCGGTCCAGGCCACCGCCGTCGCCCAGGTCACCGCCAGCACCAGGAACGCGCCGAGCACGGCCGCCGCCAGCCGCACCGCCCTGGGCGCCGCCGGCAGCGGCCGAACCCGCCACCACCGCCGGCCGCGCCGGATCGTCTGCCCCATCGCGGTCATCCGCACCCCTCTCGTGGTCTCCCACGACAGGACGGAACGGACACCGGGCCGGGTTCGTCCGGATCAGGTCACGGTTCGATAACGGCTGGCGGGGTGCGCGGTCAGCGGTCGGTGCGGTCCTCGGCGGTGACGTCGTCCGGGGCCAGGTCCTCGAAGGCGCCCAGGTTGGCCACCGACTCGCCGCGGTCGACCCGCCACGCCCACTCGCGCCGGATCGAGGTGGCGAAGCCCAGCCGCAGCAGCCGGTTGAAGTCGCGGTCGGCGGCCTCCAGCACCTGCCCGAGCAGCCGGTCGATCTCGTCGCCCGTCACCGAGTGCAGGGCCAGCCGGCCGACCAGGTGGATGTCGCCGGCCCGGTCCAGCGAGTAGCTCACCCCGTAGAGCAGGCGGTTGCGGCGCAGCAGGTAGCCGTAGACGGCCTCGTGGCCCTCGTCCGGGTGCCGGCACACGAACGCCCCGACCAGCAGCGCGTGCGTGCCGACGATCAGCCAGGTCGGCGTCTGCAGGCGGGTGGTGCCCGGCAGGCCGACCAGGAACCGCCCCTCGCCGTGCCGGGTGTACTCCAGCTCGGCCTCGTCCAGCGCGGCCGCGATCACGCCGTCCAGCCGACGCCGCACCCCGGCTGCCCCCGCCGCCTCGTCCCGGTCACTCATCCGGCCAGCTCCCGTGGTCCGGTGCGCCGGGCGCTCAGCCGGGCGCGGTGCTCGGCGGTGGCGTCGGCGTAGGTGGCCAGCAGCGCCTCGGTGGTGCGGTCCCAGGAGAACCGCTGCGCGTGCTCCACCGCACCCAGTGCCAGCTTCGCCCGCCGCCCCGGGTGCAGCGCCACCGACTCCAGCGCGGCCGCCCAGTCCGCCGCGCCGTGGCTGTCCACCAGCACGCCCGAGCGGCCGTCGGCCACCGCCACCGGCAACCCGCCGACCGACGCCGCGACCACCGGCGTCCCGCAGGCCTGCGCCTCCAGCGCGACCAGCCCGAACGACTCGTTGTGGCTGGGCACCGCGACCAGGTCGGCGGCCCGGTACACCTCGGCCAGCTCGGCGGCCGGGCTGGGCGGCAGGAAGCGCACCACGTCGGACACCCCGAGCGTGTCGGCCAGCCGGTGCAGGGCGGTCGGCTCGGCAAGCCCGGACCCCGACGGCCCGCCGACGACCAGCACCGTCAGCCTCTCCCGCAGCTCCCGCTCGGCGCCCCGGGCGCGGGCGTTGGCCAGCATCCGGGCCGCCGCGTGCAGCAGCACGTCCGGCGCCTTCAGCGGCTGCAGCCGGCCCACGAACGCGAGCACGACCGCGTCGCGGGCCAGGCCCAGCGCGGCACGCGCGGCGGCCCGGTCGCCGGGCACGAAGCAGCGCAGGTCGACCCCGGGCGGGATGGTGACCGCGCGCCTCGGGTCGGCGCCGTACAGGTCGACCAGCTGCCGGCACTCGGCCTCGGTGTTGCCGACCAGCCGGTCGGCCTCCGCGACCACCTGCTCCTCGCCGATCACCCGGGCGCGCGGTTCGGGCACGTCGCCGTCGGCCAGCGCCGCGTTCTTCACCTTGGCCAGGGTGTGCGCGCTGTGCACCAGCGGCACGCCCCAGCGGTCCCGGGCCAGCCAGCCGGCCTGCCCGGACAGCCAGTAGTGCGAGTGCACCACGTCGTAGTGCCCGGGGTCGTGCAACGCCTCCGCGCGCAGCACCCCGGCGGTGAACGCGCACATCTGGCTGGGCAGCTCGTCCTTGCCCAGCCCCTCGAACGGCCCGGCGGCCACGTGCCGCACCTGGACCCCGGGAGCGAGCTCGACGACCGGTGGCTGCTCGGACGAGGTGGCCCGGGTGAAGATCTCCACGGCCACGCCGCGCTGGGCCATCCGCCGCGCGGTCTGCTCGATGTAGACGTTCATGCCGCCGGCGTCGCCGGTGCCGGGCTGCTCCAGCGGCGAGGTGTGCACCGAGAGCAGACACACCCGCCTCGGCGGCGTCGCGGCGTAGCCGATCCACTGTCCCCTCACGAGGTCTTGATAGCACGGCCGGCGGCGGTCCCACCCGCCGGACGGACACATCGGCCGACGGCGCCTAGGCTGGCGTTCCGTGACCACCGGTACCTCACGCCCCACCGCAGTCGTCACCGGAGCCAGCTCCGGGATCGGCGAAGCGACCGCCCGCCAGCTGGCCGAGCAAGGCTTTCACGTCGTGCTCGGCGCCCGCCGCACCGAGCTCATCGAGAAGATCGCCGCGGAGATCGACGGTACGGCGCTCCCGCTGGACGTCACCGACGCAGCCTCGGTCGCCCGGTTCCTGGGCCAGATCCCTCGGGCCAGCGTGCTGGTGAACAACGCGGGCGGCGCCAAGGGCCTCGAGCCGGTCATGGAGGCCGACGAGGAGAACTGGCGCTGGATGTGGGAGACGAACGTGCTCGGCACGCTGCGGATCACCAAGGGCCTGCTGCCCGTGCTGATCGCCTCCGGCGACGCGCTGGTGGTGACGATCACCTCCACCGCCGCGGAGGAGGCCTACGACAACGGCTCGGGCTACACCTCGGCCAAGAGCGCCCAGGCGATGCTGCACCGCACGCTGCGCACCGAGCTGCTCGGCCGCCCGGTCCGGCTCACCGAGATCGTGCCCGGCATGGTGCAGACCGACTTCTCGAAGAACCGGTTCGGCGGCGACGAGCGGAAGGCGGCCCAGGTGTACGCGGGGGTCGACCCGCTCACCCCGGGCGACGTCGCCGAGGTGATCGGCTTCGTGGCGAGCCGCCCTCCGCACGTGAACCTGGACCAGATCGTGCTGCGCCCGCGCGACCAGGCCTCCCAGTTCCGGATCAACCGCCGGGAGACCTGACCGCCCTCTCGGTCAGTCGACGGCGGACAGGTTCGTCCACTGCACCCAGTCGAGCGTCCACACCCAGATGTCGCCGTCCTTGGCGGACAGGTTCACCCCCGACCCGGTGACCTCCACCGGGTCGCCGTAGATCGCCATGTCGTAGTAGGCCCTGGCGTCCTGGGTGGACAGGTTGACGCAGCCGTGGCTGACGTTGGACGAGCCCTGCACGCCGGTGGTGGCCGGGTTGGCGTGGATGAACTCGCCGTTGTTGCTCATCCGCACGGCCCACTTCTCCATCACGTCGTAGCCGTACTGCTCGCTGCGCATCCGCTTGTCGGTGAACTTCTCGGTGATCACGTGCACGCCGGTGCGGGTGTTGCGGTTCGGGTCGGAGTCGAGCCCGTAGCTCGCCGGGTAGGCGGCCACCTGCGCGCCGTCCTTGACCACCACGAGCTGGAAGCTCTTCACGTCGGCCCTGGTCACCAGGGAGCGGCCGACGGTGAACGTGCTGCTGACGTCGGACGACCCGTAGGCCCCGCCGCCGTAGGGCACGCCGAACAGCTTCGCGGTGACGGTGACCTTCGTGTTCGCCGGCCAGTACTCGCGCGGCCGCCAGATGACCCGGGAGCCGCCGGCCTCGTCGGGCAGCCAGCCCCAGGCGCCCTCGACGTCGCCGGGCGTCGTGACCGTCAGCGCCTTCTCCACGGCCGCGCGGTCGGACACGTGCGCGTTGAACTGCAGGATGATCGGCGCGGCCACGCCGACGGTGCGCCCGTCGCGGATGTTCAGCTGGCCCCGGACCAGCTTCGTCGGCTTGACGGTGGCCACCGTGCCGGCCACCGGCACCATGGCCCCGTCGGAGTCGGCGGCGGTGCCGCCCCAGGTGTATCGGGTGTTGAACGTCAGCGGCTGGCCGGAGGTCCAGGTGGTCCGGTCGGGGGACAGCGTGCCCTGCACCCGGCCGCCGTCCGGCGCGGTCAGCGTGACCTCGCGCAGCTCGCCCTCGGCCGCCCGCACGCTCAGCGGGGTGGTCGGTGACACCGGCGCGGCGCCCGCCCCCGGCTGGTAGCTCAGGGTGACCTTGGGCGGCTTGGGACCGAGCACCGATCCCAGCGGCGAGCGCCGGTCCGGGTCACTGCCGTCGCCGACGTCGTCCAGGGCCGCCCCGGAGAACACTCCTCCCCCGCCGACCAGCACGATCGCGATGGCCAGCAGGATCCGCTGAATACCCACCCCTCCAGTGTGCCCGCTCCGGCCGGGTCGGCGCCCGCCGGTCGGGCTTTCCGGGGCCGTCCCCCGGGCGGTCGCGCGGCGGTGCGCGGGGCCCTCAGAGGCTGCAGCCGACGAGCACCGGCTCCGGCGTCAGCACCACCTCGAAGGCGCCCCGCACGCCGTCGCGCACCTCCCTGGCCAGCGTCAGGAGGTCCTCGGCCGTCCCCGTGCCCCGGTTCGTCAGCGCCAGGCTGTGCCGGGTCGACAGGCTCACCCGGCCGCCGGGACCGGGATGCCCCCGCTCGAACCCGGCCCGGGAAATGAGCCAGGCGGCCGACAGCTTGACCCTGCCGTCCGGCTGCGGCCAGTGCGGCATCCGGCCGGGCTCACCGGCCTCGGCCCGCCCGGCGACCCGGGAGGCGATCTCCGGGGCCACCACCGGGTTGGTGAAGAACGACCCGGCGCTCCAGGTGTCGTGGTCGGCCGGGTCCAGCACCATGCCCTTGGCCCGGCGCAGCCCCAGCACCGCATCCCGCACCGGCCCGGCGGGCGCGGGCTGGCCGGCCGCCACCCCCAGCTCGCGGGCCAGCTCCGGGTAGCGCACCGCTGCGCCCGCCCGGCCGTCCGGCGTGGCCAGGTCGGTCAGCGCCAGCCGCATCCGCAGCACGATCGCGTCGTCGCGGCCCTTCAGCGCGCTGGACCGGTAGCCCAGCCGCAGCTCGGCGGCCGGGACGTGGTCGCGGACGGTGCCGGCGCGGCGGTCGTAGAGGTCCACGTCGACCAGCAGCTCGCTGATCTCCACGCCGTACGCGCCCACGTTCTGCACCGGCACCGCGCCGGCCCGCCCCGGGATGCCGGACAGGCACTCCAGCCCGCCCAGCCCGTCGGCCAGCGCGCCGGCCACCACCGCGTCCCAGTCCTCGCCGGCGGCCACCGTGAGCAGCACCCGGCCGTCGGCCAGCCGCTCGGCCGCCCGCCCGGCGGTGGCCACCAGCACCGTCGTACCCGGCACCCCGCCGTCCGCGACCACCACGTTCGACCCGCCGCCGAGCACCAGCAGCGGCTCACCCTCGGCGTCCACCGCCCGGACGGCGTCCACCAGCTCCCCGGTGGTGCCCGCGCGGACCAGCCGGCGGGCCGGCCCACCCAGGCGCAGCGTGGTGTGCTCGGCCAGTGGGACACCGGAATGGGTCGCGAGGTGAGCGGTCACGGATCCGAACGGTAGCCTCCCGGCATGCCGCGCCCGATTCGCTACCGCGCCAGCTACCCGATCCCGGCGGACGAGCTGTACACCACGCTGGTCAGCAGGGAGTTCCTGCAGGCCAAGCTGGACGCGGTCGGCGGGGGGAACGCCGCGCTGCTGGACCTGGCCTCGGACGCCGACTCGGCGAAGTACACGCTGCGCCAGGGCGTCAGCCGGGAGTACCTGCCGGGCGCGGTGCAGAAGGTGCTGCGCGGCGACCTGGTCATCGAGCGCTCCGAGTCGCTGCGCAAGGTCGCCGACGGCCGCTACGAGGGCAGCATCACCGCGCGGGTGAAAGACGCGCCGGGGACCATCAGCGGCTCGCTGCTGATCAGCGCCCCGGACGGCGTCCAGGGCGTGTTCGAGGTCGACGGCCAGGTGAAGGTCGACATACCGCTGGTCGGCGGGAAGATCGAGTCGGCGGTGGCCGACCAGGTCCTGCGGCTGATGGGGCGCGAGGCCGACTTCGCCCAGCGCTACCTGTCCGGCTGAGCGTCCTGCCCGGCCGAGCCGTCGAGGGGGCACCCGGCCGCACACGCCGTCCACCCGGCCGGAGGCGGTCCCGGGTCGGCAGGCATGGCAGCATCGTCGGCCGTGACCGCTCCGAGCAGCTCGGGCGCCCCGGACAGCCCGGGCACCGACAACCACCGCTACGTCATCACGTTCGCCTGCCCGGACCGCACCGGCATCGTGGCCCGGATCTCCGGGTTCCTGGCCGACGTCGGTGGCTGGATCACCGAGGCCGGCTACCACACCGACTCGGACACCGGGTGGTTCTTCACCCGCCAGGTCGTGCGCGCGGACTCGGTGCCGTTCGACGCCGACGGGCTGCGCGCGCGGTTCACCCCGGTGGCCACCGGGCTGTCCGACCAGGCGCAGTGGGGGGTCACCGACACCGCCGAGACCAAGCGGGTGGTGCTGCTGGTCACCAAGGAGGGCCACTGCCTGCACGACCTGCTCGGCCGCGCGGCCAGCGGCGAGCTCCCGGCCCGGATCGTCGAGGTGATCGGCAACAACGAGGCGCTGCGCGGCATGGTGGAGTCGCACGGGCTGCCGTTCTCCTCGGTGGACTTCCCGCCCCCGGGCAGCGACCCGGCGGCGCGCACGGCCGCGTTCGGCGAGCTCGCCGCCCGGGTGGACAAGCACGACCCGCACGCGATCGTGCTGGCCCGGTTCATGCAGATCGTCCCGGCCGAGCTGTGCGACGCCTGGGCCGGCCGGGCGATCAACATCCACCACAGCTTCCTGCCCTCGTTCGTCGGTGCCCGGCCCTACCACCAGGCCCACCGGCGCGGTGTGAAGCTGATCGGCGCCACCTGCCACTACGTGACCGCCGACCTCGACGCCGGGCCGATCATCGAGCAGGACGTGATCCGGATCGACCACGGCGACACCGTCACCGACATGGTCCGGCTGGGCCGCGACGCGGAGAAGCTCGTGCTGGCCAGGGGCCTGCGCTGGCACCTGGAGGACCGGGTGCTGGTGCAGGGCAACAAGACCATGGTGTTCACCTGAGGCCGCCCGGAGGCACGCCGTGAAGTACCTGCTGATGATCTGCTGCGAGGACGGCTTCGTCGGCGACGAGCAGGTCGGGGCCGACACCGACGCCTGGGTGGCGGAGACCACCCGGCGCGGCGTGCGGCTGTCCGGCAGCCGGCTGGCGCCGGTGGGCGAGGCTGCCACGGTGCGGCTGCGGGACGGCCGCCGGGTGGTCACCGACGGGCCGTTCGCCGAGACGAAGGAGCAGATGGCCGGCTACGACCTGATCGAGTGCGACACCCGCGACGAGGCGCTCGAGATCGCCGCGGCGCACCCGATGGCCCGGCTCGGCATGATCGAGGTCCGCCCGTTCTGGACCGGCTGACCCGGTGGGAAAGATGTCGGCGAGCAGCGCGAAGTCGGTCTCGTGCTCCTCCCCGTCGGGCAGCGGCACGCAGTTGAAGTCGGCGAACGGCACCCGCAGGTACTCGGCCTGGCCGCCGGTGTACGGCCCCATCGAGACGTGGCCGTAGGCACCGCCGGCGAACCCCGGGTTGACCGTCTCGCAGAACGCCGTCTTGCCCGCGCGGCAGTTGCGGCAGAACCCGCGGGCCACGTCGAACGGCATGACCACCCGCTGGCCGCGCCGCAGGCTGGTCACCCCGGAGCCGACCTCCTCGATGATCCCCAGGTTCTCGTGGCCGAACACCAACCCGGACTCGGCGTCGGTACGGCCCTCGTACATGTGCAGGTCGGAACCGCAGATGCAGGTGGTGGTCACCTTCACCACCACGTCCCGCGGGTCCTGCACCTTCGGGTCCTCGACCTCGTCGACGGCCACGTCGTACGGCCCCCGGAACACGACTGCCTTTTTCAGCTCTCCGGGTGGCTACCCGGAATGGAGGTGATTACGCGGACGGGCGGTGCTCCGGGACCGTGCACGGGTCGAGGGCGACCCCGTGCGGGATCGCCCTCGACCTGTCGTGCGCCTGCGTCAGGCGGCGGCCGCCACCGGCGCCTCGGCCGGCTCCAGGGCCAGCTCCAGCACCTCGGCGACGTCGGCCACCGGGTGGATGTTCAGCCGCGAGCGGACCGCCTCGGGCAGGTCGTCCAGGTCCGGCTCGTTGCGCTTCGGGATGATCACGTCGGTGAGCCCGGCCCGATGCGCGGCGAGCAGCTTCTGCTTCACCCCGCCGATGGGCAGCACCCGACCCTGCAGCGTGACCTCGCCGGTCATCCCGACCGAGGCCTTGACCGGCCGCCCGGTGGCCAACGACGCGAGCGCCGTGGTCATCGTGACGCCCGCGGAGGGACCGTCCTTGGGCACCGCACCCGCCGGGACGTGCACGTGCAGCTTCTTCGACGCCAGGTCACCGGCCAGCCCCTTCGACCGCAGGTAGCTCAGCGCGATCGACACGGACTCCTTCATCACGTCGCCCAGCTGGCCGGTCAGGGTGAGCCCCGGCTCGCCGTCCATGGCGGTGGCCTCGATGAACAGCACGTCGCCGCCGGCACCGGTGACCGCGAGTCCGGTGGCCACGCCCGGCACCGCCGTGCGCTCCGCCGACTCCGGGGTGAACTTCGGCCGGCCCAGGTAGGTGACCAGCGCCTCGGCGTCGATCCGCACCGGCCGCTCGACCTCATCGCTGTCCAGCTTCACGGCCACCTTGCGCAGGGTCTTGGCCAGCCCCCGCTCCAGCTGCCGCACACCGGCCTCGCGGGTGTACTCGGCGGCGATCATGCCGAGGGCGACCTCGCTGAACTCGACGTCGGACGGGTCCAGCCCGGCCTTCTCGATCTGCCGGGGCAGCAGGTGGTCGCGCGCGATGGCGACCTTCTCCGCCTCGGTGTACCCGTCCAGCGTGACGATCTCCATCCGGTCCAGCAGCGGGCCGGGGATGGTCTCGTACACGTTGGCGGTGGCCAGGAACAGCACGTTGGACAGGTCGAGGTCGACCTCCAGGTAGTGGTCCCGGAACGTGTGGTTCTGCGCCGGGTCGAGCACCTCGAGCAGCGCGGCGGTCGGGTCTCCCCGGTAGTCGCTGCCGACCTTGTCGATCTCGTCGAGCAGCACGACCGGGTTCATCGAGCCCGCTTCCCGGATGGCCCGCACGATGCGCCCGGGCAGCGCCCCCACGTAGGTGCGCCGGTGGCCCCTGATCTCGGCCTCGTCCCGGATGCCGCCCAGCGCGACCCGGACGAACGTGCGGCCCATCGCCCGCGCGACCGACTCACCCAGCGAGGTCTTGCCCACGCCGGGCGGGCCGACCAGGGACAGCACCGCGCCCGAACCGCGGCCCCCGACGGAGCCCAGCCCGCGACGGTTGCGCCGCGCCCGGACCGCCAGGAACTCGATCAGCCGCTCCTTCACGTCGTCCAGCCCGGCGTGGTCGGCGTCCAGGATGGCCCTGGCGGCGACCAGGTCGTCGGTGTCCGTGGTGCTCCCGTTCCACGGGATGTCCAGCACCGTGTCCAGCCAGGTACGGAGGTAGCCGGTCTCCGGGCTCTGGTCGGACGCCCGCTCCAGCTTGCCGACCTCGGTCAGCGCGGCCTTGCGGACGTTCTCCGGCAGGTCGGCGGACTCCACCCGGGTGCGGTAGTCGTCCGAGCCGTCGGGCTCGTCCTCGCCCAGCTCCTTGCGGATGGCGGCCAGCTGCTGGCGCAGCAGGAACTCCCGCTGGGTCTTCTCCATGCCCTCGCGGACGTCGTCGGCGATCTTCTCGGTGACCTCCTGCTCGGCCAGGTGGTCCTTGGTCCAGCCGATCAGCAGCTCCAGGCGCCGGGTGGCGTCGGGCTCGCCGAGCAGCTGCAGCTTGCGCTCGGTGTCCAGCCAGCTGGACCAGCCGGCGGTGTCGGCGAGCTGGCCGGGGTCGGTGATGGACTGCACCGAGTCGATCACCTGCCAGGCGTTGCGTCGCTGCAGCAGCGACACGACCAGCGCCTTGTACTCCTTGGCGAGCTCGTCGGTGCGGCCGGTGGTCGGGGGTTCGGGGACCGGGGTGGCCTCCACCCACAGGGCGCCACCCGGTCCGGTCACCCCGGAGCCGATGCGGGCGCGCTGCTCGCCGCGGACGACCGCGGCGGGCTCGCCGTTCGGCATCCGGCCGACCTGCTCGAGCACCGCCACGGTGCCCACGGTGGAGTAGTGGCCGTCGGGGCGGGGCACCAGGAGGACCCGCCGGGATTCGGTGTCACCGCTTTGCGCCGCATCCACCGCGGCACGCGGTTCTGGCTGGTCGAGCCGCACGGGCACGACCATGCCGGGCAGCACGACCGTGTCGGTCAGCGGCAGCACCGGCAGCTTCAGCGTCTCTGTCATGCCCGTTGCAACGCTTACTCCGTTGCACTCATTCCGCTGCGCAGCAAAGTTGAGTCACATTCACTCAGGGCGAACGGGAGCGGTCAGCGGCGGCCGCCCTGCACCTCGATCAGGCTGGGCCGGACGTCGACCAGGTACACCAGCACGGCGATCAGCCCGACCACCCAGAGCAGCGTGATCGGCCCGTCCCGGAAGATGACCAGCAGCGCGAAGCCACCGCCGGTGATACCCAGCCAGGCCGGCTTGGTGAGCTTGTCCGCCGCGGTGAACGCGTCGGGCCGGGACCGTGCGGCGTGGAAGAAGGCATAGGCGCCCACCGGAATGCCCACGATCCAGCAGGCCATCATGATGTAGGAGTCCAGGCTGCGCAGCAGTTCCACCAGCCCAGACTACGTCCGAGCCCACCCCGGCGGCATCCACCCCGCCCTGCTCGCGCGACGACCGGACCGGATCGGGCCGCGAACGTCGCACCCCGGACACAGCGGAACCCCGGGGCCGTGTCGAACGGACCCGGGGTTCCGGCTGGTGGGACGAGCGCTACTTGGTCCCGTTGGTGGTGCGCTTGGCGGCCGGCTTGCGCGGCGCCGTGCGGTTGGCGGCCTTGCGGGTCGTGCTGCGGGTCTGCCGAGCGGCCTCGTCACCGGCGTCGGTGACGGCCTCGGCCACCTCGTCGCCGGCCTCGGAGACGGTCTCGGCCGCCTCGCCGGCGAACTTCTGGGTGGCCCTGGCGGCGCGCTCGCCGACCGAACGGGTCTCCACGCTGACCCGGCCGAGCAGCTCCTCGCCCGCGTCGTGCGCGTCGTCGACGGCCTGCTCGAAGCGCTTCTCGAACCGGTCGGACGCGTCCTCCACGGTGCTGATCGCCTTGGCGACCCTGGGCTGCTTGCGGAGGCGCTCGATGGTGCCCTCGCCGCGGTCGGCCAGGTCGGTGTAGGCCTTGCGAGCCTGGTCGCTGACCTCGTCGTAGCGCTTGCGCAGCTCCTCGGTGGAGAGCAGCTCGCGCGCCTCGCCGGGCAGCTTCTCGGCCTGCTTGCGCAGCTTCTCCGCGCGGGCCTTGGCCTCCTCGCGGCGCTCGGTGGCGCGGGTGCGCGCCTTGGCCACCGCGTCGTTGACCTTGTTCACGGCCAGGTCACCGGCGCCGACCCAGGCCAGGAACGGGGTCCGGACCACGTCGAGCTGGCTGCTGAGGGCCTTGTTGGCCTGCGTGCGAACCTTGCGGACGTCCGCGGAGGTGGGCAGCGAAACGGCCATGTCGATCACTCCTTCGATGCTCTGATGCCGGGATGCCGCGAGTCGGGCGCGGCGAAAGCGCTGATTACCGCTGCGTGTCGTCCTCGGCGGGCTGGACGGCACTCGCCCAGTCGGCCGGCCGGGCGTGATCGTTCTCCCGGCTGAAGGACTGGTAGATCTCGAGCAGCACCTGCTTCTGCCGCTCGGTCAGCTCGAGGTCCGCGAGCACCGCCTCGGTGACGGCGCTGGCCGGCCGCTGCTCGAGAATCCCCGCCCGGACATAGAGGGCTTCCGCCGAGATCCGCAGCCCCTTGGCGATCTGCTGCAGCATCTGCGCCGACGGCTTGCGCAACCCGCGTTCCACCTGGCTCAGGTAGGGGTTGCTGACGCCGGCGACCTTGGCGAGCTGCCGTAGCGACACCTGCGCACCCTCGCGCTGCTGGCGGATGTAGCTGCCGATGTCCTCAACGGCCTGCCCGACGGCCTGGCCGACCTGCTCCACCGGATTCTGCTCGGCTTTGCTCATCTCGACCACCTCCCCGGGTAACTCTGACAGACTCCACGGTACGTATCCGTGCTAGCTATTGCAAGCACACTGCTTGCGCAGGTGGAGTGGGCTCGGCCACGTCAGTGCGGGTTAGCGTCCGGCGTGGCCGCCGATCTTCCACCGTCCGGTGAGGACGACGTCCACCAGTGCGGTCGGGGCGATGGCCCGCTACCTCACCGACCCGGGTGGTGCAGTCCCGGCACGACACCGGCTTCCCGTGGGGCACGTTCACCGCGAACGTGACCGCCTGCCTCGTACTCGGGCTGGTGCTCGGCGCGAGCGCCCCGCCCGCGGTGACCGCGCTGGTCGGCACCGGGTTCCGCGGCGCCCTGAGCACCTACTCCACGTTCGGCTACGAGACCGTGCAGCTGCTGACCCAGCCGGGCCTGGCTGTTCGCCACGCTCAACGCGCTGGGCTCGGGGGCGGCCGGGCTGGGAGCGGCCGGCCTCGGCCTGGCCGTCGGCGCCGCGCTCTGAGCCCGCGCGGTCAGCGGCTGGCCACCCGGCGGTAGCGGGCCAGCGCCAGCGGCATGAACACCGCCACGATGGCCAGCGAGGACAGCACGGCGTAGAGGCCCGCGTGCTCGGCGACCCAGCCGGTGGCCGGCGCGATCCCGGGCGGCTGGACCGGGTTGCCGAACAGCGAGCGGGTCGCGTCGGACACCGCGGACACCGGGTTCCACTCGGCGAACGCGCGCAGCGGCCCGGGCAGCGTCTGAGCCGAGACGAACACGCTGGCGATGAACGACACCGGGAACAGCCAGATCAGCCCGGCGCTCTGGGCCACCTCCACCGTGCGGCAGAGCAGCCCGATCCACGCCCCGATCCAGGACATCGCGAACGCGAACAGCAGCAGCAACCCGTAGCCCAGCACCGCACCGGTGACCGACCCCTGGATGCGCCAGCCCACCACCAGGCCCGCCCCGGTCATGATCACCAGGGTGACCGCGCTGACGACCAGGTCGGAGGTGGTCCTGCCGAGCATCACCGCGATCCGGGACATCGGCAGCGAGCGGAACCGGTCGATCAGCCCCTTGGTCAGGTCGTTGGTCAGGCCGAGCGTGGTGAACGCCGAGTTGAACGCCACGGTCTGCACGAAGATGCCGGCGACCAGGAAGTGCCGGTAGCCCTCGCCGCCGAGGCTGCCGGCGAACACGTAGGCGAACAGCAGCACGAAGACGATCGGGTTCACCACCGCGCCGAACAGCAGGTCCGGGTTGCGCCGGATGGTCACCAGGTTCCGCCAGGCCACCACGCTCGAGTCGCGGGTGGCCTTCACCAGCACGGTCACCTCGCCGCCCCCGGCCCCGCCGGGCCCCCGCCGCCCGCCCGGTCGCCGGCGCGCCCGTCCGTCCGGTCGCCCGTCCGCTCGTCCGTCCGCTCCTCGGCCGGGTGGCCGGTCAGGGTGAGGAACACGTCGTCCAGCGTCGGCCGGTGCAGCGCGATGTCCAGCACGGCCACCTCACCCTCACCCAGCGCGTCGAACCGGCGCAGCACCTCGATCAGCGCCTTCGGCCCCGCGTCCACCGCGACGGACACCCGGCGCAGGTGCTCGTCGACCGCCGGCTCGGCCGCCCCCACCTCGGCCAGCACCGCGCGGGCCACCGCCAGCTGAGCGGTGTCGGCGACCACCAGCTCCAGCCGCTCCCCGCCGATCTGCGCCTTCAGCTCGTCGGCCGACCCGCGCGCGATCACCCGCCCCGCGTCGATCACCGCGATGGTGTCGGCCAGCCGGTCGGCCTCCTCCAGGTACTGGGTGGTGAGCAGCACGGTGGCGCCGTCGGTGACCAGCTCGGAGATCACGTCCCAGGTCTCCTGCCGGCCGCGCGGGTCGAGCCCGGTGGTCGGCTCGTCGAGCACCACGACGGCCGGTTCGGCGATCAGCGCGCCGGCCAGGTCGAGCCGGCGGCGCATCCCCCCGGAGTAGCCCTTGGCCGGGCGGTCGCCGTCCGCCGCGAGCCGGAAGCGGTCCAGCAGCGCGCGCGAGCGGGACCGCGCGTCGGCCCGGGACATCCCGTAGAGCCGGCCGACCAGGTAGAGGTTCTCGTAGCCGGTCAGGTGCCCGTCGACCGCGGCATACTGGCCGGACAACCCGATCGAGCGGCGCACCGCGTCCGGCTCGGCCAGCACGTCGTGGCCGGCCACCCAGGCCCGCCCGGAGTCCGGCCGCAGCAGCGTGGTGAGCACCCGCACGGTGGTGGTCTTGCCCGCGCCGTTCGGGCCGAGCAGCCCCAGCACCGTGCCGGCCGGGATCTCCAGGTCCACGCCGTCCAGCGCGCGGGTGGTGCCGTAGGTCTTGCGCAGCGCCTCGGCGCGCACCGCGGGCTCACCGCCGCGCCGGCCCGTGCCGCGTCCAGCCATGGCCGAGACAGTAGGGCCGGGCCGGCTCCGCGTCGCCCGAGTTTCCCCGCCGACCGCGGCCGCACGCCACCGTCAGAACAGCAGCTGGGCCACCGAGTAGATCACCAGGCCGGCCAGCGCGCCGACCACCGTGCCGTTGATCCGGATGAACTGCAGGTCCTTGCCCACCTGCAGCTCCACCTTGCGCGAGGTCTCCACCGCATCCCACCGGGCGACCGTGTCGGTGATCAGCGTGGTGATCTCCGCTCGGTAGTGCCGCACCACGTAGCCGGCCGCGTCCTGCATCCAGCCGTCCACCTTCGCGCGCAGCGCCTCGTCGGTGCCCAGCCGCCGGCCCAGCGACACCAGCCCGTCGGTCACCCGGCGGCGCAGCGCGCTGGACGGGTCGGCCGCCGCGTCCAGGATCATGCCCTTGACCGTGGTCCACGCCTGCCCGATGAACTTCTGCACGTCGGGGTGCTCGGCGATCTGGTGCTTGATCAGCTCGGCCCGCTCGATGGTGGCCGGGTCGCGCTGCAGATCCTCGGCGAACTCCTGCAGGAACTTGTCGATGGCCTTGCGCATCGGGTGCGCCGGGTCGACCTTCACCGCCCAGGTGAACGCCAGCACCTCGCTGAACACCTTGTCCGCGACCATCTCGTCGAAGAACCTCGGCGACCAGGTCGGGGCGCGGTCGGACACCACCCGCATGACCAGGTCGTGGTTGCCGCGCACCCAGTCGAACGCGCGGTCGCAGACCAGGTCGACCATGTGGTGGTGAGCGCCGTCGGCCAGCACCCCGGCCAGCACCCGGCCCAGCGGCGGACCCCACTGGCGCGACATCAGCTGCCGGACGAGCACCTGCTCCAGCACGTCCTGCACGGCGTCGTCGCGCAGCACCGTGACCGCGCCGCGCACCGCGGTGGCCAGCTCGGCGGTGACCCGCTCGGCGTTCGCCGGCTCGGCCACCCAGGCGCCGGCGCGGCGGGTGATGTCGGCCCTGGCCAGCTTCTCCCGCACCACGTCCTCGGCCAGGAAGTTGGTGCCCACGAAGTCGCCGAGGCTGTCGCCGATCATGTCCTTCTTGGTGGGCACGATCGCGGTGTGCGGGATGGGCAGGCCCAGCGGGTGCCGGAACAGGGCGGTCACCGCGAACCAGTCGGCCAGCGCGCCGACCATGCCCGCCTCGGCGGCAGCCTTCACGTACCCGACCCAGCCGGGGCCGCCGACGGACAGCCACCACGTGGTGACCAGGAAGATCACTGTGGCGGCCACGAGGAACCCGGTGGCGACCAGCTTCATCCGCCGCAGGTCACGGCGTTTGAGCTCCGCGTTGTGCGGGTCGAGGCCGAGCGGGGTGGCGGCGGCGGTCTGCACGTCACCAGTGTGCCCGCCCGGCGGACCCGCCACCGCGGCTGGGCGCGGCGGCGGGTACGTCCGGGGACGTCGGGGTACGGGCTAGGCCGCGCGGGGACCGACGACGGCGGGCAGCCGGTCGGCGATGCCGGCCAGGTCGTGCTCGGCGCGCCAGCGGGCCGCCTCGGCGGCCGCCCAGTGCACCAGCCGCGCGTCCGGCAGCCGCCAGCCGCACACCGACGGGTTGACCCGCCAGTGCACCAGGCCGTCCGCGGCCTCGGACGGCGGCGCGATCACCCAGGACCCGGCGCCGTGCAGCAGCGCGCCGGACCGGACCACCGCATCGGGGAGCTCACCGCCGCGCACCCGCACCGGGAACCACCAGCGACCGGCCGGTGTCGCGGCCAGCGGCACCACCTCGCCGGCGGCGCGCAACGTGCAGGTCATGCGGCGGCCCATCCACGCCGGCACCTCGACCACGTCCAGCGCGGCCCCGGTGGCCACCAGCACCGAGTACGGGGCCTCGGCCCACCAGCCGGCCACCCGCACCGGGTCGGTGCTGGCCACCGCGACGCCCTGGGGCACCGAGGGCACCGAGTCCCAACCCGCGCAGTCCGCCGGGCCGCTGTCCTGCCACCAGGTGCCCGGGACCACCGGCCACCCGTGGTCGACCAGGCACAACGCACCGGCCCGCAGTTCCGCTCCGTAGACGGCCCGGGAGCTGGTCCACCACGACGACATCTCACTGCCTCCGAAAATCTTCCGGCGCCCGACCCGGCTTGGTCCGGATCGGTGTGCGCCGCATCTCGCCTGTGAGAAGGACAACACACCGATGTCAACCCGGTCGCGTCGCACGCGGGGGGCAGCGCTCACTGGGGGTGACGACGGGCCCAGTGGATTGGACCATGAGCCGCGGCAGGGTGACCCCTCACGGACTAGCGGGTGACCGGACGTCGCTCCGGGGTCGGCGGCGGTTTCGGCCCGCTCCCCGGTCCGTCAAACCCCCGCCGGGGACCGCGCCGACCGCCGGGCCCCGGACGCCGGGCCGCCCACCGTGCCGCGGCGTATCCGGGGCCCGGCCAGGATGGCGGCATGTTGCTCGTCACCGGGGCGACCGGATACCTCGGCGCCGTGCTGGTCACCCTGCTACGCGACGAGGGCCTGCAACCCCGGGCGGTGGTGCGCGCGGAGGCCAGGGCCGCCGCGCTGCCCGAGGGGGTGCCGTGGGCGGTGGCCGACCTGTCCGACAGGGAGGCGCTCACCAGGGCCGCCGACGGCTGCACCGGAGTGTTCCACCTGGCCGCCTCGGTGGGCCACGACGCCGCCGAGACCCGCGCCCTGAACGTCACCGGCACCGGGAACGTGCTCGCCGCCGCCCGTGCCGCCGGCGTGCCCCGGTTCGTCCTGACCAGCACCAGCGCGGCGAGCGTGGACCCGACCGGGCTCGTCGACGAGCGGGCGACCGGCGGCACCGCGCTGGTCGACCCGTACTCCACCAGCAAGGCCGAGGCCGAGCGGCTGACGCTGGCCGCCGCCGACCTGGAGACCGTCGTGGTCAACCCGGTGAACATCTACGGCCCCAGCCCGGCCGGGCCGCACAGCTACAACGGGCTGTTCGCCGCCGCGGCGGCCGGGGAGGTCGCGGAGGTCGTCGACGCCCCGGTCGGCTGGGTGCTCGCCGAGGACGTCGCGCTCGGGCACCTGCTCGCGTTCCGCCGGGGCGAGCCGGGACGGCGGTACGTGCTCTGCGGGGAGGTGGCGCCGTTCGGCCGGCTGCTGCACGGCTATGCGCAGCTGGTGGGCAGCCCGCACCGGGTACGGCTGCTCGCGCCGGGCGCCGAGCTCGGGCCGGACGCCTCGACGTTCGCGCGGCGCTCCGAGGTGTACGGCAAGCTCGGGCCGGTGCGGGTGGACGACGCGGGCGCCCGCGCGCTGGGCTTCGCGCCGCGCGGAGTCGACGAGGGGCTGCGCCGGACCGCCGAGTGGCTGCCCACCGCGCTGGCCGGCCGCTGACCGACGACGTCGCCCCGACGCACGACGGCCCCGGGCGGAGCCGCCCGGGGCCGTCGCGGTGGTCAGTCGTGGGTGACCGGCCTCAGATGACCTCGACCCCGTCCGCCTGCAGGCCCTTCGGCCCCTGGGTGGTCTCGAAGGAGACGCGCTGGTTCTCCTCGAGCGAGCGGTAGCCACGGCCCTGGATGGCCGAGTAGTGCACGAAAACGTCGGGGCCGTTGTCGTCCGTGGCGATGAAGCCGAAACCCTTCTCGGCGTTGAACCACTTCACGGTGCCCTGAGCCATGTTTCTCCTGAAGATGTGTTGCTCGTCCCCGGACGACACCTCGCCGGCCGGTCGTTGCGCGAACCGATGGCCTGGAGATGCTCCCCGACGCCCGCGGCCCGGTGTCACGCTCCACGCACGCTTCACAACGATCGAGGAAAACACGACTGCAACAGGCGCAACCTATCACGCCGAAATCAGCCGAAGAATCCTCATATCCGCGACGTATCGGCCGCTCGGAGGCCTGCGGCGGTGCTCGGCGCACCGCCGGTGCTGATCACCCGACGGCGGCCGCGAGCAGCTCCCGCAGCGCCCCGTCCGACGCGTCCCCACCGCCCGGCACCGCCTCCGCGACGACGAGCAGTGAGCCGTGCAGGGCCGACGCGTAGTGCAGGCCGTCGAAGCTCGCGGCGGGTGGGCCGTCCCCGCCCATCGCCTCGACGTCGCCCGAGCCCGGGCGGTCCAGCAGCGCCTTCACCGCGGCCGCGGCGGCCTCGTCCGGCATCCGCACCCAGGCGACCGCCAGAGCAACCGACCCGGCGCGGCCGGCTCCGCCGGCACCCGCGGCGCCGTGGGTGCCGCTGCCCGCGCCGCCGCTCTCGATGGCGCTGTTCCCGGCCGCGCCGTTCCCGGCCGCGCCGGCGGTCGCGCCGTTCCCGGCCGCGCTGTTGCCGGCCGCGCCGGCGGTCGCGCCGTTCCCGGCCGCACCCGCGGTCGCGTCCCCGGCGGCGCTGCCGGTGCCGTTCGCGGCACGTGGGGAGCCGCCCGCGGCGCCGGTCGTTCCGGTCGCGCCCTCGCCCGCGGTGCCAGCGCCCGGGTCCGATCCGGTGGTACCCGCGCCGGACCCGGCGCCCGCACCCGGGCGGACGGCGCCGGCGCCACCGGCGCCGTCCCCACCCGGATCGTCGCCGGTCGCGCCGCCCCCCGTGGCGTGGCCCCGGTCCTCGACCTCCAGCCGAGCCCGGCCCAGTGCGGTGCACGGGTGGGCGACGAACCAGGCACGGACCTGGCCGCGCGAGTGCTCGGCGCAGACCGCGCCGTCGGTGGTCTGCCGCGAGACGGTCGTGGTGTAGCCGCGGTCCCGCAGCCGGGAGATCACCCCGGCCAGCCGGGTCGGGTCCAGTGCCGGTCCCCCGGTGGACGGCCGAGGCTCCGCCGGGACGTTCGGCTGCGTGGTCGGGCGGACGGGTGGCTGACCGGCGGGACGCGCATCCGGTCGACCGGGCGACGCATCGCCGGGCCGGGCGCCCGCCGGCGACCCGGATGGCGAGGACGCGGCCGGCGGGGTCGCTCCCGACGGCCCCACGGGAGTGGGCAGGGCCGGTACCTCCCCGGGCGGGGGCTGAATCGGTGCTCCCCCGGGCGGGGGCAGGGCCGGCACTCCCCCGGTCGGAGGCTGGCCGGGCGGCGGCATGCCGGGCGGCGGCGTGTCGGGCCGCGGTCCTCCGGGAGGGGGCACGGCGGGCGCGGGCACGGTAGGCACGGCGCCGGGCTGGGCAGCCGGTTGGGCCTGCCGGGCGGTCGGCACGCTCGCGGGGGCGGCCAGCCAGGCGACCGCGCCGATCATGGCGCCGGCCACGAGCACGCCGAGCGCGATCACCGCGACGAGCCAGCCGCGGCCGTGCGGCCGGTTCGGCGGTCCGGGTCGGCCGGGCGAAGACTGCACCTACCCCTCCTCGCGTCGGTCGCCGCCGGTAGTGGCGGCCCGCAGGCTAACCCGGACGGTTGTGTCGACACGGCCGTTCGGTCGAGCACGACACGAAAAAGCACCCGGCGGTGCGACACGCGGTGATCGATGCGCCCCGAACGGCGCAATCGGTGGAGGAACTGCCAGGGTGGAGATCGTCATGCACCCGACCGGCAACGAGGACGACATGGACACCACCAACCACCAGGTCCGACTGGCCGCCCGACCGAGCGGCGAGCCGAAGCCGAGCGACTGGGCGCACACCGAGGAGCCGGTGCCGACCCCGGCGGAGGGGCAGTTCCTGGTGCGGATCACCCACCTCTCGGTCGACCCGGCCATGCGCGGCTGGATGAACGACTCGCGCTCCTACATCTCGGGCGTCGAGCTGAACGAGGTGATGCGCGCCATCGGCGCCGGGGAGGTCGTCGAGTCCCGGCACCCGGGCTTCGCGGCGGGCGACCTGGTGACCGGCCTGTTCGGGGTGCAGGAGTACGCGCTGTCCGACGGCGAGGGGGTGCTCGTCGTCGACACCTCGATCGCGCCCATCCCCACGTACCTCTCCGCGCTCGGCATGACCGGCCTGACCGCGTACTTCGGCCTGTTCGAGGTCGGCGCGCTGCGCGACGGCGAGACGGTGCTGGTGTCCGGGGCGGCCGGCGCCGTCGGCACGATGGTCGGCCAGCTCGCCAAGCTCAAGGGATGCACCGTCATCGGGATCGCGGGCGGTCCGGAGAAGTGCGCGATGCTCACCGACGAGCTGGGTTTCGACGCCGCCGTCGACTACCGGGCCGGCTCGCTGTCCCGGGCGCTGCGGGCCGCCGCGCCGGACGGGGTGGACGTGTTCGTCGACAACGTGGGCGGCGAGGTGCTCGACGCGGGACTGTCCGTGCTGCGCCGCGGCGCCCGGGTGGTCATCTCCGGGGCGATCAGCCAGTACAACAGCGGCGAGGTCGTCGGCCCGAAGCACTACCTGAGCCTGCTGGTCAACCGGGCGCGGATGGAGGGCTTCGTGATCTTCGACTACGTCGACCGGTACACCGAGGCCGGAGCCGAGCTCGCGGGCTGGCTCGCCGCCGGGAAGCTGCACTCGAAGGAGCACGTGGTCACCGGGTCGATCGCCGACTTCCCCGAGACCCTGCTCACCCTGTTCCGCGGCGAGAACATCGGCAAGCTCGTCCTGCAGTACGGCTGACCGCTCGGCCGGCTGTGTCCCCGGAGCCGGCACAGACCCCGCACAGTCGGCACAGGCCCCGCACGGGTGGCACAGATCCTGTGGACCCTGTGCCACCCTCGGCCGGTCTGTGCCGGGCTGCTCAGTCGTGCGGCGGTCTGTGCCGGGCTGCTCAGTCGTGCGGGAGGCCGACGTAGTTCTCCGCCAGGCTGGTGGCGGCCGCGCGGGAGCTGACCGTGTACCGCAGCTGGGCGAGCTGGAGCTGCTCGGCGAACGGATCGGCGTCCGGCGACCGGTGCAGCATCGTGGTCATCGTGTAGGAGAAGTGCTCGGCCCGCCACACCCGGCGCAGGCACTGCGAGGAGTACGCGTCGGCCGGGCCCTCGTCGCCGGAGCGAAGCAGCGCGACCAGCGCGCCGGACAGCCTGCGCACGTCGGCCACCGCGAGGTTCATCCCCTTCGCCCCGGTCGGCGGCACGATGTGCGCGGCGTCCCCGGCCAGGAACAACCGGCCGTGCCGCATCGGGTCGGCCACGAAGCTGCGCATCGGGGTGATGCCCTTCTCCAGCAGCGGCCCCTCGCGCAGGGCGAACCCGCCGTCCACCTCCAACCGGGCGCCCAGCTCGTCCCAGATCCGCGCGTCCGGCCAGTCGGACAGCTGCTCGTCCGGGTCGACCTGCAGGTACAGCCGGGTCACCTCGGGCGAGCGCATGCTGTGCAGCGCGAACCCGCGCTCGTGCCGCGCGTAGATCAGCTCCTGGTGCGAGGGCGGGGTCTTGGCCAGTACGCCCAGCCAGGCGAACGGGTACACGTGGTCGTACTCGCGCAGCACCCCGCCCGGGATCGCGGCCCTGCTCACGCCGTGGAAGCCGTCGCACCCGGCCACCACGTCACAGCGCAGCTCGCGGTGCCGGCCGTCGACGTCGGTCCAGGTGACCCGGGGCGCATCGGTGTCCAGGTCGTGCAGCGCCACCTCGCCGGCCTCGAACTCCACCGGCAACCCCGCCGCCAGCTGGGCCGCGATCATGTCCTTGACGATCTCCTGCTGGCCGTACACGGTGATCCGCCTGCCGGTCAGGTCGGCGAGGTCGATCCGGTGGTCGGCCCGGTCGAACCGCAGCGACAGTCCGTCGTGCGGCATGCCCTCCCGGTCCAGCCGGTCGGCCAGCCCGAGCTCGCGCAGCAGCTCGACGGTCGGGTGCTCGCAGACCCCGGCCCGCACCCGCTGCTCGACGTAGGGGCGCGACCGGCGTTCCAGGACCACGGCGTCGATGCCCTGCGCGTGCAGCAGGTGGGACAGCAGCAGACCGGCCGGACCGGCGCCGACGATGGCGACCTGGGTACGTTCCATCGCCCTATCCTGGCGACGGCGGACCCTGTCCGACCAGCCGTTCTCCCGCCGAACGGAACAACCCGGAACGAACCGGCGCGGAACGGAACGACCTAGCCGGCCGCCCCCGGTGCCCGCGAGGCGATCACCCGGGCCAGGTGGTCACCCATCAGGTCCGCCACGTGCCGCTGCATCGCGTGCGCCAGCAACCCCTGCGCCGAGGTCATCGCCAGCTGACGCAGCCGGTGCAGCAGCTCGGTCACCTCACCGAGCTGCTCCCCCTCGGGCAGCCAGGCGGCGCCGTGCTCGGCGAGCAGCCGGTCCGAGCCGGCCCGCACAATCCGCCGGGCGACGTCGTCGACGGCCGGGGCGATCGCCTCGTGCAGCGACAGCAGGTCGGCCACCGAGAACCCGAGGGCGACCAGCTCGGCGACCGCGCTGACCAGCCGAGGACTCGGCACCAGGCACCGGTCGCCCTCGGGCACCAGCAGGCCCAGGGTCACGGCCCGGTCGAACAACGCCTCGGCGTCGTCGCCGGCCACACCGAGGAAGGCCCGCACCTGGGCGGTCGGGAGGTACCCGGGCACCTCGTCGGTCAACGGGCTGTTCAGCGCCTGCTCCAGGCCGAGCACCTCGGCGAGGTCGCGGCCCTGCTGCCAGCCCTCGACCAGCTCGGCGATCTGCGCGGTGGTGTAGCCGCGCTCGTGCAACGACGTGATCAACCGCAGCCGGGCCAGGTGCGCCTCGGCGTAGAGGCCGACGCGGCCCGAGCGGCGGGGCGGCGGCAGCAGGCCGCGTTCCTGGTAGGCGCGCACGTTGCGGGCGGTGGTGCCGGCCGCGCGGGCCAGCTCGTCGATGCGGTACTCGACCATGCGCCCTCCAGGCCGGCGATCGACGACCTCGGCGACCGGCGTGACCGCGACCAGGTTACTGTGCCATTGGTCGGTGTTATATTTCCGCCTCGGCAATGAAGCCGGCGCGGCACGGGAGGTCAACGTGATCGAGGTCAACTTCGACCGGCGCGGTTCGGGCAGCCCCCTGGTGCTACTGCACGGCATCGGGCACCGCTGGCAGGCGTGGCGGCCGGTGCTGGACATCCTCGCCGAGCGGCACGAGGTGTTCGCGGTCGACATGCCGGGCTTCGGCCAGTCGCGGGACCTGCCCACGGGGCACCCGCACGACCTGGCCGGCAGCATGGACATGCTGGTCGAGATCTTCTCCGGGCTGGGCCTGGACCGGCCACATCTGGCCGGCAACTCCCTGGGCGGGCTGATCGCGGTGGAGGCCGCCGCGCAGGGCCTGGTCTCCTCGACGACCGCGCTGTCGCCGGCCGGTTTCTGGAACGACCGGGACCGGGCGCGCGCGCTGGCCACCCTGCGGATCATGCGGGCCGGTGCCATGGCGCCCGGGTTGCTGCGCGGCGCCATGGTGGACAACGCCCGGCTGCGCTCGGCCACCCTCGCGGTGCTGCACGCGCATCCGGAGCGGGTCGACCGGATCACCGCGGCGGCCGACACGGACGCGCTGCGCGGGTCGGCGGCGTTCATCCCCACGCTGCGGGCCGGGCGCCGGTTCGCCTGGACCGGCACCCCGCCGACCGTGCCGGTCACGATCGCCTGGGGCGACCAGGACAGGATCCTCCCGCCGCGGCAGGCCCAGCGGGCCGCCCGGCTGCTGCCGAACGCGCACCACCTCACGCTCACCGGGTGCGGGCACGTCCCGATGATCGACGATCCGGAGCAGGTCGCCCGGGTCATCCTGGACACCTGCGACCGGGCCGAGCGGGAGGCGCCCCGGCCGGCGGCGGAGCGCGTGGACGCGACCCGGCCCGTGGCACCCGAAGAGTCACCGGCCGCCGCGGGCTGACCCGAACCGCCCCGCGGACCGGCCGCCCCGCGGACCGGCCGCCCCCGCGGACCGGCCGCCCGGGGCGGACGCCCGGCGCGGACGCTCAGCCGGGCGGGGCCGTCACCCACAGGGTGAGCCGCTCGGCGGCGGCCTCCGCGGTGCCGTGCACGCACTGGCCGGGGGCGAGCTCGCCGCCGATCAGCATCCGGGACAGCCTGCGCTCCAGCTCGCGGCCGATGGTGCGGCGCAGCGGGCGGGCGCCGAACTCCGGCTGGTGCCCCCTGGCGGCCAGCCAGTCGACCGCCGCCGCGTCCAGCCGCAGCTCCACACCCTGGGCGCGCAGCCGGTCGGCGGTCTGGGACAGCAGGAGTTCGGTGATGGCCCGCAGCTGCTCCGGCGCCAGGCCGCGGAACAGCACGACCTCGTCGACCCGGTTGAGGAACTCGGGCTTGAAGTGCCGGCGCAGCTGCGCGGTCAGGGGCTCGCGGAGGTCCTCCACCGGCTGCCCGGCCGCCGCGGCGGTGAGCAGCGCGTCGGCACCCACATTGCTGGTCATGATGATCACGGCGTGGGTGAAGTTCGCGGTGCGGCCCCTGGCGTCGGTCAGCCGCCCGGCGTCGAGCACCTGCAGCAGCACGTTCAGCACGTCCGGGTGCGCCTTCTCGATCTCGTCCAGCAGCACCACGGAGTACGGGGCGCGGCGGATCGCGTCGGTGAGCTGGCCGGGCTCGTCGTGCCCGACGTACCCGGGCGGCGCGCCGACCAGCCGGGAGACGGCGTGCCGCTCGCCGTACTCGGACATGTCCAGCCGGACCAGCCGGTCGGGCGCGCCGAACAGCGCACCGGCCAGCGCGCGGGCCAGCTCGGTCTTGCCGACGCCGGTCGGGCCGAGGAACAGGAACGAACCCACCGGACGGTCCGGCTGCGTCAACCCGGCACGGCCGGCCCGCACCGCGTCGGCCACCGCGTCCACCGCGGCGCCCTGCCCGATCACCCGCTCGGTGAGCAGCGCCTCCAGCTCGAGCAGGCGGGTGCGGTCCAGCTCGGTCAGCCGGGCGACCGGGATCCCGGTGATGTCCGCGACCACCTCGGCCACGTCCTCGGCGGTCACCTGGGGCCGCACCTCCGGGCCGGGAGGGGCACCCGAGGAGTCGACCCGCAGCCGGACCCTGGCGCCGGCCCTGTCGATCAGGTCGACCGCCTTGTCCGGCAGGAACCGGTCGGTCAGATACCGGTCGGACAGCGCGGCGGCAGCATCGGCGGCGGCATCGGTGACCGTGACGCGGTGGTGCGCCTCGTACTTGTCGCGCAGCCCGCGCAGGATCGTCACCGTGTCCGGCACCGACGGCTCGGCCACCAGGATCGGCTGGAACCGACGCTCCAACGCGGCGTCCGGCTCCAGGTGCTTGCGGTACTCCTGCACCGTGGTCGCGCCGATGAGCTGCAGCCCGCCCCGGGCCAGCGCGGGCTTGAGCATGTTGCCGGCGTCCATCGGTACGCCCTCGGCGGTGCCCGCGCCGACCACCGTGTGCAGCTCGTCCAGGAACAGCACCACGTCCCGGTCGGCGGCCAGTACCTCGTCGATCACCGCCGTGAGCCGCTGCTCGAAATCGCCCCGGTAGCGGGTGCCGGCGACCAGCGCGGCCAGGTCCAGCGCCACGATCCGCCGCCCGCGCAACGCCACGGGCACCGTGCCCTCCACCACCCGGCGCGCGATGCCCTCCACGATCGCGGTCTTGCCCACCCCGGGGTCGCCCAGCAGCACCGGGTTGTTCTTGGTCCGCCGGGACAGCACCTCCAGCAGCTGGCCGACCTCGCGGTCCCGACCGATCACCGGGTCCAGCCGCCCGGCGCGCGCCTCGGCCGTGAGGTCCCGGCCGTACCGGTTGAGCGTCGGGGTCGGCCGGCGCGGCCGCCGCTGCCGGGCCTCGGCCTCCTCCCGGGGATCCCGACCGGCCCTGCTGTCGCTGCCGTCGCCACCGCCGCGGCCGTCCCCGCCGTCGCGTTGCTGCCGGCCGTCTGGCCCCCACTCGCGGCGCCGCTCGGCGTCCGGGTCGTCGTCCCCACCGCCGAAGGTGTTCTCCAGCCCGTCGACCAGGCCCTTCACCAGCTGCTCGAACACCGTGAAGCCCGATCCGTACGGTTCCTCGGGCATCGGGACCTCCTCGCAGGCGGGCCACGCGGAACGTGGTCCCACCCCGATCGTCCCCCGCCGGACGCCGTTCCGCAGCGACTGCCACCGCGACAATCGGGCCCCGATCACGGCAGCTCTCGTACCGGCTCCCGTAGCGGCTCCGGAGGGTGACCGGGCGTCGCGCTAGCGGGACCGTCCGGTGCTGAGCTGGCCGCGGTGCCCGTCGTCGACCAGGTCGAGATAGTCCGGGTGGCGGCGGATGAACTCGGCCACGTACGGGCACAGTGGCGTCACCTCGAGGCCGCGCCTGCGGGCGGTGTCCAGCGCGGTGCGGATCAACCGGCCGGCCAGCCCCCGGCCCTGGAAGCGCTCGGCGACCTCGGTGTGGGTGAACACGATCCGCCCGGGCCGCGAGCGGTACTCGGAGAACCCGGCCAGCTCACCGTCCACGGTGATCTCGAACCGGGACTGGCCGGCCGCGTCCCGCACCAGGATCTCCGTGGTCCGGTCCGTCTGTTCGGCTTCCCGCTGCGCGCCCATGCCGAATCCTCTCGCCCGGCGGTCGCCGTCGGACCGGCGGAAACCGGACTGTGCCCCGCCTGGCCCGCGCGGTCAACCCACGGCGGCCGGTCGTGGCAGGCGATGCGGTAACCGGCCGTCCGGAGCCTGCGACCAGACAGCCAGGGCAGGCCGACGGGTCAGGGGCACCGCCCGGGTCAGGGGCACCGCCCGGGTCAGCGTCGCCGGTCCGGCCAGCGTGCCCGACCGGGCCAGCGTGCCCGACCGGATATCGGGCCGAGCCGGTCGGCGAAGCCGGGCCCGGGTCAGGTCGTCGCGCCCGGCCCGGGCCAGGGTGGCCGGCCGGATCAGCGCCGCCGGCCGCGCGGGAGCAGCCGAGTGGCCGGCAAGGCGGGCGCCGGCAACGGCTCGCCCTCGGCGACCGGGCCGAACCGGCGACCAGCCATCCAGTCCTCCCGCGCCTCGGCGACCTCCTCGCCGGTGCGGGCCACGAAGTTCCACCACATCACGATCCGCTCGGCGAACGGTTCCCCGCCGAGCAGCAGCAGCCGGCCGGCCGGCCGTGCGCGCAACCGCAGATCCGCGCGCCCGGTTCCCAGGTAGACCAGCGAGCCGGGACCGACGACCGCACCGGCCACCTCCACCTCGCCGGTCGCCACGAGCACCGCGTACTCGAAGTCGGGGTCCAGCGGCAGGTGCACGTCCTCGTCGCCGTCGATGACCAGGTCCGCTCCGACCAGCGGGCTGTACGCGGTGCCAGGCGACCGGGCACCGGCCAGCTCCCCGAGCAGCACGGTGGCGCGCAGCCCCGGTCGGCCGAGCACCGGCAGCCGCTCATGATGCTCGAACGCGGGCGGGACCGACCGCGCACCGTCCGGCAACGCGACCCACAGCTGCGCGCCGTGCAGCAGCGCCGGATGCGGCACCGGCGACCGCTCGGAGTGCGCGATCGCCCGGCCCGCCGTCATCAACCCGAGCTGGCCGGGGCGGATCAGCACGTCGCTGCCCAGGCTGTCGAGGTGGTGCACCGCGCCGTCGAGCAGCCAGCTCACCGTCTGCAGCCCGATGTGCGGGTGCGGCGGTACCTGCATGCCGGGCCGCTCGGCGACGTCGTCCGGCCCGTAGTGGTCGACGAAGCACCAGGCGCCGACGAGCCGACGGCCCAGCGTGGGCAGCAGCCGCCGCACCACCGTGGACCCGCCGAGCATCACCTCCCGCCCGGGCAGCACGTCGAGGGTCGGGCCCGCGGGGGTGTCCTCCCGCCCGCCCCGGCTGACCAGCACGGGACCGCCGTCGGTGTTGCTCACCACGCCATTCTGCTCCGCGCCGGACCGCCGTCCCAGCCCCCGACCTCCGACCACCGCCCGGCCCGAGCCACCGACACCGACACCGGGCAGCGGCAGCGGGCAGCGGGCCACCACTCGGGCCACCACTCGGGCCGGCACTCGGGCCGGCACTCGGGCCGGCACGGACCTGGTGCCGCCGGCACAGGCTCCGAAGCGTCCGTGCGGCCCGCGGCAGCTCTGTGCCGGCGCCGGGGGGACGGCCGGTGCGCCCGACGGCGGTCAGCGGGCGTTGGTGCGGGGGACGGCGGTGCGGAGGACGGTCGGTGCGCCCCGGGGGACGGCGGTGCGGAGGACGGCCGGTGCGCCCCGGGGGACGGCGGTGCGCCCGACGGCGGTCAGCGGGCGTTGGTGCGGGGGACGGCGGCACGGGGGACGGCGGCACGGGGGACGGCGGCACGGGGGACGGCGGCACGGGGGACGGCGGCACGGGGGACGGCGGTCAGCGGGCGTTGTGGAAGATGATCCCGAGCACGTGCCGCTCGCCGGTGTGCACGGCGCTGACCCCGTGCCGCAGCGCGACCCGCCGGAACCCGCGCGCGCCCGGGACGGGGCGGTGGCGGACCGGGAAGATCACCGCCTGGCCGAGCCCCGGCCGGACCACGACCGGGCGCGACTGCTGCCGGGGCCGTTGCTCGACGAACACGCTCTCCCCGCCTGTGAAGTCCTCGTCCGGGGTGTTCAGCATGATCAGAAACTGCAGCGGAAACGCCAGGTCGCCGTAGAGATCCTGGTGCAGGCAGTTGTAACCGCCCGGCCCGTAGCGCAGCAGCAGCGGAGTGGGCCGGTGCTGCCCCAGCTCGGCGCACCGCGCGTGCAGATCGCCCAGCTCGCCGGGGTAACCGTCCTCGCCCAGCCGCTCCGCCCACCGGTTGGCGATCGCCGCGAGCGGAGGGTACAGCCGCTCTCGCAGCTGCGCCACCAGCGGCGGGAGCGGGTCCGCGAAGTACCGGTAGCTGCCCTCGCCGAACGCATGCCGGGCCATCACCACGGTGCTCCGGTACAGCTCATCGGCGTCGAACCAGGACCGGACCTCGGCGCACTGCCCGGAATCCAGCAGAGGTGGGGTCACCGCCACCCCACCGCCGTCGAGTTCCGCCTCGATCGCCGGCCAGTCCAGCCGGTCGGGTCCGGACACCCCCGGCCGGTGCAGGTTGGCGACAGACATTGTGACTCCTCTCCTCGTCCGTCCTCAGGGAACACCGTCGAGGTGCTCCCGGTTGCACCCTGCCGGCTCCGGGATACCGGTCGACACCCACAATTGATCATTTCCGGTTGACCTTTTCGGCGGACAGTTCGGACACTCTCCATTGGGCCGTTTGGAGCAACGGCGGCGCTCCGACCTTTCCGCGCGGGAAATGTGCCGCCGAAACGCGCGTCAAACATTGCATCAATTCATGACGGCACACACGTTGCGCAGATCGCCGAGAGCCTTGTCACATGTCCCGAAAATGTGAGTTAGGCTAGGCTAATTCAACGTCCGCACAGGCTCTCCAACTGCACCGATGCTCGGTAATGCGTTTCCTGGAACAACTCTTTTCACATCCATCTGATCCGGTGGTGCACAACCGGTATTGACGGACCGGTGGGGTCGGCATGCACGATTCCCGGCGGTCCGGGCGCACCGGCGCGCCGCACAACCGGACGCCCACACATCCCTCCCTGACCAATCGGCGGTCGATGCCGCCCGGATTCGAGAGTGTGAAGATGTTGGATCGACACAGAGCATGGACCTGGGCCGGTTCACTGACGATGATCGGCTCGAGCGGAGCACTGGCGATGTTCGCTGTCGTCGGTGCGGGGCCGGTCCCTGGTGGCGGGACCCCGCTGGCCGTCGCGTCCGCGCCGCACCTCGCCGACCTCCGGCCGATCGTCCGCCCGGTGTCGGCCACGCCGGTGCTGCCCGTCGCGCTGCTGGGCGTATCGCCTGACCGGCCGGGCACCGACCTCGCCGGCACGGCGGTCGGAACGACCGGCACGGCCGGCACCCCGGGCACGACCGCCACCCCAGGTACGGGCACGGCCGCGACCCCGGCCACGGCCACCCCGGGCACGACCGCCACCCCAGGCGCGGCCGTCGTACCGGCCGCCATGGCCGTCCTACCGGCCGGAACCCCGGGTGCCCCGACCCGGCTGAGTCCGACGCCGAGCCCGGGACGCGACCATGGTTAACGTTCCCCACCCCCGGCCCGCCGTGAAGTCGCGGATCTGGGCCGTCGGCATCTCCACCTCGTGCATGTTCGCCTTGATCACCGCGATGGCCATGGCGCGGCGAGGCGCGGTGCCCGCCGGGCACGTCGAGCCGTGGCTGTGGTGGCACATCGGGCGGGCGTCCGGGCTGATCGCCTGGGTGCTGCTCGGCGTCTCGGTGATCGGCGGGATGGCGCTGTCCACCTCGCTCGCGGGCCGCCGCACCCGGTCCTGGACCACCGGCCTGCACACCTTCGTCAGCGTGCTCGCCGTGGTGTTCACCGCGGTGCACCTGGTGTCGGTGCTCGCCGCGCCGCAGCTGGCGATCGGCTGGGTGCAGGTCGCGCTGCCGTTCACCCGTGCCGGCGCGCCGGTGGCGCAGGGACTGGGTGTGCTCGCGCTGTACCTGCTGCTCGCGGTGGCCGGCACGTCCTGGCTGCGCGGCGTGCTGCCCTGGCGGTGGTGGCGGCGGCTGCACCTGCTGTCCTTCCCGCTGTTCGCACTGGCCTGCGCGCACACCGTGCTGGCCGGCAGCGACGCCACGCACCCGCTGTTCGTGGCGCTCAGCGCGGCCGCCGCGCTGGTGATCGGCGCGCTGTTCATCGCCAGGGTGCGCGGTCCGCTGCGCGCCCGGGCCGGGGCGCCGGACGCGGCAGGGGCGTTCGACGACCGGCTCGCGCTGCGCATCGCCGAGACCCGGCGGGAGGCCGACGGCGTCGTCTCGTTCGCGCTGAGCGCGCCGGGCCGCACGCCCCTGCCGGAGTGGGAGCCGGGCGCGCACCTGCCGGTCTCGCTGCCCTCCGGGCGGCTGCGGCACTACTCGCTCTACGGCGACCCCGCCGACCGCGGGCGGTACCGGATCGCGGTACTGCGCCAGGACGCCGGCCGGGGCGGTTCCCGGGAGCTGGCCACGCTGCCGGTGGGCAGCACGCTGGAGGTCGGCGCCCCGCGCAACAACTTCCGGCTGCGGGCGGCGGGGACCTACCTGTTCATCGCCGGCGGGATCGGCGTCACCGGGGTGCTGCCGATGGCCCGCGCGGTGGCCGGCACCGACCGGCCGTGGCGGTTCGTCTACGGCGGCCGCTCCCGCGCGCACATGGCGCTGCTCGAGGAGGTCACCGCGCTCGGCCCGGACCGGCTCGACGTGGTGCCCGAGGATGAGCGGGGACGGCCCGACCTGGCGGCGATCATCGCCGAGCAGCCCGCGGGCACCGCCGTCTACTGCTGCGGGCCGCCCCCGTTGCTGGACGCGGTGGCCGCCCTCCTCGACGCCCGTCCCGACCTGGAGCTGCACGTCGAGCGGTTCACCGCCGACGGGCCGGCCGGCGGCGCGGGGTTCCGGGTCGAGCTGCGCCGGACCGGAGCGGTGGTCGACGTCGCCGAGGACCAGAGCATCCTCGCCGCCGTCCGCGACGTGCGGCCGGACGTGCCGCTGGGCTGCGAGCAGGGCGTCTGCGGGGCGTGCCGGTCCACCGTGCTGGACGGCGAGCCGGACCACCGCGACCAGCTGCTCAGCGACCCCGAGCGGGACGCGGGGCAGATCCTGCTGTGCGTCTCCCGGGCGCGCGGGCAGCGGCTGGAGCTGGACCTCTGACCCGGTCCGGGATGGGTGCCCCGGGCCCACCCCGGTCCGGGACGGCCGGCCCGGGGCCGGCCCCCGGACCCCGGGGACCCCGGAACCCCGGGTCCGGCCGGGTCAGGCGCCGCCGTCGTCCGAGCCGAGCAGCCAGCCCGCCGGGCCGGCCAGCCGGTCGGCCTCCTTCGGCCCCCAGGAGCCCCTCGGGTACGGCACCGGCTCGGGCTTGCCGGACATGAACTGGCTCGCCACCGTCCACACGTGCTCCAGCCCGTCCGGCCGGGTGAACAGCGACCGGTCGCCGACCAGCGCGTCGTGGATCAGCCGGACGTAGGGCGGCAGCGGGTCGGCGCGGTCCACCGAGGCCAGCGGGAGAGCGGTCTGCGCGCGCTCCAGGTCCAGCCCCGGCCCGGGCTGCTTGACCACCAGCGCCAGCAGCAGGCCGCCGTCGCCGGACAGGTCGAAGGTCAGCACGTTGCCCAGCGCGGGCAGGTCGTGCACCACCGACTCCGGATCGCGGAAGATCAGGCTCACCCGCTGCGCCGAGCGGGCCAGCTCCTTGCCGGTGCGCAGCAGGAACGGCACGCCACGCCAGCGGTCGGTGTCCACCCACAGCCGCGCCGCGACGAACGTCTCGGTGGTCGAGTCGTCCGGCACCCCGTCGATGTCCCGGTAGCCCTCGAACTGGCCGAGCACCACGTCCTCGGTGGTCAGCGGCCGGAACGAGCCGATCACCCGCTCGCGGGACTCGGCGAGGTCCTCGGCGGACAGGCTGGCCGGCGGCTCCATCGCCACCTCGGCGGCCACCTGGAACAGGTGGGTGACCAGCATGTCCAGCACCGCTCCGGTGCCGTCGTAGAACGACGCGCGGTCGGCCACGTCCAGCGTCTCCGGCACGTCGATCTGCACCTCGGCGATGTGCCGGGCGTCCCAGACCCCGCTGAACAGGCCGTTGGCGAACCGCACCACGTGCAGGTCCTGGGCTGCCTCCTTGCCCAGGAAGTGGTCGATGCGGAACACCTGGGACTCGTCCAGCACCCCGTGCACAGCGGCGTCCAGCCGGCGGAAGCTGTCCATCGACGTGCCGAACGGCTTCTCGTAGACCACCCGCGCGCGCTCGGTCAGGCCGTGCGTCCCCAGAGCCTCGGTCAGCGGGCCGAACGCGGTGGGCGGCACGGCGAAGTAGTGCACCCGCTGGGCGTCGGTGCCGAGGTCCCGCTCCGCCTCCTCGATCACCTCGAGCAGGCTGCCCGGGTCGTCGGTGCCGAACCCGCCGCCGGCGAAGCGCAGCCGGGTGCGGAACTCCTCCCACGGCCCGTCCTCCGGGCGCGGCCCGAACTCGGTCAGCGAGTCGTGCACCCGCCGTTGGAAGTTCTCGTGGCTGACGTCGCCACGGCCGTTGCCGATCAGCCGCCAGTCCGGCGGGAGCAGGTTCTCCTGCGCGAGCCGGTAGAACGCCGGCAGCACCATGCGGTGGGCCAGGTCGCCGGTGGCGCCGAACAGGACGAAGACGGTGGGGGTCAGCGCGCGCTGCGGCTCAGACATGCCCTGAGCCTGCCGCAAACTTGGCCGTCATGGCAGCCTTCGATCCGTTCACCTCTCGGTGACGGCCGCCCGCACCGGCCGGCGTCGACCCCCGAACGGGCGAACCTTCTGCTCGCCGCACGATCTGGCCCGTTCAACCCTTGACCAGCGGTTCAGCTGGGTTTGTCGCACGCCTCACATCTACAGTCGGTCACGGCATCGACGCCCCCGCTCCCCAACTCGGGCCACGGTGCACAGGTGGCAGGTGGAGGAATCATGAAGTATGTGGTGCTGGCGGTGGCGTCCGATGTCGAGGCCGACCGCCTGATCGAGGACCTGACCGAGAACCCCGGCATGCCGCTGCGCACCCCGCACTGGGGCAACGCCGTGCACGCGACCGTGCCGCTGGGTGTCGTGCAGCAGCGGGCGGCCGAGCTCACCGGCCGGCTGGTGCTCGCGGCCGACTAGCTAGTCCACGCCCAGCAGCGGCTCGTCGGTGGCCCGCATGTCCAGGCCGGGCAGGCCGTTCGGGTGTTCCCTGCGCACCCGGTCCAGGCACTCCAGCGCGAGGCCGAGGTGCTGGCGCTTGCTGGCCTCGTAGAACGCCGAGGCGCTCGCGGACAGCTTCGGCGAGGCGTGCAGCGGCTTGTCCGAGACGCACAGCAGCGTGGCGTTCGGGATGCGGTAGCGGAAGCCGTTCGCGGCGATCGTGGCCGACTCCATGTCCACCGCCACGCTGCGCGCCGCGCGCATCGCGGCCAGCGTCGCCCGCTGGTTGAACTCCCAGTCCCGGTTGTCGGTGGTGTGCACGATGCCGAGCCGGTACCGCGCGCCGCGCTCCTCCAGCACGTCGATCAGGAACGTGTTCAGCCGGTGGTTCGG
This sequence comes from Pseudonocardia sp., assembly GCA_036497465.1. Classification (GTDB taxonomy): domain Bacteria; phylum Actinomycetota; class Actinomycetes; order Mycobacteriales; family Pseudonocardiaceae; genus Pseudonocardia. The sequence continues at coordinate 9,001 of DASXJJ010000135.1, read as the reverse complement.
GATCACCGGCACGGTCACCGGCAGCACCTCGTCCAGCACATGGTCGGCGCGCAGGTAGGAGGTGGCCAGTACGAAGTCCCCGAGTCCCTGGTGGTTCCGCAGGCCGCCGCAGTGCCCGATCATCAGCATCGAGTCCGGCCGCAGCACCGCGAGGTGATCGGTGATCGTCTTCGCGTTGGCGGGCCCCACCCCGATGTTGACCAGGCTGACCCCGTCGCCGCCGGGCGTGCGGTGGTGCCACGCCGGCATCTGCACCCCGGGCCGGGCGGGGCCCTGCGCGTCCGGGAAGCGCTCCCGGAACACCTCGAGGTGCATCGCGTAGTTGGTGAACAGCACGTGCCGCTGGAACGACTCCGCCGGGGTGCCCGTGTAGTGGGACAGCCGGTTCAGCGACAGCGCCATCCGTTCCGGGCCGAACAGGAACAGCTTCTTGGCCCTCGGGTCGGAACGGTCCTCGTCCAGCGCGGGGAAGAACCCGGGGTCGCTGAACGACAGCGCGCCCCGGGACGGCCGCGCGGTGATCGTGGCGCCCCGGCGCAGCAGCGCGACCAGCTCCCGGCGCAGGTAGGTCCGGATCGCGTCCGGCCGGGCGAACTCGCCGGTGATCCGGGGGTTCTCCCGGGACCAGGGGCGGACGACCTCCAGCTCGCCGTACCACCCGTCGGCGTCGATCCCGACCAGCGCGTCCAGCAGCCGGTCGGCCGCCTTCTCCCACTCCTCGGGGTCACCGCCGGCTCCGTCCGCGACTTCCTCCACCTCCCGCACGCTACCCGCGCGCCGGGGGTTCACCCGGCGCCCCGCCGGCCCGGTAACCGGTTCCGGTGAACCCGATCACAGAGGCGGTGTAGCCGAGGGCCGCCCGGGTACCCACCGGTAACAACACATCGCCGACCCGACGAAGGAGAAACCCGATGGGCGCGTTCGACGGCATCAAGGGCAAGGCCAAGGAAGCCGCCGGGAGTCTGACCGGCAGCGACGGCCTGCGGACCGAGGGCCAGGCCCAGCAGCGCAAGGCCGACGAGGAGACCAAGGCCGAGCGCGCGCGTATCCAGGCCGAGAAGCACGAGGCGCGGGCCGAGCAGCACGAGACCACCGAGCAGCGGCACCAGGGCAGCTGAGTGCCCCGGGCGCGGCGGGTCCGCGTCCGGAGCACCGGATGTTCACGAGGGCCGAGGGTTCGGCGCCCGGACGGGCGTCGGATCCTCGGCCCTCGTCGTGCGTCGGTCCTGGAGCCCGTGGGCGGCCGCCCCCCGGACGGCCGGCCGCATGAAACCGGGCCGGCCGGGCACACTGGGTACATGTCCCATCCACAGCACCAGTTCCGGGCATTCATCGACGACGGCCCGCATGCCGGCGAGACGCTGTCGCTGTCCCCGGACGACGACGGGCAGGCTCCGAAGCGCATCGTGCTGGCCGACCCGGCGCACCGCCCCGGCCTGGGCGACCGCACCGAGAACAGCCCGGGACAGCGGGAGAGCGGCGGCTCGACGGCCTACGAGCTGCAGGACACCGACCTCGATGCCGGCCTGTGGATCTACCGGCGGACCGGGCGCTGAGGGGGGCGCGGTGAGCACGACGGCCGACATCCTGACCGACGGCTTCGAGCGGGTCAGCGGGATCACCCACGCGGTACTCAACGGGCTGGACGCCGAGCAGCTGGCGTTCCGGGCCGACCCGTCGGCGAACTCCATCGGCTGGCTGGTCTGGCACCTCACCCGGGTCCAGGACGACCACGTCGCGGACGTGGCCGGGCTGGAGCAGGTGTGGACGGTGGGTGGCTGGGCGGACCGCTTCGGGCTGCCGTTCCCGACCGGCGACATCGGCTACGGGCACCGGTCCGAGGAGGTGGCCGCCGTGCGCCCCGCCTCGCCGGGGCGGCTGTTGGGCTACCACGACGCGGTCCACGAGCAGACGGTCCGCTACCTGGCCACGCTCACCGACGCGGAGCTGGACCGGGTGGTGGACGAGGCGTGGGACCCGCCGGTGACGCTGGCCGCGCGGCTGGTCAGCGTGCTGTCCGACGACCTGCAGCACGCCGGCCAGGCCGCGTTCGTGCGCGGGCTGGCCGCGCGCCGGTAGCCGGGCCGGGTCACCCGCCGGCGCCCTCCGCGGCGTCCGGCCCGACGAAGTGGGTCACCGGGCGCGGTTGGGCGACGCTGTCCAGCCACACGTCGACCCGCTCGGTGTAGAACGCCACGAGCCCGGCGACCGGCTGCAGCTCGCGGGTCGGGAAGTCGTAGCTCCAGGCCAGGTCGGGGTGCACCCGGCCGGCGACCCGGGCGGACCAGTATCCGCTGGTGCGCCCCTTGTACGGGCAGGCGGTGACGGTGCCGCTCGGCACCAGCACGGCGGAGTCGATCTCGGTCCGGCCCAGGTAGTAGCGCGGCGGCAGGCCCGTCTCGAACACGATGACCGGGGCGGGCGACTCGGCCAGCACCGTGCCCTCCAGCTCGATCCGGACCCGGCGGCCCGAGCGCAGCGCGTCGACCCGGGTGTACGGGTCGCGCGGGTGCACGAAGACCTGCTCGTCCTCCTCGAACCATGCGTCCACGGCGTCCCAGTCGAACCGCACGGCGTCCTGCTCCGGGAACACCAGCGCGGCGCCCGGACGGCGCTCCCCGCCGGCGCGCAGCCCGTGCCGGCGCGCCGGCCGGCCCGCGACCCGCTCCCCGGGGCCGCCCTCGTCGACCAGCACGCCGTCCGCGACGTCGGCCAGCGGAAGGTGGTACCAGGGGTAGCGGGAGTGCTCCCAGACGTACCGGGCGCGCACCGTGTCGACCAGCGGCACGCCACCCAGCACCGCCCGGATCCGCCGGGGCAGCGGCTGCTCGTGCCCGACCGGCACCAGCAGCCCGGGGTATCCGCTCATCCGGCCACGATAGGCGGCGCCGGTCAGGCCGGGGCACCCTCCGCCGCCGGGGCGATCGGGCTCGGCACGGTCGGGTCGCTCGGCACGGTCGGGTCGCCCGGCACGGTGACCGGCAGCTCCTGGTAGACCCGGGCCGTCTCGCTGGCCACCCGCTCCCAGGTGTACCGGGTGGCGGCGCGGTCGCGGCCCGCCGCGGCCATGGCCTCCCGCGCGGGGTGGTCGGCCAGCAGGTGCCGCAGCGACGTGGCCAGCTGCCGGGGCTCGACCCCGACCCGGTGGATCCCGGTGACACCGTCCACCACCGCCTCGGTGGCCTCGCGGGTACCGGCGACGACGGGAACGCCGCAGGCCATCGCCTCCACCGGCGCGTGGCGGGCGCGGCCGGTCGCGCCGAAGCACAGGGCCAGGTCGGCCGACCGCAGCAGCGCCGAACGGTCGGCGAGCGACCCGGCCGCCGAGGTCCGAACCCGGTCCGCCACGCCGAACCGGTCCGCGGCCTCCCGCAGCCGTTCCGCCTCCTTCGCGGACCCCGCGGCCCGGTCGAGGGCCGGGTCGAGCGCAAGGACCAGCTCGACGTGCGGCAGCCCGGACAGCGCTCGCAGCACCGGTCCGGCCTCGGCCACCGTGGCGAACAGCACCAGGCGGCGCTGGGCGGAGCGGCCGGCGACCCTGGTGTCCCGGTCCACCGCCTCGAGGTCGACACCGGTCGGGACCACCGCGATCCGCGCGGCGGGCACCCCGAGGCGGATCATCAGGTCGCGCTGGGTGGAGCTGCGGGCGATGATCCGTTCCGCGTCACGGGAGGCGGCCCACTCCAGCCGCAGCCGGTCGGCCTCGGCACCGCCTCGGGACAGGTCGGACCCCGTGCCGAGCCGGTCGGCGGTGTGCACCCGGGGCAGCGCCGACTCGCCCACGGCGACCTGCGCGGCGAGCCCGCCCAGCCAGCCGTGGCTGTGCAGCACGGCCGGGGCGGCCTCGTGCAACGCCATGGTGAGCCCGGACACGAACTCGCCGACGTGGCCACGCAGGCCGTCCTCGTCGAGCGGGGTGACCGGGCCGGCCGGGACGGGCGCCAGGGCGACTCCGGGAGGGGCCGCTGTCGGGGCTCCGGAGCGCCGGCGGCCGATGACCACCGGGCGGTAGCCGAGCGTGGCCAGTCCCGCTGCCAGGTCGAGCACCGGGTCCGACGTGATGCCCGGGTCGGGAACCTCCGGCTCGCCGTAGGAGACCAGCGCGATCGTCGCGGTCCCGAGATCGTGCGGTACCGGGGTAGCGGTGTCCATTATCACCCGTCCTGCGTCGCGCGCACCGACGTCCTGACTGCCGGTACTGGATGCACGGGCAACGGGTTCGGCCCTGCGATCCCTGACTATCCCGGCCCGTCCACGATGCCGCAACCCCGGAGTGACATGTGTCGCAAACGACGCACAATCGACGCAACTCTCGAACCGTGCTGCTCAGAAGCAGTGCGTTCCGCGCCCGGCCCGCCGGGTCGTCGCGTGGCGCACCGGGTGGGCGTCCCCCGTTCGATCACCGGGGTGATCCCCCGGAGCACGGCCGACCCGGGGTCAGCGCCCGTCCGGCTCCGCCTCCCGGTGCGCCCGCCGCCGCTGCTTGAGCTCCGCCTCGTGGACGTGCCGTGCGCCGTCCAGCACCCGCTCCCGGACCCCGCGCTCCACGTCCTGGAACGGCCGGTAGTAGAGGTCGTCGTAGCCCTCGACCACCTCGAACGTCCACGTGCCCGGCAGCACGTTGCGGCCGACCAGCTCCCGCTTCACCCAGGACGCCAGCTCCGGCTCCCCGGCCCCGGCCAACCCGTCGACCGCGTCGTCGAGCATGAGGTCCGCGGTCCCGGTGAGCTGGTGGAACGAGTAGAGGTGGCCGCGCGCGCGTTCCACCGTCTCCAGCGCCTCGGTCAGCTTGCCCACCGCGTCGATCTGTCCCTGAGTCGGTTCGCCCATGGCTGTGCGGTACCCGCTCGGCGGGCGTCGAACCCGGGCGGGGCCGTCACGGGGATCACCGTCCCGCCGCTCGCGAAACAGGCGCCGGACAACCGCTGGTGAGCGGTCGCCCGACGCCCTCTTCGGTCCGGCCTCAGGAGCCGGACTCACCGCGCTGCGGGTCGCGCGGCACGTCACCGCGCCAGGCACCCTCGGAGGCGCCCTTCCGCTCGATGTAGGTCTTGAAGTTCGCCAGGTCGCCCTTGGCCCGGCGCTCGACGATGCCCAGGGCGTCGCCGGCCTTCTCCACGAGGCCCTTCGGGTCGTAGTTCAGCTGCAGGGTGACCCGGGTGGTGTCGTCGTCGATCCGATGGAAGGTGACGACGCCCGCCTGGTGCACCCCGTTCTGGGTCTGCCAGGCGACGCGCTCCTCCGGGTGTTGCTCGGTGATCTCGGCGTCGAACTCCTTGGTCACCCCGGCGATCGAGGTGACCCAGTGCGTGTGGGTGTCATCGATCTGGTCGATCCGGTCCACGCCCTCCATGAACTCCGGGAAGGTGGCGAACTGGGTCCACTGGTTGTAGGCCGTGCTGACCGGGACGTTGACCTCGACGCTGTCCGTCACATCTGTCGTCATCTCGGAGGACTACCTCACGAACGTCGGCTGAAACGGGTTCGCACGCTCCGATCCGGGATCACGCCGCCCGGTGCCGCGCGGCCGGGTTCGGCCGGTGCCGGTGGGTGCGCCCGGCCGGCCCGCCGGTCCCGGTTTCGGCACCGACGGCGGGTCGGGGCGGCGCGTCCGGCAGCGGGTCCAGGTCCGCGCGGACCGGTCCGAGCGTCGGGCGGGGCGCGCCGAGGGCCACGATCGCCACGACCAGCACCAGCCCGAGCACCACCAGCGCGTGCGAGACCACCCGCGCCGGGTCCACCTCGCCGTCCACCAGGTCGACGCCGCTCACCACCAGCAGCACGGCCACGAAGCTGGCCAGCACGGGCAGCACGCCCGCGAGGTGCCGGGTCCACGCCGCGCCGGCCAGGAACGACACCCCCAGCGCCAGGTTCCACGCCGAGTACTCGTGCGACATGTGCATCATGCCGGCGCCCATCATCGCCGCGTGCGGGTCGACCGCCGCCACGCCGGGCACGAGCAGCGGCAGCCCGCCGAGCAGCGCCTGCGCCAGCCCGACCAGGGCCAACGCGACGCGGGCCACCGGCCGCCCGAGCCGGCGCGCGCGGGACGGGGCCGCGGGCGGCGGGGGCAGCAGGTCGAGCAGCCCGGCGAGCTGGTCGTCGGACAGCCCGGGACCGGGCTCGGCGGGGGCCGTGCGCACCAGCCGGTTGACCTGGGTGACGCGGGCGTACCAGCGGGAGCACGCGTCGCAGCCGGCCAGGTGCTCGGTCACCGAGGCGGGCACGGTGCCCGCCTCGCCGTCCAGGTCGGCGGAGAGGCACTCGCGACAGGGGCCACAGTCCGTCATGCCGGTCCGGTCGGGCCGCGCCCGGTGATAGTTCCCGGCGACCCCGAAATCGCCCGGCTCATCCGTGGGCGTCGCGCGGGTCGTCGCGGCCGGTGAGGTGTCCGGCCAGCTCGTCCCGGGCCCGCGCCACCCGGGAGCGGATGGTGCCGACCGGGCAGTCGCAGACCTGCGCGGCCTCCAGGTAGCTCAACCCGATCAGCTGGGTGAGCACGAACGCCAGCCCGCGGTCCGGGTCGAGGCGGTCCACCAGCTCGCGCAGCGCGACCGAGTCCCCCACCTCGCCGGACGCGGCGGGATCGGCGTCCTCCACGGTGATGCGCGGGTCGATCGACGGCCGGGCGCGCGCGGCGCGCAGGTGGTCGGCGGCGACGCGGCGGGCGATGGCCAGCAGCCAGGCCCGCACGCTCGACTCGGCGCGGAACCCGGGCAGCGCCCGGAACGCCCGCGCGAAGGTCTCCTGGGTGAGGTCCTCGGCGACCCGGCGGTTGCTCAGCGCCACCAGCATCCGCCAGACCTGCTGGTAGGTGTGCCCGACGAGGTCGGTCGCGGCCCGCCGGTCGCCGTCCCGGGCCCGCAGCGCCAGCGCGGTCAGCGTGGCGTCGTCGATCATGCCGGGGTCAGCCGCCGGAGCCCGACCACAGCATGGTGGTCAGGAAGTAGATCACCACGATCGCCACGAAGATCCAGAACGCTGCCCCGAGGAGAAGCCGCCACCAGTCGCCGTCGGCGGAGCCGCGCTCCTTCTGCTGCTGCTCGTGCTCCATCGTTCCCGCTTCCTCGCCACCCGGACCGGAACACGGCATCGTGCACGTCGTCGGGCCGCCGGCTGGCCGTTGTCGTCGGGGGCAGACCTTAGCCGAGATTCTCAGGTCCGCTGGCCGGGGTTCCGGCCGGCGCCGGTCAGCGGTACCGGCAGCCGGCCCCGTACTCGTGGACCAGGGCGAGCACGCTGTCCACGTATCGGGGCGCGCAGATCAGCAGGTCCGGCTGGTAGACGTCCGCCTGGTTGTAGGCCAGCGGCGAGCCGTCCACCCGGGAGGTGTGCAGGCCGGCGGCCCTGGCCACCCCGACCGGGGCGGCCGTGTCCCACTCGTGCAGGCCGCCGGTGTGCAGGTAGACGTCGGCCCGGCCCAGCACCACCGCCATCGCCTTGGCCCCCGCCGACCCCATCCCGATCAACGTCCCGCCGAGCCGGTCGGCCACCTCCTCGGCGATCGCCGGCGGCCGGCTGCGCGAGGCGATCACCCGGGGGCCCGCGCCGTCGGCGGTGTCCGGCCGGGCGATCTCCGGAGTGGCCAGGGTGCGCCCCTCCACGGGCAGCGACACCGCGGCGGCGGTCAGGTCGCCCCGCTCCCACAGCGCCACGTGCACGGCCCAGTCGTCCCGCCCCGGCTGCCCGAACTCCCGCGTGCCGTCCAGCGGGTCGACGATCCAGACGCGGTCCGCGGCCAGCCGCGCGCGGTCGTCGTCGGCCTCCTCCGAGAGCACCGCGTCGCCGGGACGCTCGGCGGCCAGCGCCGAGGCCAGGAAACGCTGCGCCTCCGCATCGCCCGCGTCCTTGCGCTCCGCCACGGAGGCGTCGGCGTACTTCTCCCGGACCGTGAGCAGCAGACGACCGGCGTCGGTCGCCAGCCGGGCGGCGAGTTCGTGGTCGCTGTCGGTCGCTGAATGCGGTGGGGTCACCCGGACAGTCTCGTCGAGCCGGCCCGGCCGTGGACGGTGAGCCCCGCCGGGCGGCCGACGGGGCGTCCGCGCCGTCGGGTCGGCCTCGGCCGAGCACCGACGGCGGGGTCAGCAGGAAGGGTAGGCTGACTCGCTGAAAGCGCTCTCAGAGGTCGGGGGGCCGGGCGGGGAGGTGGGTCAGGCGTCCAATCCGCAACGCCGGAGCCCACGGTCCTACGCCGCGATCGTGGACGCCACCGTCGACCTACTGACCGACGTGGGGTACCACCGGCTGACCATCGAGAGCATCGCGGCGCGCGCCGGCGTCGGGAAGGCCACGGTGTACCGGTGGTGGCCGACGAAGGCGCGGCTGGTCATCGAGTCGCTGTCGCACCGGATCGAGGTCACGCCGGTGAAGACCACCGGCGAGCTGCGGGCCGACGTGCGGGCGCTGGTCGACGCGGCCATCGAGCTGTTCACCGAGTCCCCGCTGGGCGCCGCGATGCCGGAGATGGCGTCGGACCTCGACGCCGACCCGGAGGCCAGGGAGCAGCTGCTCAGCTTCCTCGGCCCGGCGCGCGCCGGGAACCTGAGCCTGCTGTACCGGGCCGCGGGCCGTACCGACCTGCCGCACGACGTCGACGCCGACCTGCTGCTCGACCTGATCTGCGGCACGGTGCTCTACCGCCGGCTGCTGGGCCGCCGCTCCAGCTCGGCGATCGCCGACCAGCTGACCGAGATGATCGTGGGCCGGCACCTGCCCCGTACCTCGGAGGGCGTCGGCCCCACAGCCTGACCGACCGGCCGCGTCGGCGCCGCCGCCCGAGTTGTCCACCGGACACGAAGATCGCGGCAATCGTCGTGTCCGTCGGCTGTCCCGCCGCGCGTCGCGCCGCTCTACCCTCCGGGGTCGTGAACCCCGATTTCGAGGTGTACCAGCTCGCTGAGGAGCACCGGGAGCTGCGCGCGGCGGTGCGGGCGTTGTCGGAGAAGGAGATCGCGCCGCATGCCGCGGATGTGGATGACCGGTCGCGGTATCCCGAGGAGGC
>DASXJJ010000134.1:0-16929 GCA_036497465.1 Pseudonocardia sp. | reverse complement strand
TTCGCCCCACCCCAACTCTCCGGCGGCTCGGTCGTGCTCGCCTTCACCGTCAGCCTCGCCATCGGCCTGTTCTTCGGCGCCTACCCCGCCAACCGCGCCGCCCGAATGCGCCCCATCGACGCCCTGCGCCACGAATGAGACGTGCCATGACCTCGCGAACGCCCCATTCCCACCGCCGCCCGGAGCCACCGCGCGCCCCGACCCGCCCGACGGGCGTCGCCGCCCGGTGGTCGGCCGCCGGCCGCGTCGGCCTGCCCGGCAGCCACGGCTGGTGGGCGGCGGCCGTCGTGCTGGTGACCGGGCTCGCGCTGGTCGTCGCCGGGTGCGCCGGGCAGAGCGGCGCGGGCGCCAACACCGCCACCGTGGCGCTCGGATCGGTGTCCCGCACGGTGTCGGCCACCGGCACCCTGCAGGCGATCGACGAGCAGAACCTCGGCTTCGCCAAGGGCGGCCAGCTCACCCGGCTGCTCGTCGCGGTCGGGCAGCGGGTCAACGCGGGCCAGCCGCTGGCCAAGATCGACGACTTCGAGGCGCGCGGTGACCTGGCCAGGGCCCGGGCCGCCCAGGCCGCCGCGCAGGCTCGCTGGGACAAGATCCAGGACGGCAACCAGGTCGACGCCGCGCACCACGACTACTCCCGCGCCAGGGACGTGCTGGGGGCCACCCGCGACGAGGCCGGCGAGACCGACGGCGCCAACGAGGACGCCATCGACCAGGCCCGCGAGCAGCTCAGCGAGGACCGCAAGCAGTTGGCCGCCGCACGGCAGGGCTCGATGGCCGACAAGTCACGCTGCAACCGCTCGGTCACCGGCGGCTCGCACCGCTACGACGGCTACGGCGACAACGCCGACGTCACCAGCCGCGACAAGCGTGGCCTGCTGGTGGAGTCGCCGCTGGACATGCACTCGCCGTCCTGCGAGCGCTCCGACCGGGGCCAGTCGGCCGTCTCCTACTACCAGCGGCGGATCGACCAGGACCAGCGCTCGCTGGACGCCGCCCGCAGGCGGGCCGCCGTGGAGCACGCGCGGCAGCGGGTCGCGGTGGCCAACGCGCGGCGGGACAGCTCGGCGGCCGGTGACTCCGCCGACGGTGCCACGAGCGACAAGCCGCACGACCTGGAGGAGGCCGCCGCCGGGGTGCAGGAGGCGGCGGCCGACGTGCGCGACGCGCAGCGGGCCATCCAGGACACCCTGCTGATCGCTCCGGTGGCCGGGACGGTGGCCAGCATCAACGGCACCGTCGGCGAGTACATCGGCTCGGCGGCGGGCACCACCCCGCTGGCCCCCGGCGGGCGCACGGCACTGCCCGACCTGGACTCCGGGGTCGGGGGCAAGGACGACTCGAACAACAAGGCGCAGCGCCCCGGCGGCTCCTCGTTCCTCACCCTCAAGAACGTGCACAGCTTCCAGATCGTGGCCCCGTTCGCCGAGGCCGACGCGGCGCAGCTGGCCCCGAACCAGAAGGTCCAGGTGAGTTTCGACGCCGTGCCCGACCTGACCAGGACGGGCACGCTCACCGCGCTGTCCCCCACCGGCGCGCAGATCAACGACGTGACGAACTACTACGCCACGGTCGTGCTGAACGACACCGACCCCCGCCTCCGCACCGGGCAGACCGCCGAGGCCAATGTGATCGTGGGCGGCGTGGACAACGTGCTGGTGGTTCCGTCCGCCGCGGTCCAGCGCGCCGGGAACACCGGCGTGGTGCAGGTCCAGCAGCCGGACGGCACCGCGCGCCGGGTGCAGGTGGAGCTGGGCCTGGTGGGGGACCACACCACGCAGGTGCTGTCCGGGCTGGCCCTCGGCCAGAAGGTGATGCTCGGCGGCTGAGCGGCCGGGGAGCCCCTGGTCGCGCTGGGTGGCGATCGGCGGCAACCGGGGGAGCCGCTGGTCTGCACGAGGGTGATCGGGCGGCTATTTGTCCGGAGAGTAGCCACCTGAGAGGCCGCACTCATCCATCTCGGTGACTCTCACACCGCCATTCGAGTGGTTCTGCGCACCACGCGTTAAAGTGATCGACGGAAAGCCTACTCTATGGGCAGAACGACATCAGTCGTCAAGACTTACCGCTTGTCGCTGGGGAGCGGGCGAGCGGTTGCGCGGCCGGGGTTGGTTGTCTCGGGGGATAACCGACCCCGGCCTGTTCTTTTTTCTCCCCCACCATCTCAACACCGAGCATCGTGTTGCCGTGTTGCCGTGCCGCCGTGCTGTCCCATCGCCGCGGTGCGAGCTCGACCCACCCGGACTAGCCACGGGGCGGGTGGAGCCGCTCGCATCTGCGACTCCACCCGCCCAGGCCTGCCGACCGAACCGTTTCGGATCCGTATGCCGGCGCTGCTGGGGAGCTGGCTCCCTAGGTCTAGTGGGCCCGCGGGCAGGACGCCAGCGCCCCGACGTCCGCAACAGTTAAGCGGGGACCAGCGAGCGGTTAACGAACCGGTCACGATCCGGGCGCATCATGGCAAACCGTTGGTCGCCCAGTGGCTCCTCTCACCGCTCGCTCCGCCGGGATTCCGTTGGGTATCCACCCATGTGGCCGCCGAACCGCTTGCCCGCCCGGCGCTTTCCCGGGCTGTTCAACAGGCGCTGACCTGCGACGATCCGGCGACCGGTTCGCCTCCCACGGCGACCGCCACCGCCTCCGGTGCCCGCCGGCAGGCACGGCGACCGGGGATCCCGGGCCAGTCGTCCCCTCCCGGACCGGCCGGAGGAACACACGGCGTGGTCCAGCATCGACGCCGACCACCACGCGCCGACGTGCGGCGTGGCGGGCCCGGTGGAAGTGCTGGCCCGGCAGGTCGACCGGCCGCGGCCGGTCGACCTGCCGGGCCAGGCCGTCCTCCGCGACGGGGACCGAGGCCGATCGTGCTACCGACCCTTCCAGACCGGCTGCCGCTTCTCGGCGAACGCGGTGGCGCCCTCCCTGGCGTCGTCCGACGCGAACACCGGCCCGATGATCTCGGTCTGCCGCTGCCAGCCCTCGGCGTCCGTCCAGTCGGCGCTCGACCGCGCGATCCGCTTGGTCGCCGCCACCGCCAGTGGCCCGTTCGCCGCGATCGTGCCGGCCAGCTCCAGCGCCGCGTCCAGCGCGCCACCCTCGTCGGTGACCCGGTTGACCAGGCCGATCGCGGCGGCCCGCTCGGCCCCGATCGGGTCGCCGGTGAGCATCAGCTCCAGCGCCAGTGCCCGGGGGATCCGGCGGCCGAGCAGGAGCGCGCCGCCGGCCGCGGCGACCAGCGACCGCTTCACCTCCGGGATGCCGAACCGGGCGGTCCGCGCGGCCACCACCAGGTCGCAGGCCAGCAGCAGCTCGAACCCGCCGGCCAGCGCCCAGCCCTCCACCGCGCCGATCAGCGGCTTGGTCGGCGGGGTCTGGGTGATCCCGCACAGGCCGCGCCCCTCGATGGACGGCGTCTCCCCGCGCAGGAACCCCTTGAGGTCCATGCCGGAGCAGAACGTGCCACCCGCGCCGGTCAGCACCCCGGCCCGCAGGTCGTCCGATGCGTCCAGCTCGTCGACGGCCGTCGCCACGGCCCTGCCGACCCCGGCGGTCAGCGCGTTCCGCGCCTCCGGCCGGTTGAGGGTGATGACCTGCACGGCTCCGCGCCGCTCGACGACGACCTCGTCCGACACCGCTACCTCCCGTGGTCCCCGGTGACCGGCCGGCCCGGCGGGCCGGCCGCTGGCACGTGCCCGGGCCGGCTCACCGGATCCGGCGGCTCTCCCCCGCCCAGGCGGCGTCCCGGAGCACGTACTTCTGAATCTTGCCGGTGGACGTCTTGGGCAGCTCGCCGAACACCACCGACCGGGGCGCCTTGAACCGGGCCAGCCGGCCGCGCACGTGCTCGATGATCTCCTCCTCGGTGGCCTCGGCGCCCTCCCGCAGCGTCACGTAGGCGGCCGGCACCTCGCCCCACTTCTCGTCCGGTACCGCGATCACCGCCGCCTCCAGCACCGATGCGTGCTCGGCGATCGCCTGCTCCACCTCCACACTGGCAATGTTCTCCCCGCCGGAGATGATCACGTCCTTGCTGCGGTCCCGAAGCTCCACGTAGCCGTCCGGGTGCAGCACCCCGAGGTCGCCGGTGCGGAACCAGCCGTCCGGCGCGGCCTCCCGGGTCGCCGCGTCGTCCTTGAGGTAACCCAGCATCAGGTTGTTGCCGCGCAGCGCGATCTGCCCGATGGTCGCGCCGTCCGCCGGCACGTCGGCACCGTCCGGGTCGATCACCCGGGCGGTGCAGGCGATCATGTTGCCGACGCCCTGCCTGGCTTTGAGCCGGGCCTGCGTCTCGCCGTCGAGGGCGTTCCACTCCGGCCGCCAGTCGCAGATCATCGCCGGGCCGTAGGTCTCGGTCAGGCCGTAGAGGTGGGTCACCTCGAAGCCCAGCTCGGCCATCCGGCGCAGGATCGCCGGCGACGGCGGCGCGCCGCCGGTGGCCACCCGCACCACCCGGTCGCCGGGCACGCCGTCCCCGGCCACCGAGGCGTAGGCGAGCATGGACAGCACCGTGGGCGCCCCGTTGAGGTGGGTTACGCCCTCCTCGCGGATCAGCCGCCACACCAGGTCCGGATCCACCTTCGGCAGGCACACGTGGGTGGCGGCCGCCGCAGTCACCGCCCACGGGAAGCACCAGCCGTTGCAGTGGAACATCGGCAGCGTCCACAGGTGCACCGCCGACGGCGTCAGGCCGGTGTGCCCGACCATGGCCAGTGCCTGCAGGAACGCACCCCGGTGGTGGTACATCACCCCCTTGGGCCGGCCGGTGGTGCCGGACGTGTAATTGATCGACAGCAGCGACCGCTCGTCCTCCGGCGTCCGGGCCAGCGGTTCCGCGCCGGCCAGCAGCGCCTCGTACTCCGCGCCCGCCCTGATCCGCCTCGGCGGCGCGGTGAGCCGGGTGAACGCGTCGTCGACCAGCTCGTCGAACACCGGGTCGTGCACCAGCACGGCGGCCTCGGAGTGCTCCAGGATGTAGGCCACCTCGGCGGCCGCGAGCCGGGTGTTGACCGCGACCAGCGGCACGCCGGCCCAGGGCACCCCGAAGTTCGCCTCCAGCAGCACGTGCGTGTTCGGCGCGAGCACCGCGACGGGGCGGTCCCCTGCCAGCGGCGCCAGCCCACCGGCCAGCCGGCGGCACCGGACGTGCAGCTCGGCGTAGGTCCACCGCTCGGCGCCGTCCACCACCGCGACCCGCTCGCCGTGCGCCGCCGCCGCGCGGTCCAGGTAGGACAGCGGGGTCAGCGGCTCGAAAGACAGGGACGGGGGTGTCGGTACGGCATCCAGCGTCGGCACGGCCGGACCTCCCGGGGTCGCCCGCCGGCGCGCGGACGCACACCGGCCCGTCCCACCGTGCTGCGCCGCGTCGCCGCGGTCAACTCACCGCCCCGTGCCGCGAACCGGCCCCCACCCGCGACCGGTCGATCTCGGGCACCATGGAGCCCCATGCTCCCGCCGCCCCGCCTCCGCCGCTCCGCCGCCCTCGCGCTCGTCGCCGCGGCCACCCTGGCGACCGTCGCCGCCTGCGGTGGGGCGGCCCCGCCCGCGCGGCGCCAGCCCGCCCCGCCCGCCGCGGCCCCGAGCGCGCTGGTCGCCACGCCGGTCCGGGTGCCCGCCGACCTCGCCCGTGCCCCGTTCGACCAGCCCCGGCAGGCACTCGTCCCGGACGGCTGGACGATCGAGGTCTGGGCCCGGGTGCCGGGCGCGCGGCTGGCCGCGTGGACCCCGGACGGCGCGCTGCTGGTGTCCCGCCCCGGCGCCGGCCAGGTGGTGAAGCTGACCCCCGACGGCTCCGGCGGTGCCACCACGTCGCTGCTGCTCGACGGGCTGACCCAGCCGCACGGGCTGGCCTTCGACGGCGGCACGCTGTACGTGGCGGAGAGCGACCGGCTGGACGCCTACCGGTACGTGGGCGGGGCGGCCACCGGGCGCCGGGTGATCGTCGACGACCTGCCCGACGCCAAGGGTGAGGGGCTGGGCGGTGCCTACGCGCACGCGCTGAAGAGCGTGGCGGTCGGGCCGGACAAGGCGGTGTACTTCTCCATCGGCTCCACCGGCAACATCTCCGGGGACGACCGGGAGAAGGCCCCGCAGCGCGCGTCGATCATGCGGGTGCCCCCGGGCGGCGGCGCCGCGACCGTCTTCTCCCTCGGCGTCCGCAACGGCACCGGGCTGGCCGTCGCGCCGGACGGGTCGGTCTGGACGGCGGTCAACAACCGGGACAACATCGAGTACCCGCACGACCGGCCGTTCGACGGATCCGGCTCCGCGCAGGGCAAGGTGGTCGCGGACTACGTGGCCGACCACCCGCCGGAGGAGCTGGCCCGGCTGACCGCCGGCCGCGACCTCGGCTGGCCGTACTGCAACCCGGACCCGGACGTCGACCCCGGCGCCCCGGGCAGCGCCCAGAACGACGCGTCGCCGCCGTTCGTGCGCGACGTGCAGAACAACCCGGACGGCGACCGGCTGGACTGCGCCGCGCTGCCCAGGATCGAACGCACCTTCGGCGCGCACTCCGCCCCGCTCGGGATGACCTTCACCACCCTGCCCGGCGCGTTCGGCGAGGGCGCGCTGGTCGGCGTCCACGGGTCGTGGAACCGGCAGCCGCCGAGGGCGCCCGAGGTGTCGTTCTTCCCGTGGCGCGGCGGCACGCTCGGCCCGCAGCACACCGTGGTCGGCGGGTTCCAGGCCGCCGACGGGAGCCGGTGGGGGCGCCCGGTCGCCGCGGTGCCCGGCCCGGACGGCGCGGTGTACGTCACCGACGACGGCGCCGGGGTGGTGTACCGGCTGGCCCCGCCGAGTGGCTGACCGGGCTGACCGGGGCTGCTCGGCGCCGGGTGGGCTGCTCGGCGCCGCTCGGCGCCGGGCGGGCTGCTCGGCCGAACGGGCTGACCAGCGACGACCCGGTCACACCCGGCCGGCGGGCACCCGGGCGGGCCGGCGCGCGTTGTTAGGGTGCCGGGGTGAGCACCGTGGTGCCCCGGCTGCGGGCGGTCAGCGACCTGCACGTCGGGCACCGGGACAACCGGCCGGTGGTGGACGGCCTGCGGCCCGGCTCTCCGGACGACTGGCTGATCGTCTGCGGCGACGTCGCGGAGTCCACCGACGCGATCGTCGACACGCTCACCGGGCTGCGCGAGCGGTTCGCCACCGTGATCTGGGTGCCCGGCAACCACGAGTTGTGGACCAGGACGAAGGACCCGGTGCCGCTGCGCGGGGTGCCGCGCTACGAGTACCTCGTCGACGCCTGCCGCGGCGTCGGGGTGCTCACCCCGGAGGACCCGTTCCCGGTGTGGACCGGGGCCGGCGGGCCGGTCCGGGTCGCGCCGCTGTTCCTGCTCTACGACTACACCTTCCGCGCCCCGGGCACCGCGACCAAGGACGAGTCGCTGGAGTACGCCTACCGCACCGGCGTGGTGTGCACCGACGAGCACCTGCTGCACCCCGACCCCTACCCCAGCCGGGACGAGTGGTGCCGCGCCCGGGTCGCCGCCACCGAGCGACGGCTGGCAGCCGAGGCCTCGCCCGACGTGCCGTACGTGCTGGTCAACCACTGGCCGCTGGTCCGTGAGCCGACCCGGGTGCTGCACTACCCGGAGTTCGCCCAGTGGTGCGGCACCGAGCTCACCGCGGACTGGCACACCCGCTTCCCGACCGCGGCGGTGGTGTACGGCCACCTGCACATCCCGCGCTCCACGGTCTACGACGGGGTGCCGTTCGAGGAGGTCTCGCTGGGCTACCCCCGGGAGTGGCGCCGCCGTGGCGGGCCGCCCGGGGAGCTGGCCCGGCCGGTGCCGCTGGACCGCCGGTGATCGAGCGCCTGGTGCCCGCACCGGTGGCCGCCGCCGAGGCGTTCGCCGACGTCGACGAGTCGCTGATGTGGCCGGAGGAGGCCGAGGCGATCGCCCGCGCGGTGTCCCGGCGGCGCCGCGAGTACGGCACCGTCCGGCACCTGGCCCGCCAGTCGCTGCAGCGCCTCGGGCTGCCGCCCGCCGCCGTCCCGGCCGGCGAGAACCGGGAGCCCCGCTGGCCGGCCGGGGTGGTCGGCGCGCTGACCCACTGCGCCGGCTACCGGGCGGCGGTGCTCGCCCACGCGCGCGACGTGCACGGGCTGGGCGTGGACGCCGAGCCGCACGCGCCGCTGCCGGACGGGGTGCTCGGCACGGTGGCCCGCGACGAGGAGCTTCCCCGGCTGGCCGGGCTGGCCGCCGACCACCCGGACGTGCACTGGGACCGGCTGCTGTTCTGCGCCAAGGAGAGCGTCTACAAGGTGTGGTTCCCGCTGGCCCGATGCTGGCTCGGGTTCGAGGACGCCTCGGTGACCCTGCGCCCGGACGGCACGTTCAGCGCCGCGCTGGTCGAGCACCGGCTGGCCGCCGGCGGGGTCGAGCGCGACCGGCTGGACGGGCGCTGGCTGGCCGGGCGGGGGTTGCTGGTGACCGCGATCACCCTGCCCGCCCCGGGGTAGCGTCGGCGGCATGCGGGCAGCCCTCTACGAGTCCACCGGTCCGGCGCGCGACGTGCTGAGCGTGCGCGAGGTCGCCATCCCCGAGCCGGGCGCCGGCCAGGTCCGGGTGCGGGTCGAGGTGTCCGGGATCAACCCGACCGACGTGAAGAGCCGCGCCGGGGTCGCCCCCCGGCCGTTCGACGGGTTCCAGATCCCGCACCACGACGCGGCGGGCGTCATCGACGCCGTCGGCGAGGGCGTCGACCCGGCCCGCGTCGGCCAGCGGGTGTGGCTGTACATGGCCGCCGCGACCCGGTCCTGGGGCACCGCCGCCGAGTGGACCGTCCTGGCCGAGCACCAGGCCGTGCCGCTGCCCGACGCCGCGGCGGCCGGGCTGGGCGTGTGCCTCGGCGTCCCGGCCATGACCGCGCACCACTGCCTGTTCTCCGACGGGCCGCTGACCGGTCGCACCGTGCTGGTCGCCGGGGGCGCGGGCGCGGTCGGCCACTACGCCGTCGAGCTGGCGGCCTGGTCGGGCGCCACCGTGGTGGCCACCGCGAGCGGGCCGGAGAAGGCGGAGAGCGCCCGCCGGGCCGGCGCCGCGCACGTCGTCAACTACCGCGACCCCGACGCCGCCGCGCAGATCCGCCGCGCGGTGTCCGAGGTGGACAGGGTGATCGAGGTCGACCTCGGCGCGAACCTGGGGCTCGACCTGGCCGTGCTGCGCCAGGGCGGCACCGTGGTCAGCTACGCCACCGGTGCGAAGGACGCCACGCTGCCGATGCGCGCGTGCATGACCGCCAACGTCGCGCTGCGGTTCATGCTGCTCTACACGGTCGCGCCGGAGGCGGTGCGCACCGCGGCGGAGGGCGTGGCCCTCGCGGTGGCCGACGGGGCGCTCACCGCGCTGCCGTTGCACCACTACCCGCTCGACCGGGTGGCCGAGGCGCACGAGGCCGTCGAGGCGGGGGTCACCGGCAAGGTCGTCATCGACCTCTGACCGCCGACCTCGTGGCCGGGCCCCCGCTCAGTTGCGCACGGCCTCCCTGGGCAGCCCCAGGATCCGCTCGGCGATCACGTTCCGGCTGACCTCGGACGTGCCGCCGGCGATCGTCATGGCCCGGTTGAACAGGAACTGGTGGACCAGCGCGGGTTCGTCGCCGACCACCGCGGCGGTCCCGGCCAGCCGCATGCCCAGCTCGGTGACCCACTGGCTGTGCTCGGCGACCAGCAGCTTCGTCACGTTGCCCTCGGCGGACGGCTCCGCGCCGACCACCGCGCGCTCCACCGTGCGCAGGCTGAGCAGCCGCATGGCGTGCTCCTCGGCGGCCACCCGACCCACCTCGCGGTGCAGCCCCTCGTCGCCCTCGGCGTGCGCCCGCCACAGCTCGACCAGCCCGGCCGCGTCGAGGCCGGCCCGTTCCGCGCCGCCGATGCTCACCCGCTCGTTGCCCAGCGTGGCGCGGGCCACCGCCCAGCCCTGCCCCGGCTCGCCGACCACATCCTCGTCCGGCACGAGCACGTCGTCGAAGAACACCTCGTTGAACAGTGCCTCGCCGGTGATCTCCCGCAGCGGTCGCACCGTGACCCCCGGTGCGGTCAGGTCGATGGCCATGGTGGTGATCCCCCGGTGCTTGGGGGCAGCCGGGTCGGTCCGGATCGTGGCCAGGCCCCGGTTGCTGCGGCGGGCGTCGGAGGTCCACACCTTCTGTCCGGTCACCCGCCAGCCGCCGGCCACCCGCACGCCCCGGCTCTGCACCGCCGCCGCGTCCGACCCGGCCCCCGGCTCGCTGAACAGCTGGCACCACACCAGCTCGCCGAGCAGGCTGGGCCGGATCCACCGCTCGATCTGCTCCTCGTCGGCGGTCTGGGTGAGCGTGAGCAGCACCCACCCAGCGATGCCCAGCCCGGGCACCTCGATGCCGGCCAGCTCCTGCTCGATCACCAGCTGCTCCGCCGCGCCGGCGGCCCGGCCCCACGGCCGGCGCCAGTGCGGCACCAGGTAACCGTGCTCCACCAGCAACGCCCGCCGCCGGGCCGGCGCGGTCGTCCGGAACAGCTCGACGAACTCGCGGGCCGCCCGCCGGTGCTCCCGCGCCTCCACCGGCAGCGCCACCCCGAACTCGCGCCGCACCCCGGCCCGGACCAGCCGTGCGACGTCGTCGTGGGCCTCGTCGACCGGGCCGGCCAGCGCGGCCAGCGCGGTCGCCCTGCGCAGGTGGAGATGCGCGTCGTGCTCCCAGGTGAACCCGATGCCGCCGTGCAGCTGGATGCTCATCCTGGCGTTGTGCTCGTAGGCGCTCAGCGCGGTCGCCGCGGCCACCGCGGCGGCCAGGTCGGCGTCGGAGCCGGACGGGTCGACCCGGGCGGCGTCCCACGCCGAGGCCACCGCCAGCTCGCTGTGCACCAGCATGTTCGCCAGGTGGTGCTTCACTGCCTGGAAGCCGCCGATGGGCCGGCCGAACTGCTCGCGCACCCTGGCGTACTCCAGCGCGGCCGTCAGGCAGGCCCGCGCGCCGCCGCAGGCCTCGCCGGCGGCCAGCGCCCGCAGCAGCCGCACCGCGACCGCCCGGCCACCGACCAGCACCGCCTCCGGCCGGACCGGAACCTCCCGCGCGGTGATCCGGACGAGCCCCAGCGACGGGTCCAGTCCGGGCGTGGCCCGGACGGACCGCTCGCCCGGGCCGAGCACCACCAGGTCCGCACCCCCGGACACCAGGTGCAGGGCCGCCCATGCGCCGCCGAGCGCGGGGCCGCCGTCGCCGGTCAGCACGCCGCCGGTCAGGGTCGCCGACCCGTGCGGGGCGAGCGAGGCCGGGGTGGAGCCGTCGGCCAGGCCGGGCAGCAGCCGCGCGCGCTGCTCGTCCGTGCCGACCTCGGTGACCACAGCGGCCGCGACGGCGGTGGCCAGGAACGGCCCGCCCGCGACCTCCGCGCCCAGCCCCTCGGCCACCACGGCGAGCTCCGGCAGTCCGTACCCGGAGCCGCCGAACCGCTCCGCCACGTGCAGTCCCGGCCAGCCCAGCCCGGCGATCTGCTTCCAGGACGGCGGGGCGGGCGCGCCGACCGGCGGCGGGTCGTCCAACAGCGCCCGGGTGTGCCGGCGCAGCCCCTGCTCGGTGGCGAACGCCCGCACGACCTCGGCGAGCGAGCGGTGGTCCTCGGTGATGGCGAGCGGCATGTGATCGCTCCGTCCGGTGTGGGGAGGCCGGGCGCGCGCCCTCGGCCCTACCTCGCAGGCTAGCCACCCCATGCCGGACCGGCGACCGCGCGACCGGCGGCGGTGCGGTCGTCCGGTTACCGCCGCGGCCGGCTACTTCGGCAGCGGCAGCAGGTCGACCAGGCCGGTGCAGAGCACGATCGCGCACACCCCGATGAGCGCGGCGAAGCCCCCGGTGGCCGAGATGATCTCCCTGTCCCGCCGGGCACCCCTGGCCAGCTCCGCCACCACCACGATCAGCGCGATGACGGTCACCACCGCCAGCACCCCGCCGTAGAGCAGGTCCTCCACCCTGGTCGGGTCCATCGCACGACCTCCCTCGCCCGGCGTCCGTCGGGCTAGATGGTGCACCCCTCGGCGCCCGGACCGCACCGCGGTGTTCTCAGCGAACGGGGCACGGCGGCGGGGGCGGGCCCGGGCCATAATCGGGGCGATGGAGTCCACCCGGATCGACCGCTGGCTCTGGTCGGTGCGCCTGACCAAGACCCGCCCGGACGCGGCCGCGGCCTGCCGGGGCGGGCACGTGCGGATCAACGACCAGCCGGCCAAACCGGCGACGGCCGTCGTGCCCGGCGACCGGATCCGGGTGCGTACGCACCATGTCACCCGGCACGTCGAGGTGGTCCGGGTGATCCAGAAACGGGTGGGCGCGGCGGTGGCCGCCACCTGCTTCATCGACCACACCCCGACCCCGCCGCCGGAGGCCGTGGTCCCGGTGGCCCGCCGGGAGCGCGGCGCCGGGCGGCCGACCAAGCGGGAGCGCCGGGTGCTGGACGCCTGGCGGGACGGGCGGCTCTGAGCCACCCCGACCGGCCCGTCGGGGTTCTCAGGCGAGCGAGGTTCCCAGCCTGGCTGGGTTCTCAGTCTCGCCGCGCCCGAGCCCTCCGCTTGCCCTCGTGCATCGCCTGGACCCTGGCCACCGGGATCTCCCGGCCCTGGGCGAGCAGATCCTCCGGCAGCCGGACCGGCTCAGGCATGTCGGCGGCCCACGGGTCGCCCCGGCCGTCCAGCGCGGCGGGCGCCGTGCGCAGGGTGAAGTCGCCGGGGACCACCCGGTCCAGGTCGGCCCAGGACACCGGGAACGACACCGGTGTACCGGGGCGGATCCGGGGGCTGTAGACGGCGGCCACGGTGGCCCCGCCGGCCCGGGTGGAGTCCAGGTACACCCGGTCGCCCCGGTCCTCGCGCAGGTAGGCGGTGGTGGCCAGCTCCGGGTCCAGCCGTTCGGCGCGGGCCGCGATCGCGCGGGTGGCGGCCGCCGCGTCGTCGAGCGTGGTGCCCTCGGCCAGCGGGACGAACACGTGCACGCCCTTCGCCCCGCTGGTCTTCGGCAGCCCGGCCAGCCCGGCCTCCTCCAGCACCGCACCGACCAGCCGCGCGGCCCCCACGGCGCGGTCGAACCCGGCACCCTCGGGCGGGTCCAGGTCCAGCACCAGGTGGCTGGGCCGCTCCCAGGCCGAGGCGGTGACCAGCGTCGTGTGGTACTCCACCGCGCGCTGGTTGGCGAACCACAGCAGCGTGCGCCGGTCGTCGCACAGCGCGTAGGAGACCTCGCGCCGGGAGGCGTGCGACCACAGCGGCACCGTGCGCACCCAGTCGGGGGCGTAGCGCGGGACGTTCTTCTGCATGAACGGCTGCTGGCCGGGCCGGACCCGCAGCACCGACAGCGGCCGGTCGCGCAGCGCGGGCACCAGCCGGTCGGCCATCGCGTCGAGGTAGTCGACCAGATCACGCTTGGTGGCTCCGGCGCCGTCGAACAGCGGCTGGTCGAGGTTCGTGAGCGGCACGCCGTCCCGCTGCTCGTCGGCCATCGGCCCACCCTTGCGTGCGGCCGGTCCGCGCGCAACGACTGCCCCATCGGACGGTCCCCGGCCGTTCCGGGCGTGGTTACCGTGGTCGGGTGCCTCCCCCGATGAACGACCAGGCGACGAACGACCCGACGACCCTCGCCGATCTGAGCGCGGCCGAGCTGCTCACCGGGTACCGCTCCGGCAAATGGTCACCGGTTGAGGTGACCGACGCGGTGCTGGACCGGGTGGACCGCCTCGAGCCGACGCTGCACGCGCTCTACGCCGCCGACCCGGAGCGCGCCCGCGCGGCCGCCAGGGCCTCCGAGCAGCGCTGGCGGGCCGGCCGGGCGCTGCCGCTGGACGGCGTGCCGGTGACGCTCAAGGAGAACATCGCCACCGAAGGCACCCCGGTCCCGTTGGGCAGCGCCGCGACCGAGCTGGTGCCCGCCACCGAGGACGCCCCGGCCGCCGCCCGGCTGCGCGCCGCCGGGGCCGTGCTGCTGGCCAAGACCACGATGCCCGACTACGGGATGCTCACCTCGGGGCTGTCCAGCTTCCACCCCACGACCCGCAACCCGTGGGACACCACGCGGACCCCGGGCGGGTCCAGCTCCGGTGCCGCCGCGGCGGCCGCGGCCGGGTACGGCCCGCTGCACGTGGGCACCGACATCGGCGGCTCGGTCCGGCTGCCGGCCGGCTGGTGCGGCATCGTCGGGTTCAAGCCCAGCTTCGGCCGCGTCCCGGTGCACCCGCCGTTCCTGGGCCGGGTGATCGGCCCGCTGACCCGGACCGTCGGAGACGCCGCGCTGCTCACCGGGGTGCTCAGCGCCCCCGATCCGCGCGATCACCTCAGCCTGCCGCCGGTCGACCTGCCCTGGGAGGACCTCACCGGGCCGGTCGGCGGCATGCGGATCGGCGTGCACCTGGACGCCGGGGTGGGGCTGGCCGTCGACCCGGAGATCGGCGACGCGGTGCTCGCCGCCGCCCGAGCGCTGGAGGCCGCCGGCGCTGTGCTGGAGCGGGTCGAGCCCTTCCTCACCCGGGAGATGCTCGACGGGCTCGACACGTTCTGGCGGGTGCGCGCCTGGAGCGACCTGGAGGCGTTGCCGGAGCAGCGGCGGTCGGCGGTGCTGCCCTACATCCTCCGCTGGGCCGAGCGCGGCGCCCACCTGTCCGGCGTGCAGGCCTACCGGGGGTTCACCCAGATCGACGCGATGGGCGTCGCGGCCGTGCGGGCCGGCGAGCCGTACGACTTCGTGCTCTCCCCCACCTGTCCGGTGCCGCCGCCCCCGGCGGACTGGGCCTCGCCGAGGAACGACGCGGCGCACCCGTTCGAACACATCGGCTTCACGCTGCCGTACAACATGTCCGGCCAGCCCGCGGTGTCCGTGCCGTGCGGCATGACGTCGTCCGGGCTGCCGATCGGCCTGCAGATCTCCGGCCGGCGGTTCGACGACCTGGGCGTGCTGCGGCTGGCGGCCGCCTTCACCGCGATCCACCCGCCGGACCGTCTCGTGCCGGACACCGGCCGCTGACCTGCGCGCCTGAGAAGCTGAGAACCCGCCGGAGCCGGTGACCACGGCCCCGGCCGGGCTCCCGGGTTACCGTCGGCCCGGTTCGATGATCATGCTGAGGAGGGGTCGACGGATGACGGGAACCATCCCGGGACGGCGCGGGACGCGCGGCCTGGTGGCCGTGCTGGTCATGGCGACGCTGGTGCTGGTGGCGGGTTGCGGGCCGTCCTCGAAGTCGAGCGCGGCACCGCCGTCGGCCCCCGCGTCGGCGTCCGGGGCGGGCTGCCAGCAGGTCGGCAGCGTCAACTTCGACAAGACCAAGTTCGTGCTGCACGCCGGCCTCGCGTTCGGTGCGTTCCACCACTTCATCTACAAGCCGTTCAGGGGCGGCACGCTGCACGGCTTCGGCCCCCTGGCCAAGGCCGGACTCGCCGGGCTGTTCACCGTGCACGAGCTCAAGGTGGCCAAGAAGGACGCCGAGTCCTCCCCCACGCTGTGCAAGCTGGTCGCCCCGTTCGACCAGGCGTCCGCCGCGATCAGCAGCCAGCTCGGCAAGATCAAGAACGGTAAGGCGACCGACCAGGACATGGAGGGGCTCGACGGCCTGGTCGGCAAGGTGCAGAACGGCTCCAAGGCCGACGGCGTGGAGGTGCCGGACCAGGTGCCCAGTGACGGCCAGCTCGCCTCCGGTGGCGTCGGCTGACCCGCCGACGCGTGCCTGACGGGGCGGGCCGGCTGTCCGGTCCCGCCCCGCCCGTGGCCGGTCCCGTCACCGCACCCGGTCGCCGATCCTCAGGTCGATGTCGTGCTCGTCGTGCCGGGGATCCAGCGCCACCGGCTCGAGCGGCCGGGTCAGCGGCCCGTCGGCCGGCGGCACCGGGATGAGCTCGGGCTCCCGGGTGGCGGCCTCGGCGTGCCGCCCGGCCGGGGTGGCTGCCGGAGCGGGCGACCGCGTCGCGGCCGGCGTCGCGGCCCGAGCGGGTGTGGCCGGGGCGGGTGCCGGGACCGAGGCGGCCGGCTTGCGCAGGCCGACGGCGAGCAGCACGCACAGGCCGGTCAGCGCGGCGGCCACCAGGAACACGTCGCTGTAGGCCAGACCCTGCACGTGCAGCTGGACCTGCTGGTAGAGCCCCGACAGCCCGGACGGGCTCTGCTCCAGCCTGGTCAGCTCGGGAAGCTGCGTGGTGGTCTGCAGCAGGGCGCCCTGATCGGCCATGCCCTGGGCCGTCTGGTCGGAGACCAGCACGCCCATCCCGGCCAGCCCCAGCGAGGACGACACCCGCTGCACGATGTTGTTGATCGCGCTGCCGAACCCGACGAACTCGGCCGGCAGCGAGTTCAGCCCGGCGGTCATGATCGGCATCATGGCCAGCCCGTTGCCGAAGGCCCGCACCACCGTCCAGACGATGACGTCCTGGCGGGTCATGTCGACGCTGATCCCGGACAGCAGGTAGGTGCCGTAGGCGGCGATCACCAGGCCGACGACCGCGGGTACCTTCGGCCCGAACCGATCATAGATCCGCCCGGCCACCGGCATCAGCACCGCCATCATCAGCGCCTGCGGCAGCAGCAGCAGCCCGGCGTGCAGCGGGGTCAGACCCTGCGCGCCCTGCAGGAACAGCGGCAGGTAGAACGAGGTGGCGAACAGCCCCACCGACAGCACGCTGATGATGGTCAGCGAGTTCACGAACGGCCACTGCGTCAACGTCCGCAGATTGATCAACGGGTACGCGACCTCGTTCTCCACCACCGCGAACAACGCCAGCGACAGCACCCCGCTGACCAGCAGGACCAGCACCGGGTAGGAGTCCCACCCCCACTTCTGCCCCTTCGAGGTGGCCAGCAGCAACGCGAACAACCCGTAACCGATGCTCACGAACCCCCACCAGTCGAACCGCTGCGTCGCCCGGCGCGGCATCCGGGGCAGCAGGAAGAACGCCGCCACCGCACCCAGGATCCCGA
>DASXJJ010000133.1:0-63559 GCA_036497465.1 Pseudonocardia sp. | reverse complement strand
AACCTAAATGCCGGGTGACCGCCCGGCGCCGTACCCGACGAAAGGTGCGTGTCATGGCCCGGCTCGCTCAGACCGCCGGACTCACCGAGATCCAGCAGGAGATTCTGTCCACGGTCAAGACCTTCGTGGACAAGGAGATCATCCCGGTCGCGCAGGAGCTGGAGCACGCCGACGCGTATCCGCAGGAGATCGTCGACGGGATGAAGGAGATGGGCCTGTTCGGGCTCACCATCCCCGAGGAGTACGGCGGCCTGGGCGAGTCGCTGCTGACCTACGCGCTGGTCGTGGAGCAGATCGCGCGGGGCTGGATGAGCGTCTCCGGCGTGATCAACACGCACTTCATCGTGGCGTACATGATCCGCCATCACGGCACCGAGGAGCAGAAACAGTACTACCTGCCCAAGATGGCCGCCGGCGAGGTCACCGGCGCGTTCTCGATGTCCGAGCCGGACCTGGGCTCCGACGTGGCCGCGATCAAGACCCGGGCCAAGCAGGACGGTGACGACTTCGTCATCGACGGAGCCAAGATGTGGCTGACCAACGGCGGCAGCTCCAGCCTGATCGCGCTGCTGGTCAAGACCGACGAGGGCGCCGACCGGGCGCACCAGAACCTGACCTGCTTCCTGGTGGAGAAGCCGCGCGGCTTCGGCGAGGTCACCCCCGGCCTGTCCATCCCGGGCAAGATCGACAAGATGGGTTACAAGGGCGTCGACACCACCGAGGCGGTGTTCGACGGCTTCCGGATCTCCGGTGACCAGGTGCTCGGCGGCAAGCGCGGCGCCGGGTTCGCGCAGATGATGGACGGCGTCGAGGTCGGCCGGGTGAACGTGGCCGCCCGGGCCTGCGGCATCGCCATCCGCGCGTTCGAACTGGCCGTGCAGTACGCCCAGGATCGCTCGACCTTCGGCAAGCCGATCGCCGAGCACCAGGCCATCGCGTTCAAGCTGGCCGAGATGGGCACCAAGGTCGAGGCCGCGCACCTGTTGATGGTCAACGCCGCCCGGCTGAAGGACTCCGGTGAGCGGTTCGACGTCGAGGCCGGCATGGCCAAGCTGCTGGCCAGCGAGTACTGCGCGGAGGTCACCCAGGAGTCGTTCCGCATCCACGGCGGCTACGGGTTCTCCAAGGAGTACGAGATCGAGCGGCTGATGCGCGAGGCGCCGTTCCTGCTGATCGGCGAGGGCACCTCGGAGATCCAGAAGACCATCATCAGCCGCGGCCTGCTCAAGGAGTACCGCTCGCGGTAGCGATTTCTCCCTTCCGCACCAAAATGATCGACTCGACTCGACTCGTCGGCGCGCCGGCGGACCCGGCATGATGGGCGGGGACAGGGTGCGCCGATGAGTCGAGGAGATGGCACCGTGACGACTCCGTTCGGCGGCATGGGGCGCAACAGCCCCGGGCTGCCCAACATGCCCACGCCACCGACCGGGTGGCCAGTGGGTTCGTTCGCCACCTACGAGGAGGCGCAGCAGGCGGTCGACTACCTGGCCGACAACGAGTTCCCGGTCAGCGACGTGACCATCGTCGGGGTCGACCTGATGCTGGTCGAGCGGGTGCTCGGCCGGCTCACCTGGGGGCGGGTGCTGGGCAGCGGCGCCGCGTCCGGCATCTGGATGGGCCTGTTCGTGGGTGCGCTGCTGGCCTACTTCAACAACAACGCCGGGGCGCTGATCGTCGGCGTCGTGGCCGGTGTGCTGTTCAGCGTGGTGTTCGCGGCGTTGAGCTACGCGCTGAGCCGGGGCAGGCGCGACTTCACCTCGTCCAGCCAGCTGGTCGCCGGCCGCTACGACGTGCTCAGCCAGCCGCGCAACGCCGAGCGGGCCAAGGAGATGCTGGCCAAGCTGGCCATGCGCCCCGGAGGCGCCGCGCAGTGACCGACCGGCACCTGGCCAAGGCGCAGGTCCCCACCGCGTTCGACTCCGCCGCGCTCGGGTACGACCGGCTGGTCGGGGCCAACCCCGGGTACCACGACCACCTGGCGCTGTCCGCCCGGCGGATGGGGCTGCCCGGCGGCGGGGAGGGGCTGCGGCTGCTCGACCTGGGCTGCGGCACCGGTGCGTCGACCGCCGCGCTGGTGGCCGCCGCCCCGAAGGCGCGCGTCGTCGCGGCGGACGCCTCGGCCGGGATGCTGGCGCAGGCCCGGCGCAAGGCGTGGCCGCCCGGGGTGCGGTTCCTGCGGGCCAGCGCCGAGGAGCCGGACGCGGAGCTGATCGCGGCCGGCCCGTTCGACGGGGTGCTGGCCGCGTACCTGGTGCGGAACCTGCCCGACGCGGACACCGGGCTGGACGCGATCTTCCGGCTGCTCCGCCCCGGTGGGGTGCTGGCGGTGCACGACTACTCGGTGGCCGACTCGGCCCGGGCGCGCGCGGTGTGGTCGGCGGTGTCCTGGTCGGTGATCATTCCGGCCGGCTGGGCGGTGACCAGACAGACCGGGCTGTACCGGTACCTGTGGCGCAGCGTGCGGGGCTTCGACGGGGCGGCCGCCTTCGAGCGGCGGCTGGGCCGCGCCGGGTTCGCCGACCTGCGCACGCAGACCGTCCCCGGCTGGCAGCAGGGCATCGTGCACACCTGGCTGGGCAGGCGGCCGGCGGAGCCGGCGCGGGGCTGAGCGCTCAGGTCTTCGCGCGCAGCGCGTACCGCCGCTCGGCGTAGGCCAGGTCGTCGCGCCACAGCCGGGCGGCCGCGCGCCGCATCAGCGGCCGCAGCGCCGGGGCGGCCGCCCTGGCCACCGCGAAGCCCGCGCGGGCCGACCAGGCCACGGTCGCCTCGATCACCGCCGTCCTCGGTGCGCCGTCCGGGCCGGGGGCCAGCGGCGTCGCGTGCGTCTCCACCACGCTGCCCGCGCCGTCGCCGTCCACGATGCTCATCACCACCGTGCGCGGGTCGGGGCAGTGGAACTCGGCGGTCACCGGCACGCCCAGCGACCCGGCGACCCGGTAGGACACCTCGACCACGAACTTGTCGTCGGCCTCGGCGCAGTCGCGGCCCGGCGCGGAGAGCACCCGCAGGTTGGCGAACGAGTACGGGTGGAACCAGGAGCCGTGCCACGGGTCGAGCCGGTTGGCCACCACGTCCACCGGCTCGCAGCGGCCGTGCAGCGTGGCCACCGCGGTGACGCTCTCGGCCAGCGGCGGCCGCGCGGGCAGCACCGGGGCGGGCAGCGGCGGCTCGCCGCCGACCTCGTCCAGCCGCACCCACAGCAGCGCGCCGTCGTCGAGCGCCGGGTACGGCGACCAGCCGGGGCGGGACTGCCCGTCCAGCGCCAGCCCGTGCCAGCGGCAGTACAGCCGGCCGCCGGACACCGGACCCTCGCACAGCGGCGCGCCGAGGTGCGGGCAGGCCCCCGGCCCGGCCGTGAGCACGCCCTCGGCGTCCCGCCACAGGACCACCTCGAGATCGGCCACCCGGGCGCCGAGCGCGCGCCCCGGCGCCAGCTCGCGGGATGCGGCGACCACGAACCAGTTGCCGGACGGCCGGGCCTCGGCGCGGGCGGACGCCGCCTCGATCAGCGCCGGTTTGGCGTCGGCCCAGCTCGGCGGCTGGTCGGCCCATGCGGGCTCGCGGAGCCGGCGCAGCGGGTTGAACCGAGCGGTCGACACCATGCCCGCAGGCTAGCGGCGTCCGGCCCCGGTCGCTGGCGCCGGCCGGCTACAGCCACTTGTTGCGGCGGAACGTGCGGTAGAGGAAACCGCACACCAGCAGGATCACACCGATGACCATCGGGTACCCGTAGGTCCAGTGCAGCTCGGGCATGTGGTCGAAGTTCATCCCGTAGATGCCGGCCAGCATGGTGGGCACCGAGATGATGCCGGCCCACGCGGTGATCTTCCGCATGTCGTCGTTCTGCCGCAGGGTGATCTTGGCCAGCACCGCGTCGACCAGCGTGGTGAGCAGCTCGTCGAACCCGGTGACACGTTCCGCGACCGTGGTGAGGTGGTCGTCGACGTCGCGGAAGTAGGAGCGCACCTCGTGCGGGATCAGCGAGCTGTAGCCCTCGGCGAGCCTGCGCAGCGGAGGCCCGAGCGGCATCACCGCGCGACGCAGCTCCAGCACCTCGCGCTTCATCACGTAGATCTGCTCGGAGTCGACCTTGGAGCGCGGCTCGAAGACCTCGCCCTCCATGACGTCGATGTCCGCCTCGATCGCGTCGGTGACCTCGAGGTAGGTGTCCACCACGTGGTCGGCGATGGCGTGCAGCACGCTGGCCGGGCCGAGGGCGAGCTGCTCCGGGTCGCCCTCCAGCTTCATCCGTACCTGGTGCAGGCCGGAGTGGTTGCCGTGCCGGACGGTGACCACGAAGTCGTCGCCGACGAACGCCATCACCTCACCGGTCTCCACCAGCTCGGCCGCGGTGGTGGGCTGGGCGTGCCCGACGTAGCAGACCGTCTTGAACACCGCGAACAGCATGCCCTCGTAGCGCTCCAGCTTGGGCCGGTTGTGCGCGTGCACCGCGTCCTCGACGGCCAGCTCGTGCAGGCCGAAGGTGTCCGCGATGCCGGTGATCTGCTCGGCGTCCGGCTCGTGCAGCCCGATCCAGACGAACGCGTCGTCCCGCCCGCGCACCTCGCGCACCGCGCGGTCGTGACTCCACCGGCCGGGCAGCCTGCGGCCGTTCACGTACACCGCGCAGTCCACCACGTACGCGGACAGCGGAACGGGGATGTGCGGGTGCGGGGCGCCGGGGGAGCGGCCGGGCAGCTTCAGCCGGGAGCCGCTCTTCCGGATCGTGGGCAGGTTGGGCACAGTGACCCCCTCAGGTCACGCCGAGCCCCGTGTCGGGCCTCGGACGGCGGATGGGCACCTGGCCCCCGTGGACCCGCTCAGGCGGGCCTCGCGGCGGGGGCCGGGTTGGTACTGCAACCAGGCGCGGCGTCCACGGCCCCACCTCCTGTGTGAGATCACGTACCGATGCGGTCGACCAACCGTCCGACTGCATAGGGTACCGGTAAATCACCCCGTGCACTGAGGAGGCATGCGACGTGCAGTTCGGACGGTACTTCGAGGAGTTCGAGGTCGGCGCGGTGTACAAGCACTGGCCCGGCAAGACGGTGACCGAGTACGACGACCACCTGTTCTGCCTGCTGACGATGAACCATCACCCGCTGCACCTCGACTCGAACTACGCCGAGGAGACCACCGACTTCAAACGGAACGTGGTGGTCGGGAACTACATCTACTCGCTGCTGCTGGGGATGTCGGTGCCGGACGTGTCGGGCAAGGCCATCGCCAACCTGGAGGTGGAGTCGCTCAGGCACACCAAGCCGACATTCCACGGCGACACCATCTACGGCGAGACCGAGGTGCTCGACAAGACCGAGTCGAAGTCCAAGGACGACCGGGGTGTGGTGTACGTGGAGACCCGCGGCTACAAGCAGGACGGCACCGTCGTGTGCACGTTCCGCCGCAAGGTGATGGTTCCCCGGCGCAGCTATGGCGAGGCGCGGGGCGGCGAGCAGCCGGGGCGTCCGACCCCGACCGGCTGACAATCAGGTCGCTCGGCCGAATCCCCGAATGCCTGCTACTGCTGTGACAAATGTGACAGCCATTCGGTGTCCTGACGTAGTTGATCAATTGTCCACTGCAGTGGCCGGTGTGGCTGGTGGTGACCGAGGGTCACCGCGGGAGCGCGTCCCAGCTGTCGAGCGCCTCGGTCAGGCCGGGAATTAGCGGCAACCGTCGGTAGTCGCCGGCGTCCACCCATCGGGCGTCGGCGGCGTCGGTCGCCGCGTGCGGTTCGGGTGCGCCGGACACCTCGCACAGGTAGTCCGCGATCACGTAGACCCGCCCGTCGGGCGCATCCCGGCGGACCGTGCCGAGCAGGCGTGTCGGGTGGACGGTGAGGCCGGTCTCCTCCTCGACCTCGCGGACCACTGCCTGGTGACCGGTCTCGCCGGCCTCCACGCGCCCGCCGGGCAGCGACCACAGGCCCAGCCCGGGCTCGTGGCCCCGGCGGATCAGCAGCAGCCGGTGCTCGAGGTCGTGGACCACGGCACCGACGCAGGGGACCTCGTTGCTACCCACGGTCATCGATAATCTTCCTTCACTCCATTGGCGTATGCCCGGGTGTCGTGTTCACAGCTGGGGCTTCTGTGCTGTAAAACATGATCTGACAAGGGCCTTGCCCGGCCTCAGCTGCACTCGGATGGTGGTTTCGCGGTGAACGTCAAGAAACTCGTGGGCATTGTCCTGGTCGTGTTCGTGCTTTTCTGGATCATTACCCAGCCGAACAACGCGAGCAGCACGGTGAACAACCTGCTGGGTAACCTGAAGGATGCCGGCGAATCGGTGGTCACCTTCATCGACGGTGTGTTTAGCTGAGCCGGACCCCAAAGCAAGGCAGGTGCCCTCGTGCTGGCCCCCAGAGAAATTGACGAGTACGTCCTTCCGACCGAGCGTCGGGTGATCAGAGTCCGTCATCACTGGGCGATCATGTTCGACGACATCCTCCAGTCGGCGCTGGTGCTCGGCGCCCTGGTGGCGATCCAGACCTTCCTGCCGTCCAGCCTGGTGCTCGACAACCTGGCCTGGTACGCCGGTGTGGTCGTCGTCGGCCGGCTCACCGTGCTGGTGGCGCTGTGGTGGGTGGAGCGGATCGTCATCACCGACAAGCGGGTGATGCAGTCGACCGGGATCATCACGCACAAGCTCGACATGATGCCGCTCGGCAAGGTTACCGACCTGACGTTCCTGCGCACCCTCAGCGCCCGGATGCTGGGCTACGGCACGATGCGGATCGAGTCGGCCGGGCAGATCCAGGGCCTGGAGAAGATCGACTACATGCCACGCCCCGAGGAGATCTACGAGGCGCTGGCCGAGCTCATCTTCGGCGACAAGAAGCAGACCCGGTCGCACCTGCTGACCAAGCCGAGGCGGCGGTAGCCCGACCGGTGCGGATCGACCTGCACACCCACTCGAACGCGTCCGACGGCACGGACGACCCCGCCGGCCTGGTGCGGGCCGCCGCCGACGCGGGTCTCGACGTCGTCGCGCTGACCGACCACGACACGACCGCGGGCTGGGCCGAGGCGGTCCGGGCGCGCCCGGACGGGCTGCGGCTGGTGCGCGGTGCGGAGCTGTCCTGCGTGAGCCCGGACGGGCGCGGCGGCTCGGTGTCCGTGCACCTGCTGGCCTACCTGTTCGATCCGGACCACCCGGCGGTGGCCGCCGAGCAGGACCGGCTGCGGGGCGAGCGGCGCCGGCGGCTGGTGCGGATGGCGAGCCGGATGGCCGAGGACGGCTACCCCGTCGACCCGGACACCTTCCTCGACCGGTTCCCGCCGGGGCTGCCCGCCGGCCGGCCGCACCTGGCCAGGGCGCTGGTCGAGCAGGGCGTGGTGGCCAGCGTGGACGACGCGTTCCGCTCGCTGCTGAGCAACTCCAGCCGCTACTACGTCCCGCGCGCGGACACCCCGGTGGCCGAGGCCATCGAGATGATCGGCCAGGCCGGCGGGGTGTGCGTGTTCGCGCACCCGTTCGCACGCTCGCGGGGCCGGATCGTCGAGCCGTCGGTGATCACCGAGCTGGCCGGCGTCGGGCTGGTCGGCGTCGAGGTCGACCACCCGGACCACCGGCCCGAGGACCGCGAGCGGCTGCGCGCCCAGGCCGCCGAGCTGGGGCTGCTGACCACCGGGTCCAGCGACTACCACGGGTCGAACAAGACCACCCCGATCGGCGCGGAGACCACCGACCCCGCCGAGTTCGAGCGGCTGGTCGACCGGGCCACCGCCACGCTCGTACTCGGCTGATCGGGCCGTCCCCCGGCGGGGTTGTCGGTGGCGGGGGATACCGTGTCGGGATGGACGGGCAGCTGAGCCTGGAGGGGATGCCCCGCAGGCTGTTCAAGGTCACGCCGTCGCGGCTGGCCGGCTGGCTGGACTGCCCGCGCCGGTACCGGATGACCTACCTCGACCGGCCGCCGCCCCCGCGCGGCGGCGCCTGGGCGCACAGCACGCTCGGCGCGGTGGTGCACAACGCGCTGCGGGCGCTGTTCGACCTGCCGGTGGAGCAGCGCTCCCCGGGCCGCGCCGCCGACCTGGTCGACCGGCACTGGGTCGGCGAGGGCTTCCGCGACGCCGAGCAGGCGGCGACCTACCGGGAGCGGGCCAGGGGCTGGGTGGCCGACTACGTGGCCGACCTGGACACCACCGAGGACCCGGTCGGGCTGGAGCGCTGGGTGTCGGTGCCCACCGGGCGGATCGTGGCCGAGGGCCGGGTCGACCGGATCGACGAGCGCGGCGGCGAGCTCGTCATCGTCGACTACAAGACCGGGCGGCGGCCGCCGTCGGTCGACGACACGCGCGCCTCGCCCGCGCTGGCGCTGTACGCGCTGGCCGCGCGCCGCACGCTGCGCAGGCAGTGCCGCCGGGTCGAGCTGCACCACGTGCCGACCGGCGAGGTGGCCGCGTGGGAGCACAGCGAGCCGTCGCTGGCCCGGCACCTGTCCCGGGTGGAGGAGGCGGCCGACGACGCCTCGCTGGCCACCGACACGCTCGCCGCCGGTGGTGATCCGGAGGTGCTGTTCCCGCCGGCGCCGTCCGGCCGCTGCTCCTACTGCGACTTCCGCCGGCACTGCCCGGAGGGCAAGGCCGCCGCTCCGGAGGTGCAGCCGTGGGCGCTGCTCGCCCCGTGAGGGCGCGCCGGCCCGCCGGCGCAGCGGGCGACACGGTCCCGCTGCCCCCGGCGTCGTCCGGGCCGCCGGCCGGTCCGGTTCGGCAGCACTCGCCACCCCGCGCCGGGCAACCGGCCACCGCGCCGGGTGGAGCGCACCCCGCCGGGCCGGGGGCGCGCCCCGGGGCGGCCGGCGCGCCGGGACGTGCCGGTCCGGGACGGCCGGGGCCGGCCGCCGGTCCGGCCGAGGCGCCGGCCGGCTCGGCTGCCCCGCCCCGGCCCGGGCGGCTGGCCGGATGGGGCCGCCGGGTGCTGGTGGGAGTGGCGGGCGCGCTGGCCGGCGGGCTGCTCGTGCTCGTGGTGGCGTTGCTCGGGGTCTGGGCGTACTCGGCGTACCGCGGCGTGCCCGGGCCGGGCTTCGGGGTGCTGGCGGGGCACCTGGCCGCCGCGGCCGGCGCGGTGGGCCTGCAGCGGCTGGCCGACCGGCGGGCCGGCCGGGTGAGCCCGGTGGTGGCCGCCGCCGGCGTGCTCGGCATATTCACGCTGGTGTGCTGCACCTACTGGTGGGCCTGAGGCGCAAGCCGGGTCGGACGCCGGCGGCGGGACGCTCCGGGGGCTCAGTGCAGGGCGACCAGCGTGCTGCCCCGCTGCTCCAGCAGCACCGGGCCGACGGAGGCCAGGCCCAGCGGGGCCGCCGCCACGCCGGTCCGGTCGTCGCGGTGCACCGGGACCCGCTTGAGCACCGCCCCGTTCGCCGGGTTGACCACCACCAGGCCGTCCGGCACCGGCAGCACCGGCTCGTCGGCGAACAGCGCTCCCGGGCCGAGCGCACCGGGCATCGTCCACCTCGGCCGCAGGTCGTTCTCGTCCAGCGCGATGGTCCGCGACCCGGTCCACCACAGCACCGCGCCCGGGATCCGGGTGGTCGGCACGGCCTCGCCGGGCGGGTCGCCGGTCAGGTCGCCCTCCGGCAGCGGCAGCGGGTAGCTGGCCAGCTCGGCACCGTCCGCGCCCCGCACGCTCAGCCGGGGTGGCCCGGGCAGCAGCACCGCCTCCCGGTCGGCGGACAGCGCCACCAGCCGGGCACCGGTGGCCGGCAGGACGGCGCTGAACTCCTCCTCGGGATGGTCGGACTCCGCGCCGTCCGGGCTCAGCACGGTCAGCCGGTCACCCGCCTCGCCGGGGCAGCGTTCCACCACCCCGAGCCGGCCGCCGGTCACCGCGACCGACCCGTGCACGCAGGCTGGCCTCGGCTGGCTCTTCGGTTGCACCGGGGCGCGCAGCCGCCCGTACTCGAGTGTCCTGACCAGGTCCGACCGCCACGTCTCCAGGTGGTCGGCGCCGGTCGAGGTGACCAGGAAGCCGTCGTCGAGCAGCCGGGTGTCGGTCGGCGCGTCCGAGTTGCGCTGCGGACCCCGGGCACCGGTGTCCGCGCGCAGCGCGGCTACGTCGCTGCACCAGGGGCCGTTGCGGAACACCGCGAGCGCCATGCCCCACCCGGAGCCGACCGTGCACAGCGGCAGGTCGCGTCGGTAGAGCCAGCGCTGCGCACCGTTCGACGGGTCGCGCCCGATCACCTCGGAGTCGTCGCCGGTGACCACCGTGCCGCCGACGACCACCGGGCTGTGGGTGGCCGAGCTGGGCGCCCGCCAGGCCTCGGCGAGGGTGGCGGGCACGGTCGCGGGCGCCGCGGGGACCGGCGGCGGTGCCGCCGTCGCCGGGCGGGAGATGGTGTGCGCGGCCGGGCTGACCAGCGCCACCACCGCGACTCCGACGGCCAGTGCCAGCACCAGCACCGCCGCGGCCACCAGATCACTCCGGCGGCGGCGTTCCGCCCGCGGCACGCTCGGCCGGATCCCTTCGGTCTGCGGACTTCTCGGCCGTACCCGGAGGCCGCCCGCTCACCGGGAGCGGGCGGCCGACCGGGTCAGCTGGCCGCGGCGTCCGGGGTGTCGTTCTCGGCGCCGGCGTTCACCGAGTCCGGGCCGGAACCCGTACGGCGACGGCGGCGACGCGGGCGGCGGCGGGCGCCGGAGCCGGCACCCTCCGTCCGCTCGGTGGCGCTCAGCTCGGACGCCGGACGCCCGCCGGACTCGCCGGTGGACCGCTGCTCGCCGGCGTCGGCGCGGGCGTCGGCGGCGTCGGCGGCGGAGTCGGCGGCGCCGGACTGCTCGCCGGAGACGACCACGCCGTTGCGGCGGCGCCGCCGGCGGCGGGCCGGCTGGTCGGCGTCGTCCCCGGTGCGCTCGGTGCGGGGGCCGTCGCCCCGGCCACCCTCCGGGCGGGACTCGCCGCCGCGGGTACGGGACCGACCGCCGGCGGGCCGCTTCTCCCGGCGGCCCCGCCGACCGGACTTGCCGTCGTCCTCGATGTACTCGGCGTCCAGGCCGACGCGGGTGCGCTGCGCGCGGGGCAGCCGCCCGCTGGCCTCGGCCGGGATGCTCAGGTCGGCGAACAGGTGGTCGGAGGTGGAGTACGTCTCCGGGGGCTCCGGCATGTCCAGCGACAGGTCGTCGCTGATCAGCTTCCAGCGGGGGATCTCGTCCCAGTCGACCAGGGTGACGGCCAGGCCCTCGCGCCCGGCGCGGCCGGTGCGGCCGATCCGGTGGATGTAGGTCTTGGAGTCCTCCGGGCACTGGTAGTTGACCACGTGGGTCACCCCGGTGACGTCGATGCCCCGGGCCGCGACGTCGGTGGCCACCAGCACGTCGACCTTCTCCGAGCGGAATGCCCGCAGGGCCTGCTCCCGGGCACCCTGGCCCAGGTCCCCGTGCACCGCGGCCACCGCGAACCCGCGCTCACCGAGGTCGTCGGCGACCCGCTGGGCGGTGCGCTTGGTGCGGGTGAAGATCATGGTCAGGCCACGGTCGCCGGCCTGCAGCACCCGGGCCAGCAGCTCGACCTTGTCCAGCGCGTGCGCGCGGTAGACGAGCTGGCGGGTGCGCTCGTGGATCGCGCCCTGGTCGGCCTCCTCGGCCCGGATGTGCGTGGGCTGGGTGAGGAAGGTGCGGGACAGGGTGATGATCGGGCCGGGCATGGTGGCCGAGAACAGCATGGTCTGCCGCTGCTCGGGCAGCATCCGCAGGATCCGCTCGACGTCGGGCAGGAAGCCCAGGTCGAGCATCTCGTCGGCCTCGTCCAGCACCAGCGCGCTGATCCGGCCGAGCACCAGGTGGCGCTGCTCGGCGAGGTCGAGCAGGCGGCCGGGCGTGCCGACCACGATGTCGACGCCCCTGCGCAGCTCGGCGATCTGCGGCTCGTAGGGCCGGCCGCCGTAGATGGCGGTGACCCGGGCACCGAGGTGCCGGCCCGCGTCGGCGAGGTCGCGCGCGACCTGCACGCACAGCTCGCGGGTGGGCACCACGACCAGCGCCTGCGGCACGTCGTGGTCGCCCTCGCCGGCCTGCAGGCGCTGCAGCAGCGGCACGCCGAAGCCGAGCGTCTTCCCGGTACCGGTGCGGGCCTGGCCGATGACGTCCTCGCCGGCCAGAGCCAGCGGCAGTGTCAGCTCCTGGATCGCGAAGGTGCGCTCGATGCCGACCTCGTTGAGCGCACGCACGATCTCCGGCCGGACGCCGAGCTCGGCGAACGTGGGGGAGTCGGGCTGAACCGGGGCCGCCGCCTGGAGCGGTTCGGCGTCCGGTGCCGGGTCGGCAGCCTGGGATGTGGGGTCGTCGGTGGTGTTGCTGTCCACGGTCAGAACAATCGCCTCTCTCCAGCGCGCGGAGGCCAGGGCATCTCGTCGACCGCCGGCTCGGAGAGGCCGGTCGGGAGAGACGGCGAGGCGCTGCTCACGCGCACAGTCGTCACGGACCCGGACTATCCGGCCTGGCCAGAGTTTCGGGTGTCCGCCGGGAACGCGCACCGGTTGAGGCACTGCGTCGGGCCCATCCTACCCCGAGCACCCACACGGGTCATCGTGACGCGCCTCGCGCGCCCGGCGATGCTCGATACGCTTCCGGGATGTGCACGGTGCAGCGACCTCGCGAGGTCGGAGAATGACCTCAGAACGGACCGTGGCCGGCGGCTCGCCGTCCCCGCGTGGTGGGCAGAGCGACGCGGTCGCGCGCATCGCGGTGGTCGACCTGCTGGGGGCGCTGGCCTACGGCGAGCTGTCCGCGTTCGACCGGCTCGCCGAGGACGCCCGCACGGCCCCCACGCTGTCCGGCAGGGCCGCGCTGGCGCGGATGGCGGCCGCCGAGATGGGCCACTACCGGATGCTCGAGGAGCACCTGGCCGAGCTGGGTGCCGCCGCCGACGAGGCCATGCGCCCCTTCGTCCGCGCGCTCGACGGCTACCACCGGGTCACCGCCCCGCACGACTGGCTGGAGTCGCTGGTCAAGGCCTATCTGGGCGACGGCCTGGCCGCCGACTTCTACCGCGAGGTCGCCGGCTGGCTGCCGGAGCCGACCAGCACGCTGGTCCGGCAGGTGCTGGCCGACACCGGGCACGGGGCGTTCGCCGAGCGGGAGGTGGCGGCGGCCATCGAGGGCAGCCGCCAGGTGCGCGACCGGCTGGCCCTGTGGGGCCGCAGGTTGCTCGGCGAGGCGATCAGCCAGGCCCAGCACGTGGTGGCCGAGCGCGACGAGCTGGCCGAGTTCTTCGTGCTCGGCTCCGGCGACCTCTCGGGCATCGCCGCGCTGTCCAAGAAGTTGCAGTCGCAGCACGGCAGGCGGATGGCCGCGCTCGGCCTGGCGTGAGAGCGGGTTCCGCCCTGGGTGAACCGGAGCCGCTCCGGCGGGTCCGGGCGGCCGCACCGCACCCGGCTCGACTAGCCTGACCGGCAGTTCGCGAGCCACGGCGGCTCGTCATCGACACGGAGGTGTGCGTGGAGGTCAAGATCGGCGTCGCGGAGAGCCCTCGGGAGCTCGTGGTGTCCAGCGCTCAGACGCCGGACGAGGTCGAGGCGCTGGTGAGCGACGCGTTGAAGAACCCGACCGGGCTGCTCAGCCTCGTCGACGACAAGGGGCGCCGGTTCGTGCTGCCGGCCGGACGCGTGTCGTACGTGGAGATCGGCCCGGCCGACTCGCGCAAGGTCGGCTTCGCCGCCGGGGGCTGAGCGCCGCTTCCGTGCGCCGGTACCGCGAGCACCGGCGGCGGGCAGCGCGCGGCACCGGCGGCCGAGCCGCCGGGGCGCCCCGCTCAGTCGTCCAGCGCTGAGTCGTCCAGCGCTGAGTCGTCCAGCGCTGAGCCGTCCGACGCTCAGTCGTCCAGCGACACCGGGTCCTCGCGGAACGGCGGCGGGCCCGCCCCGCTGACCCGGTAGCGGCCCCACGGGTCGGGCTCGCCGATCCCACCGGCCGCGCTGCCCTGCGGAGTGCGCAGCTCGACCGGCGAGGACCTGCCGCCGAGCAGCTCGTGCAGCGCGGGATCCGTGGCCACCCGGCCGGCCCAGTGCATCCGGCCGTCCACCGGCTCGAAGACGGCGAGCAGCCGCACCCGCACGGGCAGCTCGCGGTCGTCGATGCGCAGCGTCGCCGGGCCGGTGTAGCCCTCGTCGTCCTCGTGCCCGCCCTCCGCCGCCGGCGTGGCCGGTTCGGTGTGTTGTTCGGTCATGACGGGTCCTCCTTCGTCGGGTCGGCGTCCAGGCCGGCGACCAGACGCAGCGACGACTCCGGTTCCCCGGACTCGTCGCGGCGCCCGGCGAGCACCCCGGACAGCCCGCCCCAGATCAGCTGGGTGAGGTAGTCGGTGAGCGCCGCCCGGCTCATGGTGCGCCGCTGCAGCCACCAGTCGCCGGCGGTGTAGACCAGCCCGGCCAGCCCGTAGGCCCACGCCTCGGCACCGCCCGCGTCCAGGTCGCGCCTGCGCAGCTCCTCGCCGAGCACGGTGCTCAGCTGTCCGGAGACCAGCGCCAGGTTGTGCGCGACCACGTCGGCGCTCGCGGCCTGGTCGCCACCCGGGCTGTGCACCACGAACCGCCACAGCTCCGGCTCGTCCTCCGCCGCGCCCAGGAACGCGTCCACGATCGCGCGGATCTGGTCCACCGGCTCGCGCGCGCCTGCCAGCTCCGGCAGCAGCCTGCTGAGCAGCAGCTGCGCGCCGCGCTCGCTGACCGCGCGCTGCAGGTCGGCACGGTCGGTGAAGTGCCGGTAGAGCACCGGCTTCGTCACCCCGGCCTGCGCGGCGATCACCGCGATCGAGGCACCCGCCCCGTGCTCCCGGATGGCCTCGACGGCCGACTCCACCAGCTCTGCGCGGCGGTGCTGGCGGTGCTCCGCCCACCGGTCGGTGCGTCCGCTGGACCGCCGGGTCTTGACAGGTCGTTCATCCACGTTACTGTTGGTAACAGTTACCAGCGGTAACGTCAAGCTTGGAAGGGAGCACGCGGGAATGAGCGCCAACACGCTGAGCGCCACCACGGACGCCGACGACACCGCCGAGGCGCAGCGGCGCGCCGCTGACCGGGAGGCGAGGGAGAAGACCGCCCGGCGGCTGCTGCGCAGCTCGCTGGAGCACTCCTACGAGCCGAGCCTCGACATCGACTGGGACGCCCCGCTCGTGGACGGGCTCTACGGCATGCCGGCCCACCGGTGCTCGCTGTACGGCACCGAGCTCTGGGACCAGCTCACCGAGGAGCAGCGGATCACGCTGTCCATCCACGAGGTGTGCAGCATCGCACGGGTCGGCCTGTGGTTCGAGATCATCCTCATGCAGATGCTGCTGCGGTACTCCTACGACCGTGACCCGCGCACCGGCCACATCCAGTACGCGCTGACCGAGATCGCCGACGAGTGCCGGCACTCGATCATGTTCGCCAAGATGACCGAGCGGTACGGGGTGCCGGACTACCGGCCGCGCTGGTACGCCCACGCGCTCGGCAGGGTCTTCAAGACCGTGGCCAGCGGCACCGCGATGTTCGCCGGCACGCTGGTGGCCGAGGAGATCACCGACCAGCTGCAGCGGGAGGGCATGAAGGACGACACCGTCCAGCCGCTCACCCGGATGGTCAGCAAGATCCACGTGACCGAGGAGGCCCGGCACGTCCGGTACGCCCGCGAGGAGCTGGCCAGGCTCGCGCCCCGGGCGAACCGGGTCGAGCGCGTCGTCGGCCGGTGGCTCACCGCACTGGCCGCGCACCGGATCGCCACGAACCTGATCCACCCGGACGTCTACCGCAGCGTCGGGCTGGACCCGAAGGTCGCCCGCAAGGTGGCCGCGAACAACCCGCACCACCAGGACAGCATCCGGTGGAC
Source organism: Pseudonocardia sp. (assembly GCA_036497465.1). Lineage (GTDB taxonomy): Bacteria > Actinomycetota > Actinomycetes > Mycobacteriales > Pseudonocardiaceae > Pseudonocardia. The sequence goes on along the minus strand of DASXJJ010000133.1, from coordinate 47,753 downwards.
CGCGCGCAAGCTGGTGCCGTTCCTGCGGGAGACCGGCATGATCGGCGGCCTCAGCGAGATCCTCTGGCGCAAGGCGAACCTGGTCTGATGGCCGGCGCGCACACCGTCCGCACCGGTGGCGGCGTCGAGTTGCACGTCCGCGAGGACGGACCGCCCGACGCCCCGGTCACCGTGGTGCTGGCGCACGGCTGGACGCTGGACACCCGCAGCTGGGGGCCGGTGGCCCGGGCGCTCGCCCGCTCCGGCCGGCCCCCGGTGCGGGTGGTCCGCTACGACCACCGGGGGCACGGCCGCAGCGCGCCGGTGGCGAGCTCCGGGATGACCATCGACGCGCTGGCCGACGACCTCGCCGACCTGATCACCGCCGTGGCACCGACCGGTCCGGTGGTGCTGGCCGGCCACTCGATGGGCGGCATGACCGCCATGGCGCTGGCCGAGCGGCACCCCGCGCTGTTCGCCGAGCGGGTCGCCGGGGTCGCGCTGGTGTCCACCGCCGCCGGTGGGCTGGCCGACAAGCCGCTGGGGCTGTCGGTCCGGACGCTCGGCGCGGTCCGCCGCGGCGAGGCCCGGCTGGCCGCCTCGGCACGGTTCACCGGCCGCCAGGTGCTCACCCGCCGGCCGGCGCTGCTCGCGCCGGGGGTGCGCGCGCTGGTCCTCGGCCGGAACGCGGACCGGGGTGCGCTGCGCACCACCGCGCGGTGCATCGCGGACTGCCGGCCGGCGACGATGGTCGGGTTCCGGCCGGCGCTGGACGCGCACGAGCGGGACGCGGCGCTGGCCGCGTTCGCCGGGATCCCGACCGAGGTGCTGGTCGGCACCCGCGACAAGCTGACCCCGGTGCGGCTGTCCCGGCGGATCCTGGAGTCCGCCGGCCACGCCCGGCTCACCCTCTACCCGGGTGCCGGGCACATGCTGCCGCTGGAGCGGGCGGACGGGGTCGCGGAGCGGCTGGCCGAACTGTGCGCGATCGCGGCAGCGGCGGCGGGCGACCCGGCGGCCCGCGACCCGGCGGCGGGCGAGGCACCGGTGGCCCACCGGGCGGCAACCGTCGAGTAGCTGCCCGGTGCGGGGGCTCAGGCCGGCGGTTCGTGCACCATCGGGAAGTGACCGAGGCCGCGCCAGGCCAGCCGGGACATGAGCTCGACGGCCTCCTCGCGCGGCACGGCCTGACCGGAGTCCAGCCAGTACTGCGCGGTGACCTGGCTGAGCCCGACCAGGCCGACGGCGAGCAGCCTGCCCCGCGCGGCGTCCAGCCCGGCGTCGGTGGTGACCGCCTCGGCCACCACGTCCACGCACTCGGACAGCGCCCGGTCCAGCACCTCGGCGGCCTCGGGCTCCCCGCGCAGGTCGGACTCGAACAGCAGCCGGAAGGACTGGCCCTCGCCGGCGACGAAGTCGAAGTACGCGGAGACCGCGCCGTGCAGCCGCCGCTCGTTGTCTCCGGTGGTGGCCAGCGCCTCGGTGAGCCGGCCGATCAGCTCCTCGGCGTAGGTGGTCAGCAACGCCCGGTACAGCTCGAGCTTGCTGGAGAAGTGCTGGTAGAGCACGGGCTTGCTGACCCCGGCGCGTTCGGCGATGTCGTCCATCGCCGCCGCGTGGTAGCCCTGCGCGGCGAACACGTCCCGCGCCGCATCGAGCAGCTGGGCGCGCCGGGCGTCGCGGGTCAGCCGCACGCCGCGCTGCCCGGCCGAGGGGGAAGACGCGATCTCGGTCATCGCGTACACCCTACCGGCGAGTTAGCCGGATTTCGGATGTCGTCCCGGTTATCGGACGGTTGCCGATGGACAACCATCGGGTTGCCGGCCGACTTGGGGATCGGCCGGGCGTGCCGCATGCTGGACGCATGGCCCTCCCCACGCTGATCGGCGGCTCCCCGGCGGGGACGACCCGCCGTCCGGTGCGCCCGCTGCCGGAGGAGGCCCCGCTGGCCGACCCGGCCGACCTCCCGCCGCTGGACCGGAGCCTGCCGCCGTGGCCCGGCCGCGAGGTGGAGTCCGGCGGGGTGCGGCTGCACGTGCGGGAGACGCCGGGACCGGCCGGGACGGCGCCCTCGGTGTACGTGCACGGGCTGTCCGGCTCGGCCACCAACTGGACCGACCTGGCCGCGCAGCTGGCCCCGCACGCCCCGGGCACGGCGCTGGACCTGCCCGGGTTCGGCCTGTCCCGGCCGCTGGCCTCGCGGCAGTACTCGCCGGACGCGCACGCCGACGCGGTGCTGTGCTTCCTGGCCGGTCAGGGCCGCCCGGTGCACCTGCTGGGCAACTCGCTGGGCGGGACGATCGCGATGACCGTTGCCGCCCGCCGCCCCGAGCTGGTGCGCAGCCTCACGCTGCTCGCCCCCGCGGTGCCGGACCGCCGCCCGGATCCCCGCCGGATGTCCGACCCCCGGATGGCGCTGCTGGCCGTGCCGTGGCTGCGGGAGCGGGCGGTGCGCGCGCTCTCCGAGGTCACCCCGAGGCGCCGGGTGGAGCAGATGATCGAGCTGTGCTTCGGCGACCCGGCTTCGGTGGCCGAGCACCGGATCGTCGAGGCGATGGCCGAGGCGGCCGAGCGCGGCGGCCAGGAGTGGGCCGGCGAGGCGCTGATGCGCACGACCGAGGCGATGGTCCGTGGCTGGTTCGCGCGGCCCGGGCTGTGGACGACGCTGTCGAGGGTCCAGGCGCCGACCCTGGTGATCTGGGGCGGGCGTGACCGGCTGGTGTCGCCGAGGCTGGCCGCGCGGACCGCGCGCACCGTCCGGCGCGGGCGGCTGCTCGAGCTGCCCGAGGTGGGCCACGTACCGCAGATCGAGGCCCCCCAACTGGTGGCCCGTGCGGTGCTCGGGCTGTGGCGCGGGGCCGACACAGGAGAGTGGTGACCGCGTCAGCGCGCCGGGTACGGGGAAGATAGACACCACGACGGGTGTTGCACCCGGGTAGTCGCACGCGAAAGCAGATCCGAAGGAGCGAGACACCATGGCGCTACCGCCGCTCGTGGAGCCGGCCGCCGAGCTGACCAAGGAGGAGGTCGAGCGGTACAGCCGCCACCTGATCATCCCGGATGTGGGGATGACCGGTCAGAAGCGGCTCAAGAACGCCAAGGTGCTGGTGGTCGGCGCCGGCGGGCTCGGCTCGCCCGCGCTGCTGTACCTGGCGGCCGCCGGGGTGGGCACGCTCGGCATCGTCGAGTTCGACGAGGTCGACAGTTCCAACCTGCAGCGGCAGATCATCCACGGCCAGTCCGACGTGGGCCGCCCGAAGGCCGAGTCGGCGCGGGACTCCATCAAGGAGACCAACCCGTTCACCGAGGTCCGGCTGCACCAGACGCGGCTGGACAGCTCGAACGTGCTGGACATCTTCCGGGACTACGACCTGATCCTGGACGGCACGGACAACTTCGCCACCCGGTACCTGGTCAACGACGCCGCCGTGCTGTCGGGCAAGCCGTACGTGTGGGGTTCGATCTTCCGGTTCGAGGGCCAGGCCTCGGTGTTCTGGGAGGACGCCCCGGACGGGCTGGGCCTGAACTACCGCGACCTCTACCCGGAGCCGCCGCCGCCGGGGATGGTTCCGTCCTGCGCCGAGGGTGGCGTGCTCGGCGTGCTGTGCGCGTCGATCGGTTCGATCATGGTGAACGAGGCGATCAAGCTGATCACCGGCATCGGCGAGCCGATCCTGGGCCGGCTGATGGTCTACGACGCGCTGGAGATGAGCTACAAGAGCATCAAGGTGCGCAAGGACCCGACGACGCCGAAGATCACCGAGCTGATCGACTACGACGCGTTCTGCGGCGGGGTCACCGACGAGGCGCAGGACGCCGCGGCCGGGCACACCATCACCGCGTCCGAGCTCAAGGACATGATCGACTCGGGGAAGGACTTCGCGCTGATCGACGTCCGGGAGCAGAACGAGTACGAGATCGTGCGGATCCCGGGCGCCACGCTGATCCCGAAGGACCGGATCCTGTCCGGGGACGCGCTGGCGGAGATCCCCCAGGACAAGCCGGTGGTGCTGCACTGCAAGTCGGGGGTGCGCTCGGCGGAGGCGCTGGCCGCGCTGCGCAAGGCCGGCTTCTCCGACGCCGTACACGTGGGCGGGGGCGTGCTGGCCTGGGTCAACCAGGTCGACCCGTCACTGCCGACCTACTGAGCGGCTGACCCGCCGGTGACCGGGACGGCGCCGCTCCCCGAGGTGGGGAGCGGCGCCGCCGGTGGGTCATCGACCGGGTGTTCCGGTCAGGGGCGGGTCATCTCGGCGGCGAGGCCGGCGGTGCTGACCGCCGGGTTCTCGTGGGACCGTAGCTCGGCGTAGGTCACCACGACCACGCCCGCCCCCGCGACGCCGAGCGGAATCATCAGGATGGCCTGCAGCACCGCGTGGACCGCGCTGGCCGGGCCACCGATCGCGGTGGAGATGAACGACACCACCAGGACGTAGACGCCGCCGATCAGGACGGCGACGAGCAACCGCCCGAAGGTGGGCCAGAACCGTTCCTTGATCAGCTGGAAGCACCGGCCGATCCCGTTGCGCTCCACGACGACGACCCCGACCAGCGAGCTGAAGAGCACCACGGCCAGGTAGATGCCGGGCAGCACCAACAGGATCGTGCCGACGAGCACGAGCAGGTAGGCGAGCAGCCACCAGCCGATCAACGGGAGCGCCCGGCCGGCGGCGAAGCGCAGCCCCTCCTGAGCGGTGGCCGACTGCCCCGCGGCGTCGCGGATGGCCACGAACACCGAGGCGCCCAGCACGAACGCCGCCACCACCAGCGAGATCACTCCACCGATGAAGCTGAGTCCGAAGATCGGGCCGATGGCCGCGGTGATCGCCGCCGGATCCGGCGGCGTGCCCGTCTCCAGACCCTGGGCGTAACCGTCCAGGTCGGGGACCAGCCCGGCCATCACGATTCCGATCACCGCGCTGACCAGCGCGGTGATCACCTGGAGCAGAGCCAGCTGGGCGAAGCTGCGCTTGACCACGCCGATGACCCGCTCGAACCAGCCGCCGAAGTCGGCCGGGACCAGCGGGTCGTCCGGCGACGGCCCACCCGGCACGGGGTAGCCCGGGTAGCCCTGCTGCGGGTACCCCTGCCCCGGCCAACCCTCCTGCTGCGGGTAGCCGGCCGGCGGCGGGTACGACTGCTGGGGCCAGCCCTGCTGCGGCTGCCCCTGCTGGCCGTAACCCTCCTGGCCGTAGCCCTGCTGCCCCTGCTGGCCGTAGGGCTGCTGCGGGTACCCCTGCTGCGGGTAACCGGCCGGCGGCGGGTAGCCCTGCTGCGGGGAACCCTGCTGGCCGTAGCCCTGCTGCGGGTAACCCTGGCCGGGATAGCCCTGCTGCGGGTACCCCTGAGAGGGCTGCCCCTGCGTCGCGGGCTGATCATGCTCGGCCGGCCCGCTCTGATGCGGAATCCCGTGCTCAGGGGGCCGATTCTCGGGCGGCTGGGTGGTCATGGGGGGGACGCTAGACCTCTCAGCTGGCTCACAGACCCTCTTTAGCCAAATTGCGTCGATTACGTGACGTGCGCACGCACCGTGTCGGGAGGCCCCTCCTTGCCGCCCAAACTCAGCCACTCGGGTGGCGGTGGTATGCGTGGCGTGACCGACGGGGTCGGAACCGGGAGGTACCGTTGCTCACCGTGAGCACTGTGACGGAGCCTCTCGCCGGTCGCGGCCCGCTTCCACCCGGGTCGGGGAACCCCCGGGACGGACTGCCCCCGCACGTCCAGACCGCCTTCGGGGTGCGGGAGGTGACGGCCCAGCCGTTGCGGGTGGCGGGCACACCCGCGTGGCGCTGCGGCGACGTGCTGATCCGCCCGGTGGCCGACCACGTGCGCACGGCGTGGGCGGCGCGCGTGCTGGACACGCTGGACGTCGACGGTGTGCGGATCGCCCGCCCGGTGCGGTCCTCCGACGGCCGCTGGGTGGTCGCCGGGTACTCCGCCTGCCAGTACGTGAGCGGCTCGCCCCGGCCGCGGTACGACGAGCTCATCGCCGCCTCGCTGCGGCTGCACGCCGCCACGGCCGCCGTCCGGCGCCCCCGGCTGCTGGACGACCGCGACGACCTCGCCGCCCGCGCCGACGCGGCGGCCTGGGGCGAGCGGACGATCACGCTCGACCCGGGGACCGGGGGCACCCTGTTCGCCGAGCTGGCCCAGCACCGCGAGCAGGTGCGGTTGCCGGCCCAGGTGGTGCACGGCGACCTGTTCGGCACCGTCCTGTTCGCCGAGGGGCAGCCGCCCGCCGTGCTCGACCTGGTGCCGTACTGGCGGCCGGTGGAGTGGGCGGCGGCGGTGGTCGTGGTCGACGCGATCGCCTGGGGCGGCGCCGACGGTCAGCTGGTCAGCGACTGGTCGCAACTCGACGGGTGGCCGCAGGCGCTGCTGCGCGCGCTACTGTTCCGGGTGGCGCTGCACGCCCAGCACCCGGCCTCCTCGGCGGAGTCGCTGAGCGGTCTCGAGCACGCGGCCGACGTGATCGCCGACCGGCTGTAGATCGGCTCCGCTCACCTCGCCGGGCCAGCGAGAATGAGCAGCACTTTGCACGGGCGTCACCTGGCGCCATGCAGGGGTAACGGACGGTTCCTACGGTCTGCGTCCATGCCTGCCGATCAGCAACCCACCGCTGTCGACCCCGCCACCCCGCCCGGCCGCCGAGGCCGGTGGATCGATCACTGGGAGCCGGAGAACCCCGAGTTCTGGGCGTCCGTGGGTCGCAAGGTGGCCAACCGGAACCTGTGGTTCTCCATCCTCGTCGAGCACGTCGGCTTCTCGGTCTGGTCGCTGTGGTCGGTGTTCGTCCTGTTCATGGGGCCGGAGTACCACGTCGACACCGCGGGGAAGTTCTTCCTGGTGAGCACGCCGACGCTGGTCGGCGCGATCCTGCGGGTGCCCTACACGTTCGGGGTGGCCCGGTTCGGCGGCCGGAACTTCACCGTCATCAGCGGGCTGCTGCTGCTCATCCCGACGGTGGCGGCAGCGTTCGTGATGCACCCGGGCACCTCGTACACCACGTTCGTGCTGGTGGCGGCGCTGGCCGGGTTCGGCGGCGGCAACTTCGCCTCGTCCATGACGAACATCAACACGCTGTTCCCGGAGGGCCGCAAGGGCCTGGCGCTGGGGCTCAACGCCGGCGGCGGGAACATCGGCGTCGCGGTGGTGCAGCTGGTCGGCCTGCTGATCATCGGGCTCAGCGGCGTGGCGCACCCCCGGCTGCTGCTGGCCGTGTACATCCCGCTGATCGTGATCGCGGCGATCTGCGCGGCGCTGTTCATGGACAACCTGTCCACGGTCCGCAACGACACCGGCGCGGCCAAGGAGGCCGTCACCGACCCGCAGACCTCGATCATGTCGGTGCTCTACATCGGCACCTTCGGCTCGTTCATCGGCTACAGCTTCGCCTTCGGCCTGGTGCTGCAGAACGAGTTCCACCGCACGCCACTGCAGGCCGCGGCCGTGACGTTCATCGGCCCGCTGCTCGGCTCGCTGATCCGGCCGCTCGGTGGCTGGCTGTCCGACAGGGTGGGCGGCACCCGGGTCACCTTCTGGAACTTCCTGCTGATGGGCGTGGCCACGCTGGTCTGCATCCTCGCCTCGGGCACCTCGTCGCTGGCCCTGTTCACGCTCGGCTTCATCGCCCTGTTCGTGCTGTCCGGGGTGGGCAACGGCTCGACCTACAAGATGATCCCGGCGATCTTCCGGTCCAAGGCGCTGGCCGCGATCGAGGCCGGCGAGCAGCGGGAGTCCGCCCTGCTGCGGGCCCGCCGGGTCGGCGGCGCGGCGATCGGCATCATCTCGGCGGTCGGCGCGCTGGGCGGCCTGCTGATCAACCTGGCGTTCCGCCAGTCGTTCGCGGTGGCCAAGAGCGGGGTGCCGGCGTTCTGGTCCTTCCTGGTCTTCTACCTGGTCTGTGCCGGGATGACCTACGCGATCTACCTGCGCAAGCAGCGCGCCGAGTCGGCGCAGCGGGCCGGCGAGCCGGCCTACGCCGGAGTCTGACCGGCACCGGGACAGCCGGGGAGCGCACCGCTCAGGTGAGCTCCCCGGCGTCCACCGCGCGCAGCACGTGCGGGGCGAAGGCCTCCGACCGCGGATGGGACATGCTCATCCGGAGCAGCTCGTAGGGGTGCGCGCGCCGCTCGTGCCGCAGCCGCTCCGCGACCTTCCACCGGAAGGCCTCCAGCGCGCCCCGGACCGGCTCGTCCTCCCAGGGCAGGGTGAACCGGGGCAGGATCAGGTTCTGCACCGGGCCGGGGTAGTAGCGGTCCTCGTGGATGGAGTACACCCGGTGGGTCCGCAGGAGCCCCCGGTCGACCTCGGAGACATCCAGCTGGGTGCGCAGGTTGCGCCCGCTGAAGCCGCGCTGGAGCTCGTCGCGGCGGCCCTCGTCCTGGCAGTAGTCCCGGACCGACCGCGAGCCGCCCGCCACGGTGGCGCTGAGCATCGTGCTGTCCGCCACCAGGATCCAGCGCAGCACCGGGAGCGAGACGACGTGCAGGTCGAGCAGGTAGCGGCCGCGGTTCGGCGCCCAGGCCATCAGCGGGTCGGGCTGGTCGCTCCACATCGGCAGCCGGTGGCTGAACACGGTGTGGCCGTCGTCCAGGCCGAGCCCACGCCAGACCCCCACCCGCTCGACCAGCGCGGCCAGACCCTCGCCGTCGGCGCCCTGCAGGGTCGACAGGGCCGGCGCGACCCGGTCCAGCACGCCGTGGTCGGCCACCACCAGCACGAGGTCGAGGTTCGAGCCGGGCAGCGACTCGGTGTGCCCGCGCACGGTGAAGAACCTGCCGTAGTCGACCGAGCCGCTCAGCACCGCCGAGGTGGGCACCCCGGTCAGCGCCGCGCGCAGCCGGCCGAGGTCGCGGAGCCTGCGGGCCGTCTCCACCAGCGTCTCGAAGGGACCGGGGCGACGGCGCGCGTCGGCGGAGTAACGGAAGAACCGGTCCACCCGCTCGTCGGTGTAGAGCCGCTGGAACAGCTCCGGGGTGACGCGGTTGGCGTGCTCGGCGTTGCCCAGGACGCCGAGGCCGTGCAGGATCAGCTCCTCCTCGCGGGCCGCGTAGTTGGCCGACGTACGGCCCAGAGCCTCGGCGAAGAACGCGGGGATGGCGTCCGGCAGGAACCGCACGTGCGGGTTGCTCGCGATGGCCATCCCCTGCTGGTAGATGCCCTCCACCAGCGCCCAGTCCGCGGTGGCGTGCGCGGCCCTGATCACGTCGGCCACGTGGTGCTCCCGCTCGAACAGCGGGGCGACCGGCGGGCCCGGGTCGGCCGGGCCCGGGTCCGGCCGGCGGGGCGGCGGCACCCCCGGGGACTCGGGCGCCGGGCGGCCGTTGCGCGGGTACTCGTCGAGCAGTCCCAGGATCTCGCTGGCCAGCTGGTCGATGATGGCCAGCTCGTAGCTCTTGCGGAACGTCTCCGGGCTCACCCCCTGGGCCTGCGCGGCGGCCCGGCGGCGGTCGGCGGCCTTCCACAGCTTGTGCCCGGGGGCCAACCCGAAGCTCCGCTCGGCGGCGGTCGCCTCCCGGCTCTCGCCCAGCCGGTCGACGGCCTGGCGCAGCAGCGCGGTGACGGCGAGGTCGGCGGAGGTGGACTGCTCGCGGTGGCCGAGCCGGTCGGCGGCGGCCAGCAGCCGGGGTATCGCGAGGGTGCGGGCACGGGGCACCCCGTGCAGCCGCAGCAGGCGCAGGTCGGCGCACAGCCCGGAGTGCAGGTCGGCGCTGGGCGGGTCCGCGCTGGTCACGTCCGTGCTGGTCACGTCCGCGCCGTCGCCCGCCATGACCAGATGTTGCCCAACGAACGACCAGCATTCAACCGTTGACGTCGGGCCTCGACCAGGCACGACGGTATTCGGCCCGCCCGGTGCCGGGCCGTCCCGCTTCACTGAACGGGTCGGATCGGCTCGTCGTGGCGGGAGTCTGGTGATCATGGGAATCCTGGTGGTGGCCGCTGGTGTGATCTTCTTGCTCGGCTGGCTGGGCGGCACGCGGTTCGCGGAGATCCATCTGACCCTCCGTGAGCGGCGGCTCGCCGGGGAGCGGCGGGAGCTGCGGCGCACGGCGGACGCGATCCACGCCTACCGGCAGATGGACCGGGCGCTGGTGGGGGCCAGCGGCCGGATGCGCCGGGACGCGGTGCCCGACGCCGACGTGCTGGCGGCGGCCGGCGAGTTCGCCGGGGACCGCCGGCCGCCGCACGGGGACGACTGGCCCCGGCCCACGGCGGCCTAGGCCCGGACGGCCCTCAGGCGGTCACCGGGTCCCCGCGCGGACCCGGTGACCTGCCGCGTCGTGAGGTACCGGCCCGGAGCGGCCGTGGCGCCTTCACCCGGGGTGACGTGGCAGTTTGAGCGGAGCGTAACGCCGACGTCATGCCCTGCCCCCTGGTCGTAACGCGCCTTTCTTAGCGTGGCCGGGTGCCTCGCCAAAACGTTGCCATCGGACACGGATCAGCCCGCGCCCGCTTCCCGGGAGCGATGCGCCGACGGGACCTGGCCGCCGGGCGCGCGCGGCGGGTGGTGCCGGTCGCCCTGCCGGTCGCGGTCGCCGGGGCCGAGCCGACGGGGGCGGCGGCATGACCGCGCGCCGGACGGTCGTGGTCGTCGGTCACGGGATGGTCGGGCACCGGTTCGTGGAGTCGCTGCGCGCGCGGGACACCGAGGGTGGCTGGCGGATCGTGGTGATCGGCGCGGAGACCCGCCCCGCCTACGACCGCGTGGCGCTGTCCACCTACTTCGAGGGCGTCGACGCCGAGGCGCTGAGCCTGGTCAGCCCGGAGGTCCGGGACGACGAGCTGGTCGAGTTCCGGCTGGGCGAGACGGTCGAGCGGGTGGACACCGAGGCCCGCGTGGTGCGCACCGGGAGCGGGGCCGACCTGGAGTACGACGCGCTGGTGCTGGCCACCGGGTCGTACCCGTTCGTGCCGCCGGTGCCGGGCAGGGACCTGCCCGGCTGCTTCGTCTACCGCACACTCGACGACCTCGATGCGATCAAGGAAGCGGCCGCCGAGTCGGTGGCGGACCGGCACGCCGGCCGCCGCTCCGGGGTGGTCGTCGGCGGCGGGCTGCTCGGGCTGGAGGCGGCGAGGGCGTTGCGGCTGCTCGGACTCTCGCCGCAGGTGGTGGAGATCGCGCCCCGGCTGATGCCGGTGCAGGTCGACGAGGGCGGCGGGGCGCTGCTGCGCAGGCTGGTCACCGAGCTGGGCGTCTCGGTTCGCTGCGGGGTGTCCGTCGACCGGATCACCGGGGGGCACGACACCCGGCTGGTCGCCGCGCTGTCCGACGGCGTCGAGCTGGACGCCGACGTGGTGGTGTTCTCCGCCGGCATCCGCCCGGAGGACGGCCTGGCCCGGAGCATCGGGCTGCCGGTCGGCGAGCGGGGCGGCGTGCTGGTCAACGCGCACTGCCGCACCCCCGACGAGGCGGTCTACGCGATCGGCGAGTGCGCCGCGGTGCCGTCCGGCGGGTCGGGCCGGACCTACGGGCTGGTCGCCCCCGGCTACGCGATGGCCGAGGTGGTGGTGGACCGGCTGCTCGGCGGCTCGGCCGCGCTGCGGGACGCCGACCTGGACACCTCGACCAAGCTCAAGCTGCTCGGTGTGGACGTGGCCAGCTTCGGCGACGCGCACGCGACGCAGGAGGGCGCGCTGGAGGTCGTGGTCAACGACCCGGTGGCCGGCAGCTACCAGAAGCTGGTGGTCTCCGACGACGCGAAGACACTGCTCGGCGGGGTGCTGGTCGGGGACGCCTCCCGGTACGGCACGCTGCGTCCGCTGGTCGGCGAGCGGCTGCCGGCCGACCCGGTGGCGATGATCTCCCCCGGCGGGGTGGAGCTCGGCTCGGACGCGCTGCCCGACTCGGCGCAGATCTGCTCGTGCAACGCGGTGACCAAGGGCGCGCTGCGCGAGGCGATCGCCGGCGGGGCGCACGACGTGCCCTCGCTCAAGGCGTGCAGCAGGGCCGGCACCAGCTGCGGGTCGTGCGTTCCGATGCTCAAGACGCTGCTGACCAACGAGGGCGTCGAGGTGTCCACCGCGCTGTGCGAGCACTTCGCGCACAGCCGGCGGGAACTGTTCGAGATCGTCGCCGGCTCCGGGATCCGGACGTTCTCCGAGCTGGTCGCACGGCACGGCACCGGCCGGGGCTGCGACATCTGCAAGCCGGCGGTGGCCTCGATCCTGGCCTCGACGGCCGGCGAGGGCGGGCACATCCTGGACGGCGAGCAGGCCACCCTGCAGGACACCAACGACCACTTCCTGGCCAACCTGCAGCGCAACGGCACGTACTCGGTGGTGCCCCGGATCCCCGGCGGCGAGGTGACCCCGGAGAAGCTGATCGTGATCGGGGAGGTGGCCAGGGACTTCGGGCTCTACACGAAGATCACCGGCGGGCAGCGGATCGACATGTTCGGCGCCCGGGTGGAGCAGCTGCCGGCCATCTGGCGGCGGCTGGTGGACGCCGGGTTCGAGTCCGGGCACGCCTACGGCAAGGCGCTGCGCACGGTGAAGTCCTGCGTGGGCACCGACTGGTGCCGCTACGGCGTGCAGGACTCGGTGAGCATGGCCGTCGCGCTGGAGCTGCGCTACCGGGGCCTGCGCAGCCCGCACAAGGTCAAGTCCGGGGTGTCCGGGTGCGCCCGGGAGTGCGCCGAGGCCCGCTCCAAGGACTTCGGGGTGATCGCCACCGAGACCGGCTGGAACCTCTACGTCGGCGGGAACGGCGGGTTCACCCCCCGGCACGCCGAGCTGCTGGCCTCGGACCTGGACACCGGGACGCTGGTCCGGACCATCGACCGGTTCCTGATGTTCTACGTGCGCACCGCCGACCGGCTGCAGCGGACCGCGCCGTGGATCGAGGCGATGGACGGCGGGATGGACCACCTCCGAGAGGTGATCATGGACGACTCGCTGGGCATCTGCGCCGAGCTGGACGCGGCGATTGCCGCGCACGTCGAGAGCTACTCAGACGAGTGGCGCGGCGTGCTGGAGGACCCGGCCAAGCTCGAGCGGTTCACCTCGTTCGTCAACGCGCCGGACACCCCCGACCCGACGATCGAGTTCGTCGACCGGCGGGGGCAGAAGGTGCCGGTGGGCCACGACCGGGGCAGCCAACCGGTCCTGATCGCCGGCCCCGAGCTGGAGGTCGCCCGATGACAACCACCGAGGAGAGACAGGCCGGGAGCGTGGCGGGGGGCACCTGGACGACGGCGTGCCGGCTGGACCGGCTGCAGCCGGGTCGGGGGGTGGCCGCGCTGGTCGGGGGCCGGCAGGTCGCGCTGTTCCGGGTGGACGGCCCGGACGGCTCCGACGGAGCCGCCGACGGCCCAGCTCACGGCCCTGTGGTGTACGCCATCGACAACGTCGACCCCTGCAGTGGCGCCGCGGTGCTGTCGCGGGGCATCGTGGGGGACCGCGGTGGCGAGCCCGTCGTCGCATCCCCGATCTACAAACAAGCGTTCAGCCTGGTCACCGGCCGGTGTCTGGACGAACCAGGCCAGGAGGTCGACGTGTTCGCAGTCACGCTCGCGGACGGCTGGGTCCGGGTCGAGCTGGCGTGACCGCCGTGACCGCTCCCACCACCCACCCGCCGGTCCCCCCGCTCGCCGGGTTCACCGTCGGGGTCACTGCCGCGCGCCGCGCCGAGGAGCTCGGCGCCCTGCTGGAGCGCCGGGGCGCCGCCGTGCTGCAGGCACCCGCGCTGCGCATCGTGCCGCTGCCCGACGACACCGAGCTGGCCGCCGCCACCGAGTCGCTGATCACCACCCCGCCGGACATCGCGGTGGCCACCACCGGGATCGGGTTCCGCGGTTGGATCGAGGCCGCCGAGGGGTGGGGGCTGGGCGAGGACCTGCTCGCCGCGCTGGGCCGGGGCACCGTGCTGTGCCGGGGACCGAAGGCGCGCGGTGCGGTGCGCGCGGCCGGGCTGACCGACGCCTGGTCGCCGGCCTCCGAGTCCTCGGCCGAGGTGCTCGAGCACCTCCTCGAGCACGGGGTGGAGGGCAAGCGGATCGCGGTCCAGCTGCACGGCGAGCCGCTCCCGGACATGGTCGAGGCGCTGACCTGCGCGGGTGCCGAGGTGATCGAGGTGCCGGTGTACCGCTGGGTGCCGCCGGCCGACCTCGGCCCGCTGGACCGGCTGACCGACGCGGTGCTGGCCGGCTCGGTCGACGCGGTCACCTTCACCAGCGCACCGGCCGCGGCCAGCATGCTGGCCAGGGCGGCCGAGCGCGGCCTGCGGGACGAGCTGGTCCGGGCGCTGGCCGGCCCGGTGCTGGTGGTGTGCGTGGGGCCGGTGACCGCGGCGCCGCTGGAGGCCAGGGACATCCCGACGGCGCAGCCCAAGCGGTCCCGGCTCGGGGCGATGGTGCGGACCCTGGAGGCCGAGGCGCCCCGGCTGGCCCGCACCTACCCGGTCGCCGGGCACTGGCTGGAGCTGCGCGGACACGCCGCACTGGTGGACGGCGAGCTGCGCGCGGTGCCGCCGGCCGGGATGGCGCTGCTGCGGGCGCTGGCGCGCCGGCCCGGGCGGGTGATCACCCGCGCCGAGCTGCTGCGCGCGCTGCCCGGCGGCGGTGACGACGAGCACGCCGTGGAGACGGCGATGGCCCGGCTGCGCTCGGCGCTGGGCCGGCCCCGGCTGGTGCAGACGGTGGTCAAGCGCGGTTACCGGCTGGCGCTGGACCCGGGCTCCGGCCCGGCGCCGCTCGGCGGGCACTGCGTGTCCGGGGACGGGCGGTGACCCGGGCGCTCCTGCTGGTGGCGCACGGGACCCGGGCGGCGGCCGGGGCGGCGGTGTCCCGCAGGCTGGCCGCCGAGGTGGCCTGTCGGCTGCCGGACACCGTGGTGCGGCTGGCATTCTGTGATGTCTCCGGTCCATTTATGGGACAGGTGATGCCAGAGTTGCAAAAGTATTCTGAAGTGATTGTTGTGCCGGTGTTCCTGGCTCCCGGCTATCACGTCCGTATCGATCTTCCCGAGCAGTTGGAGGCCGCCGGAATGGCCGACCGGGCACGGGTGACGCCGGCGCTCGGCGCGCATCCCCGGCTGGTCGCCTCGGCCGAGGACCGGCTGCGGGAGGCCGGCTGGCGACCGGGCGACACCACGGTCCTCGCCGCCGCAGGCTCCCGCGACCCCGAGGCGGGCGGTGCGGTACGCGCGGCGGCAAGGGCGCTGGGCCGGCGGCTCGGGTGCCCGGTGCGCGTCGGCTACCTGACCAGCGCGGAACCCCGGGTCTCGGCGCTGGTCGAGGAGCTGCGCACGGACGGGAGACGGGTAGCGGCGGCCAGCTGGCTGCTCGCACCCGGCGTCTTCCAGGGCTGGCTGGACGGTGCCGGCGCCGACGTCACGGCGGCCCCGCTGGGCGTCCACGCGGGGGTGGTGGACGCGGTGGTCACCCGCTACCGGGCCGAGCTGCGCCGGCCGCTGCACGGCGACCCCGAGGTCGCCTGAGGTCCCTCGGCGGCGCATGGCGCGGCCGTCGCCCGATGGGAGTGGGTGCGGCGCGCCCGCCATTTCGGTCACCGGTAATTCGACGACTCCCCGGTAGCGTGCCGGACATCGACAAACGCGATTAGTGATCAAATGCGAGTCGCGTCCGCGGGTGGTGTCTGGGCTGCTGGGGGACAGAGGGGAATGACTGCTCCGTCGGCACGGCGCTGCGCGCTCCCCGGCTGCCCGGAAATGATCGAGGACCCGCCCGGGCGGCCCGGACGCAAGTACTGCTCACCCGCGCACCGCGCCGCCGCCCGCAAGCGCAGGCTGGAGCAGTCCACCCGGCCAGCGCACCCACCCGGCGGTTCGGCCCCCGCCCCGCGAACCCGGACCGCTGCCGAGCCCGCCGGGCCCGCCGCGCCCGCGGCCCGGGCGGACACGGCCCGGGCGGACACCGGTCCCGAGGCCGAACGGGGGGGCCACGAGGAGGGCGATGCCCGGCCCGCCGTCCGGTCGAGCCCGACCGGCGCGTCCCGGCCGCGTGCCGGGGCGTCTCGACCGGGTGCCGGCGCGCACCGGCCGCGTGCCGGGGAACCGGCCGGTGACTCCGAACCGGCCGGTGGCGCAGAACAGAGCGCGCATTCCGAGCGAGGGCCGGATCTCGAGGTGGCCGGTGATGCGGAGAACGCGGCACCCTGGCGGGGCGGCGACGGCGGGTCGGCGGCCGGCGTCGAGCCGGGCGACGGCGCGGCCGGCAGCGCCGTGGCGGGAGACGCCCCCGCCCCCTCGTCCGGTGCCGGAACGGTCGAGACATCCGCTGGTGCCGGGACCACCGACAGATCCGCTCGTGGGGCGGCCGACACGTCCCTTGGGGTCGGCACCACCGACACGTCCGATGCGGTCGGGATCACCGACGCGCCCCCTGGCGCCGGGACCACCGACAGATCCGCCGGGGTCGGTGGTTCCGTCGACTCCGCTGTCCCCGTCGACTCCGCTGTCCCCGTCGACCCTGCCGCCCCCGACGGCCCCGCGACGCCGTCCGATCCCGAGCCGCCGGGCCGAGCGGCGGCCGGCGGCTCCGGCGCGGCGCGGGCCGCCGCTCCGCGAGCGACGGGCCACGGGGCCGGCACGGCGAGGCCGGGCGGGGCGGCCCGGTCCGGTGCCGCCGGGAGGGCGGCGAGACCCGCGCGGCGAGCGGCGGCCGCCGGCCGCCGGGACGTCCGGGCGCGGCGCACCGTGGCCGTGTTCGGGGTGGTGGGCATCCTGGCCGGTGCCGCCTGGGTCGCGGCGGACCATGCCACCGTGCCCGCCGACGGCAGCGCATCGGCGGCCCCGGCCCCGGACCCGGTGGCGTGGACGGAGCGGGCGCACGCGGCGCTGGCCGACCTGGACGGCCAGCTGGCCATGATCGGCGAGGCGGAGCGGAACTGGCGGCGCACGGTCCGGTCGCCGAGGCGGGCCGAACCGCCGGCTCCGGTGCGCGCGCTGCTGGCCCGCAAGTCCCTGCTCGAGCAGCAGCGGGTGGTGCTGACCTCCCAGCTGGCCGTCGTGCAGTCGGTCGACACGGCGAGCGCGGCGCTGGTCACCGCGCAACGCCAGGTCGCCAGCCTCGACCAGGCGTTGCACGCGGCGCCGGACCAGGACGGGCCGCAGCAGGCCGCCACCCGCCGGCAGCTCCGGCAGCAGCGGGACCTGGCCGAGCAGCTGCGCGACGCCCGCCAGCAGGATCTGCGGTCGCTGCGCGACGGGACCGAGCTGGCGCTGCGCAGCCCGCTGCCGGACACCGTCGACCAGACCACGCCGGTCGTGCGGTCGGTGGTCGACCTCACCGAGGGCCGGACGGGCGCCACGGATCCGGCAGACCCGCCGGACCTGCCGCCGCCGGACCGAGGGGGTGTCCTGCCGGGCACCGGACCAGGGGTCCGGCCGGCCGGCGGTTCCGTGCCTGCCGGTTCCGTGCCTGCCGGTTCCGTGTCTGCCGGTTCCGTGTCTGCCGGAGGCGTGTCTGCCGGAGGCGTGCCTGCCGGAGGCGTGCCTGCTGGAGGCGTGCCTGCCGTGCCCGGCACCTCCGCTGCCGTGCCCGGCACGAGCAGCAGCTCGGATCCCACCGCGCCGCCTTTGCCCGGAGCCGGGCCTGCCGTGCCCGGTGCCGGGCCGGCCGCGGCGGACGTGCGTACCGTCTCGGTCGGGCTCACCCCACCGAGGGCGCGGTCGAGCCACCCGGGGCGGACGGCGGGCGGTCACCAGCGGGAGCGCTCCCGGTGGCCGTGGTCGACGGCCAGTGGGGAGCGGCACGACCGGCATGGGCAGCACGGCGACCACGACCGGGGCCGGCACGGCCGACACCAGGACGGATCCGGGCGTCGGGGTGGCGACCGCCGGCGCGGCGGTCGGTGCGGCTGACCGGCCCTGTCGGACCGCCCGGCCGCACCGCTCGCGGACCGGGGGAGTAGCCGGGCGCCGGTACGTCGCGGGTCCGCCGGACGTGCCCGGCCGGTCAGCCGCGGCGGACCCGGCGGCCGACCACGGTGAGGCCCTCGGCGCGCAGCCGGGCGAGCTGCTCGTCGGCCAGGTGGGGCGCGCAGGTGCCGTCAGCGCGCAGCACGCGGTGCCACGGCAGGTCCTGGCCGTCCTCGGCGAGCAGCCGGCCGACCAGCCGGGCCGATGGCACCCCGGCACGGGCGGCCACCTCGCCGTAGCTCAGCACGCTACCCACCGGGATGGCGGCGATGATCTCGCGCACCCGGTCGGCGGTCTCCGCGTCCACCTCCGCAGGATAGGACGGGTCCGCACGCCCGGGTGTCGGACCGCCGTGGTTCCATGCCTGCCGTGACCCGTCCGCTGCTGGTCCGCCGCCTCCGGCCGGCCGCCCCCGAGCCCGTGTGGGACGAGGCCTCGCGGCGGGTGCTCGAGCACGAGCGGGGCCTGCTGCGGGTGCTCGGTGGCCCGGGCACCGGCAAGACCACGGTGCTGGTGGAGTCGGTGCTGCGCCGCATCCGGTCCGGGGTCGACCCGGAGCACGTGCTGGTGCTGACGTCCAGCCGGCGCGCGGCCGGTGAGCTGCGGGAACGTATCACCGCGGGGCTCATCGGCAGCCTCGGCACGGTCCGCGAGCCGCTGGTGCGCACCGTGCACTCCTACGCGTTCGGGCTGCTGCGGCTCTACGCCGGCCGGGTCGGCGACCCGCCGCCCCGGTTGCTCGCGGGGCCCGAGCAGGACGCGGTGGTGCGCGAGCTGCTCGCCGGCGAGGTGGAGGGCGACGTGCCGGGCTCGGGCTGGCCGGACCGGCTGCGTCCCGCGCTGGAGGTGCCCGGCTTCGCCACCGAGCTGCGCGACCTGCTGCTGCGGGCCGCCGAGCGAGGTCTCGGGCCGGACGAGCTGGCCGAGCTCGGCGCGCGGTACGAGGTGCCGGAGTGGGCCGCCGCCGGTCGGTTCTTCCTGGGCTACGAGCAGGTCAACCTGCTGCGCGGGGCGGCGGGCAGCGAGGCGCCGCAGGCCACCTCGACGGCGCTGGACGCGGCGGAGCTGGTGGCCGCCGCGCTCGACTCGCTGGCCGCCGATCCCGATCTGCTCGCCGCCGAGCGGCAGCGCATCCGCCACCTGCTCGCCGACGACGCCCAGGATCTCGACCCGCAGCAGATGCAGCTGGTGGCCCTGCTCGGCGAGACCGCCGAGACACACCTGCTCGCCGGCGACCCCGACCAGGCCGTGCTCGGGTTCCGGGGCGCCGACCCGACGGCGCTGCGCGATGCCGACCCGGGCGGTGCGCGGACCGTCGTGCTCACCGCCGACCACCGCGCGGCGCCGGAGCTGCGGGCGGCCACCGCACGCCTGGCGGCGCGGCTGCCCGGGGCCGGTCCGGGGCGGCGGCGCACCGAGGGCCGGCGCGGCGGGCCGGCCGGGGCGCTGTCGGTTCGGGTGTTCGGCTCGGCCGCGCAGGAGGCGAGCTGGGTGGCCGACCGGCTGCGGCGCGCGCACCTCACTGACGGGGTGCCCTGGTCGGCGATGGCCGTGCTGGTGCGTTCGACGACGCGGTCGCTGCCGGTGCTGCGGCGGGCGCTGCTGGCCGCGGGGGTGCCGATGGCGGTGCCGCCGGACGAGCTGCCGCTGTCCCGCCAGCCCGCCGTGCTGCCGATCCTGCTGCTGCTGCGCTGCGCGGCCGACCCGGAGCGGATCGACGCCGACGCGGCGGTCGCGCTGCTCAGCTCGCCGCTGGGCGCGGCCGACCCGCTGCGGCTGCGCCGGCTGCGCCGGGGCCTGCTGACCCTGCACCTGGCCGGCGGCGGGGACGCCTCCGCCGGGGACGCCTCCGCCGGCCCGGACGCCGCCGCGGGGCCGGACGCCGCCGCGGGGCCGGACGCCGCCGGGGGAGGGCCCGCCGCCGAGCCGGCCGGCGGCGGTGACGCCGCGGCAGGGCCGCCCGTCGACCCCGATTCGGACCCGGAGGCCGACGTCCCCGACGGGCCGGACGCCGGCAGCGACGGCCTGCTGGTCCGGGCGCTGCGCGACGGCGCGCACGGGCGCACCGACCCGCTGCCCACCCTGACCGCCCGCGACTCCCGGCCGCTGCGCGCGGTGGCCGACCTGCTCGGCCTGGCCCGGTGCGCCGACCAGGACGGGGCCAGCGCCGAGGAGGTGCTCTGGCGGGTCTGGCAGGCCAGCGGGCTGGCCGGCCGGTGGGCGGCCGCGAGCGCGAATCCCGGCCCGGCCGGTGCGCAGGCCGACCGCGACCTGGACGCGGTGGTGGCGCTGTTCGACGCGGCGGCCCGCTACACCGACCGGCTGCCCGGCGGCGGCGACGTGGCCGGCTTCGTCCGCTACGTCGCCGACCAGCGCATCCCGGGCGACAGCCTGGCTCCGAGGGCGCCGGAGGGGGAGGCCGTGGCGGTGCTCACCGCGCACGCCGCGCGCGGCCGGGAGTGGCCGGTCGTCGCGGTTGCCGGGGTGCAGGAGGGGGCCTGGCCCGACCTGCGGCTGCGCGGCACGCTGCTCGGTGTCGAGCGGATGGTGGACGCGCTGGACGGCCTGGAACGCGCCGCCGACCCCGGTGCCGACCCCGCCGCCGACCGCGCCGGACCCGCGCCGGCCGGCCAGCGGCTGTCCCGCACCGCGCCCCTGCTGGCCGAGGAGCGCAGGCTGTTCTACCTGGCGTGCACCCGCGCGCGAGACACGCTGCTGGTCTCGGGGGTGCGCGGGGAGGACGAGCAGCCGTCCCGGTTCCTCGACGAGCTCGACCCGGAGCCGGCCGGGTCCGAGCCGGACGCGGTCCGCCCGGTGACCCGCCCGCCGCGCGCCCTGGTGCTGGCCGAGCTGGTCGGCGAGCTGCGCAGGGCGGTGACCACCCCCGAGGAGGACAGCCCGCCGGGGCGGCGGGAGCGGGCCGCCGCGCAGCTGGGCCGGCTGGCCGCCGCCGGGGTGCGGGGCGCCCACCCGGACCACTGGTACGGCCTTTCCTCGGTGTCCACCGACGACCCGCTGCGGGCCGACGACCGGCCGGTGCCGGTGTCCCCCTCGGACGTCGAGAAGATCATGACCTGCCCGTTGAAGTGGCTGCTGGAGCGGCACGGCGGCGACGACGGCGCGGCGCTGCCCTCGGTGACCGGCTCGCTGGTGCACGCCCTGGTGCAGGCGGTGGCCGACGGGGCCGACGACACGCAGGTCGACACGGCGCTGCGGCGCGCGTGGTCGGCGGTCGACGCGGGCGCCCCGTGGTTCAGTCGGCGCGAGCTGGAACGGGTGCGCGGCATGCTCACCGCGTTCCGGAGCTGGCTGCGGAACAGCCGCGCCGCCGGGCTCACCGAGGTCGCCGTGGAGCAGGGGCTGGAGCTGGCGTTGGAGGCGCAGGGCGACGGTCCGCCGGTGACGCTGCGCGGGCGGGTGGACCGGCTGGAGCGCGACGCCGACGGCCGGCCGGTGATCATCGATGTGAAGACGGGCAAGACGGCGGTGAGCGAGGGCGACGCGGTGGCCCACCCGCAGCTGGCGGTGTACCAGCTGGCGGCGGCGCTCGGCGCCTTCCGCGAGGTGCTGGGCGGGGCGGGAGAGGTCGTGCCCGGCGGGGCGAGGCTGCTGTTCGTTGCCGACCGGCGCACCGACGGCAGCGTCAAGGAGCGCGGCCAGCCGGGCCTGGACGCGGAGCAGCTGGAGCAGTGGCGCGGCCACGTGCACAGCAGTGCCGGGGCCACCCGGGGGCCGTCGTACACCGCGCGGCAGAACGCGGACTGCGAGCGGTGCGGGGTGCGCACCAGCTGCCCGGTCACCGACGACGGGCGGGGGGTGCCCGGAGGATGAGCGCACCGACGCGACGGGCGGCGCTCGCGTGACGTTGACCGAGACCCGCACCGAGTGGCTCACCCCGGCCCGGCTCGCCGCCGCGCTCGGGGTGCCGCCGCCCACCGAGGAGCAGGCCGCCGTGATCGCGGCGCCGTTCGAGCCGGCGCTGGTGGTCGCGGGGGCGGGGGCCGGCAAGACCGAGACGATGGCCGCGCGGGTGGTGTGGCTGGTGGCCACCGGCGCGGTGCTGCCCGAGCACGTCCTGGGCCTCACGTTCACCCGCAAGGCCGCCCAGCAGCTGGCCGACCGGGTGCGCTCCCGGTTGCGGCGGCTGGCCGGGTCCCGGCTGCTCGACGACCTCGACCCGTCCGGCACCCGGAAGGCCGCGCTGGCCGGCGAGGCGGGCGACGTCACCGTGGCGACCTACCACGCCTACGCAGGCCGGCTGGTCGCCGAGCACGCGCTGCGGCTGCCGGCCGAGCCGGGGGCACGGCTGCTGTCCCAGACGGCCGCGTGGCAGCTGGCGCACCGGGTGGTGTCGACCTGGGCCGCCGACCTGGACATCGACCGGGTGCCGGCCACCGTGACGAACTACCTGCTGGCGCTGTCCGGGGAGCTGGGCGAGCACCTGGTCGAGCCGGACCAGCTGCGCGCGCACGCCGAGGCGTTCGTGACCCTGGTGGAGAACGCGCCGAAGGCGCCCCGGCAGCGCGCGGCGCTGTCCCAGGAGTTCCAGAAGATGGCCGACGCGCAGCGGCTGCGGGTGACGCTGCTGCCGCTGGTGGAGGAGTTCGCCGCGCGCAAGCGCTCGGAGCGGGCGATGGACTTCGCCGACCAGATGGCGGTCGCCGCCCGGATCGCCGCCGCGCACCCGGACGTCGGTGCCCTGGAACGTGACCGGTACCGGGCGGTGCTGCTCGACGAGTACCAGGACACCGGGCACGCCCAGCGGATCCTGCTGCGCGCCCTGTTCCGGGCCGCGCCGGGGGAGCGGCCGGTCGCGGTGACCGCGGTGGGCGACCCGTGCCAGTCGATCTACGGCTGGCGGGGGGCGAGCGCGGCGAACCTGCCGAGGTTCAGCACCGACTTCCCGGCCCTCGACGGCGACGGCGCCCTCGACCACGGCGCGGGCGGTGGCGCGGGCGGGGGTCGGCTGCGGCCGGCGACCCGGTACGGCCTGCTGACCAGCTTCCGAAACCCCGCCGAGGTGCTCGCGCTGGCCAACGCGGTGTCCGAACCACTACGTCTGCCGATGCCGATGCCGATGCCGACCGGGCCGGAGCACACGCCCACGCCACAGGCGACGCCGGCGCCGACCGGGCCGGCGCACGTGGCGGTGGACGAGCTGCGGCCGAGGGACGGCGCGCCCACCGGGTCGGTACGGCTGGCGTTGCTGCCGGACGTGACGGCCGAGATCGACTGGACCGCCAACGCGCTGGCCGGTCGCTGGCACGCCGCGCTGGACGCCGACGCGCCGGTGCCGACCGCCGCGGTGCTGGTCCGCAGGCGGGCCGACATGGCCGCGATGGCCGCCGCGCTGCGCGCCAGGGCGGTGCCGGTCGAGGTGGTCGGCCTGGGCGGGCTGCTGTCCGAGCCCGAAGTGCGCGACCTGGTCAGCGCGCTGCGGCTGGTGGCCGACCCGCTGGCCGGGACGGCGGCGATGCGGTTGCTCACCGGCGCGCGGTGGCGGGTCGGGGCCGCCGACCTGGCCGCGCTGTGGGCGCGCGCCCGCGAGCTGGCCGGCACGACCCCCCGGCCGGGCGCGGGCGATCGCGCGCCCGACCTGGTGACCGGGCTGGTGGCCGGCGCCCTGCCCGGGGAGCTCGCCGAGCAGGCCGGGCTGGTCGACGCGCTGGACGACCCGGGTCCGCCGGAGCGCTACTCGGAGGCCGGTTACCGGCGCATCCGCCGGCTGGCCAACGAGCTGACCCACCTGCGCGGCCGGGCCGGCGGGGCCGGGGCCACCGGCTGGGCGGGGCTGCCCGACCTGGTCGCGGACACCGAGCGGACGCTCCTGCTCGACGTGGAGACCGCCGCCCGCCCCGGCCCGGCCGGCCGCGCGCACCTGGACGCGTTCGCCGACGTGGTGGCCGAGTTCGCCGCCGGCGCCGACGTGCCGTCGCTGCCCGCCCTGCTGGACTACCTGGCCACCGCCGAGCAGGCCGAGGACGGGCTGAGCCCCGGCGAGGTGGAGGTGGCCACCGACCGGGTGCAGATCCTCACCGTGCACGCGGCCAAGGGCCTGGAGTGGGAGCTGGTGGCCGTGCCGCACCTGGTGAAGAAGGTGTTCCCCGGCGCGCCGAGGACCGGGTCGTGGCTGACCAACCCGGCCGAGCTGCCGGTGACGCTGCGCGGCGACGCGCCCGACCTGCCCGAGCCCGCGCTGCCGGCCGACGGCAACCGCAAGGAGGTCACCGACGCGCTGACCGCGCACAAGGAGGCACTGGAGCAGCGCAGGCTGTCCGAGGAGCGCCGGCTGCTGTACGTGGCGATCACCCGGTCCGAGCGGGTGCTGCTGCTGTCCGGGCACTGGTGGGGTGCGACCGGGGAGCGCCCGCGCGGGCCGTCCGACTTCCTGGAGGAGCTGTCCGCGATCGCCGCGCGCGAGCCCGACCTGGTCGTGGAGCACTGGGCCGGGCCGCCGGCCGACGACGAGCCGAACCCGGTCACCGCCGCCCCGGCCACCGCGGTGTGGCCGGGCGAGCCGCTGGGCAGGCGGCTGGCCGCGGTGCGCCGGGGCGCCGACCTGGTGCGCGGCGCGCTGGCCGAGCTGACCGAGCCGGACGCGGCCCCGGCCCAGCTGGAGATGTTCGGCCCGGCGGAGGACCCGGAGGGCTGGGCCGCCGACGTCGACGCGCTGCTGGCCGAGCGCGACCGGGTACGCCGCTCCCGCCCGGAGGTCGCATTGCCCGGGGCGATGTCGGTCAGCCAGCTCGTGGAGCTGGCCGCCGACCCGGAGGCGCTGGCCGCCCGGTTGCGGCGGCCCATGCCGTACCCGCCGAACCCGCACGCCCGCCGGGGCACCGCGTTCCACGCCTGGCTGGAGCAGCGGTTCGGCGCCACCCGGCTGCTGGACCTCGACGAGCTGCCCGGCGCGGCCGACGAGGGCGCCGCCGCCGACACCGACCTCGACGAGCTGCGCGCGGCGTTCCTGGCCTCGGCGTGGGCGGACCGCCGCCCGTCGGAGGTGGAGGTGCCGTTCGAGACCGAGGTGGACGGCGTCGGGGTGCGTGGCCGGATGGACGCGGTGTTCGCCGACCCGGACGGCGGCTGGACGGTGGTGGACTGGAAGACCGGCGCGGTACCCGACCGGGCGCGGCTGCCGGCGCTGAGCGTGCAGCTGGCCGCGTACCGGCTCGCCTGGGCGGCGCTGACCGGGTGCCCGGTCGGCCGGGTGCGCGCGGCGTTCCACTACGTGCGCGCCGACGTCACCCTGCGCCCGGCCGACCTGCTCGACGCCGCCGGGCTACGCGCGCTGCTGCGCGGGTTGCCGGCCCCGGGCGCGGGTTCCGGTGGCAGCACCGACCCGGACGTGGCCGGCGACGTGACCCGGGGCACGGACAGTCCGTCGGAGCCGGCCGGCGAGGGCTGACCCGGATACCCTCGGCGGATGACGGCCAAGATCGTGTTGCTCGGCGCCACCGGTTACACCGGGGCGCGCACCGCCGAGGCGATGACCCGCCGGGGGCTGCGCCCGGTGCTCGCCGGACGGAACCCGGCGAAGCTCGCGTCGGTGGCTGAGCGGCTCGGCGGGCTGCCCACGGCGCAGGCCGACAGCTCCGACCCGGCGTCGGTGCGCGCGCTGATCGAGCGGGGAGACGTGCTGGTCAGCACGGTGGGGCCGTTCACCGAGCGCGGCGCGGCGGCGGTGTCGGCCGCGGCGGAGGCGGGCGCGGTCTACTTCGACTCCACCGGTGAGCCGCCGTTCATCCGGGAGGTCTACGAGCGGTACGGGCCGGTGGCCGAGGGAACCGGGGCCGCGCTGCTCACCGCGTTCGGCAACGACTACGTGCCCGGCACGCTGGCCGGCGGGCTGGCGCTGCGGGAGGCCGGCGCCACGACCACGGCCGTGGACACCGGGTACTTCATCGCGGGCGGCCGGGGCCAGGGCTTCTCCAAGGGCACGCTGAACTCGCTGCTCGGCGTGCTGCTCGAGCCGATGTACCGGTGGTCGGACGGGGCGCTGCACACCGAGCCCGCCGCCCGCCGGTTCCGCACGTTCCGGGTGGGCGGGAAGGACCGGCCGGCGATCACCGTCGGGGCCACCGAGCAGTTCGCGCTGCCCCGGTTCGCCGCGACAGGGGTGGCGCCCTCGCTGCGCGACGTGGACGCCTACCTGGGCTGGTTCGGGCCGGCCAGCCGGGCGGTGCACCTGTCCTCGCGGATCACCCCGCTGATCGCCCGCACACCCCCGCTGGCCAAGGCGCTGCTCGGCCTGGGCGGCCTGGTGACCTCGCGGGCGTCGGACGAGCCGGACGCCGCCGGGCTGGCCGCCACCACGTCCTACTTCACCGGCGAGGCGCGGGACGCGTCCGGGCGGGTGCTGTCCTCGGTGGTGCTCTCCTCGCCGGACGCCTACGCGATCACCGCCGACCTGCTGGCCTGGGCGGCGGGGTACGCCGCCGAGCACGGCGTCACCGGCGTCGGCGCGCTCGACCCGATCTCCGCGTTCGGGCTGGACACGCTGCGCGACGGAGCGGCCGAGGCGGGGATCGTCCCGGTGGGCGGGCCGGTCCGGCAAGGCTGAGCGAGGGGGTCGGAACCGGCGGGTCGGGACCGGCGGGTCGGAGTGCCCGTCCGGGTCGGACCCGGTCCCCGGGTCCGGTCAGACCCGGTCGCCGGAGACGCGCAGCGCCCACAGCACCAGCGGGACCTGCAACGGGAGCCGGCCATAGGCGAGCAGCCGCTGCCACCACGGGCCGCCCGACCAGTCCACCGCCATCTTGATGTTCGCCGGGAACACCGCCACGAACAGCGCGGCGGCGAGCCGGCCGCCGGTGCGGCGGGTCTCCGGCCTCGCGACGACGGCCGCGGTGGCCACCTCGGCCACCCCGGAGAGGTAGGTCCAGGTCCGGGCGCCGCCGGGCAGCGACCCGGGCACGAGCTGGTCGAACAGCCTGGGGACGACGAAGTGCGAGACGCCCATCGCGGTCAGGAAACCGACCATCGCGGTCGTCGGGTCGGGTGTGCGGGCCATCCGCGAAGGATGACACCGATCACCGGGGCGCCGTCGCACCGCCCCGCTCCCCTACTCTGTCCGGGTGACGTCGCCGCGCTCCGACGGAGAGCCGCCCGGTTCCGGCGTGATCAACATGCCGGCGAGGGGGTTGAGCCCGACCGGCGCCATCCTGCGGCGCCTCAGCATCGCGCTGTTCGCGCTCGCGGCCACCGTCGCGGTCGTCTACCTGGGCCGGGACGGCTACCGGGACGTCAACGGCGACGGCCTGTCGTTGCTGGACGCGATCTACTACGCGACGGTGTCCCTGTCCACCACCGGGTACGGCGACATCACCCCGGCCTCGGACTCCGCCCGGCTGATCAACATCTTGGTGGTCACGCCGCTGCGGTTGCTGTTCCTGATCGTTCTCGTGGGTACCACGCTGGAGCTGCTCACCGAGCGGTCCCGGCAGGTGATCACGATCAAGAGGTGGAGGTCGCGGGTGCGCAACCACGTGGTGGTGGTCGGTTTCGGCACCAAGGGCGGCGCCGCGGTCGACACCATGCTGGGCGACGGCGTCGAGCCGGAGCGCATCGTGGTGGTGGACAGCGACCCCGACCGGCTGCGACTGGCCAGCGCGAAGGGCCTGGTCACGGTGAGCGGCAGCGCCACCCGGTCGGAGGTGCTGCGCGCGGCGGGTGCCCAGCGGGCCGCCTCGATAGTGGTCGGGGTGTCCCGCGACGACACGGCGGTACTAGTCACGCTGACCGCGCGGGAGCTCGCGCCGAACGCGACGATCGTGGCCTCGGTGCGGGAGACGGAGAACGTGCACCTGGTCCGCCAGTCCGGCGCCGACTCGGTGGTGGTCTCCTCCGAGACGGCCGGCCGGCTGCTCGGCATGGCGACGACCACCCCGTCGGTGGTCAACGTGATCGAGGATCTGATCACCCCGGACGTCGGGTTCTCCATCGCCGAGCGGGAGGCGGAGACGGCCGAGGTCGGCGGGTCACCCCGGCACCTGTCCGACATCGTGCTCGGCGTGGTCCGGGACGGCACGCTGCACCGGGTGGACGCCCCGGCGGTGGACGCGCTGGAGATCGGCGACCGGCTGCTGTACGTGCGCAAGGTGACGCCGCCCGAAGGGGCCTGATCCGGGGAGCCGGCGCGGGGTGGCGTCCGGTCGGCCGGCCGTGGCCGCGGGTGTTGACCGCCGTTCCTGGTGGCGTTCGCCCGGGAAGATCGCCGTCTGGGCGGTTCCGCCGCGACCATCGCGGTCTATCCGCGCGGAACGGCGATCTTCCCTCAGGGCTCGGATCTCGCGTGCTCGTCGGGCCGCGGCGGCTCGGCGGGTGGCTGCTCGGCGGGCGGCCGGGGGAGGGCCGGGGCGTCGGCGGCCGGGGGGTGCAGCGGCAGGGTCAGCTCGAAGACCGAGTCGGCGCCGCACCGCAGGTCACCGCCGTGCGCCCGGGCGATCCCGCGCGCGATGGCCAGGCCGAGCCCCGCGCCGGCCGAGCCGGGGGACACGCCGTCCCGGACCCGCGCGTCGTCCAGCCGCACCAGCCGGTCGAAGATCCGCTCCCGTTCGGCGGGCGGTACGCCGGGGCCGGTGTCCGCCACGGTCACCGTGGCCTCGGTGTCCGTCCGGCCGACCGTCACGGTGACCGCGCCACCGTCCGGGGTGTGCCGCCGCGCGTTGCCGAGCAGGTTGGCCAGGACCTGGGCCAGCCGTCCGGCGTCGCCGGGCACCACCACCGGCGGCCCGTCGTCCCGCCGCACGGTCACCGTCAGCCCGGGTGCGAGCAGCCGGACCCGCTCGACCTCGGCGGTGGCCAGCTCGGCCAGCGCCACCGGTTGCCGGTCCAGCCGCAGCCCGGCGTCGATCCGGGCCATCGCGAGCAGGTCCTCCACCAGCCGCCCGGCCCGCCCGGCCTCCCGGATCAGCAGCATCTGCAGCCGTTCCCGCTCCTCGCCGGACGCCCGGACGCTCAGCGCGGCCTCGGCGGCGGCACGCAGCCCGGCGATCGGGGTGCGCAGCTCGTGCGCGGCGTCGGCGACGAACTGCCGGGTGCGCTCCTCGGACGCGCGGGCGGTGGCCTCGGCGTCCTTGGCCTGCCGCTCGGCGCCCTCCAGCGCGTCCAGCATGTCGTCGAACGCGCGCGCGGTGCGGCCCAGCTCGGTGTCGGCGCGGTTCGGGGCGAGCCGCCGACCCCGGCCGCCCGCCGTGATCGAGCGCGCCAGCGCCGTCATCGCGTCCAGCGGGGCGAGCGCGACCCGGGTGGTGGCCAGCAGCGCCAGCGCCGCGGCGACGAGCCCGGCCACCCCGAGCAGCACCAGCACCCGGCTCAGCCTGCGCTGCACCGCGGTGAGCTCACCCGCGTCGGCGAACAGCATCACCCGCGAGCCGTCGACCTGCACCCGCCGCACCAGGCTGCCCGGCGGCGGCCCCCACCGGCCCCGGCCCGGGCGACCCTCCCCGGCGCCGTAGCTGACCCCGCCGGCGGTGACCAGCCGCACCCGGATGCCCTGGCCGTCGAGGCGGTCGACCAGCTCGTCGGGGGTCAGCCCCTGGCCGGCGAGCTGCCCGGCGAGGGTGGTCCGCTCGGTCAGCCTGGCGGTCAGGTCCGCGCGGGACTGCACCCCGACGAACACCTCGGCCAGCACGCCGACCACCAGCAGCACGACGGCCAGCACCGCCAGGCTGGACAGCACCACCCGGCGGCGCAGCGAGACGGTCCGCAGCCGAGGCGCCCCGGGCCCGGCCGGGTGCGCGGGCTCGGCCGGGTGCGCGGGAGACCCGTCCGGCCCGGTCACGGCGACTCGGCGCGCAGCACGTAACCGGCCCCGCGCACGGTGTGCAGCAGCCGGGGCTCGCCGAGCTTGCGGCGCAGCGCGGAGATGTGCACCTCGACCAGGTTCGGGTCGAAGTCCTCGTAACCCCACACCGAGGTCAGCAGCTGCACCTTGCTGAGCACCCGGTCGCGGTGCGCGGCCAGCTGGTCGAGCAGGCGCCGCTCTGTCGCGGTGAGCTCGATCGGCCGGCCGCCGCGCAGCACGGTGCCGGCCGCCCCGTCCAGCACCAGGTCGCCGACCTGCACGCACGACGGCGTCCGGCCCAGCCTGCGCAGCACGGCCGTCACCCTGGCGACCAGCTCGGCCAGCACGAACGGCTTGACCAGGTAGTCGTCCGCGCCGCCGTGCAGCCCCCGCAGCCGGTCGTCGATGCCGTCCCGGGCGGTCAGCAGCAGCACCCCGGCCGCGGTGCGCCTGCGCACCACCTCCAGCAGCGCGAAGCCGTCGCGGCCGGGCAGCATCACGTCCAGCACCACCAGGTCCGGGCGGAAGGTGGCCAGGTCCTGCTCCAGGGTGGCCCCGTGCTCCCGGCCGGTGACCTCGAACCCGGCGTCGGTCAGGCCGGTGAGCACCCCGGCGCGGATCGCCTCGGCGTCCTCCACCACGAGTATCCGGGCCCGCTCCACCAGGCCATTCTGCGCCACTCCGGGACCCTCCCAGGCGCCGGACGTCCGGGGCGCCGGAGCTAGCTGAAGATCGGCTGAAGGTTCCGGTATTACTCAGGACCCGCTCAGGCTTCGGGAGCACCGTCGTGTCAGGCACCGCGAGCGGTGCCCACGAGAGGTGAGGAGCAGCGATGAGCACGCCACACAACCCCGACCCCGAGTCGGGCCGGGAGCCGCGCGGGGAGTCCACGCCCGGGTCCCCCGAGCACCCGACGGAGGAGGTGCACCCGCCCGCCTCCGAGCAGCCCACCGAGCAGGTCGCCGGCCACCCCTCGGACGCCCCGACCGAGCGGGTCACCCCGGCCGCCGAGCACCCCGCCGCGCCCGGCACCGCCGGCACCCCCGATGCCGCCACCCCCGCCGGCACCCCCGAGGCCAGCCCGGCCGGGGGCGTCGCCGCGCCGGGCGGCCGGGGCCGGCGCGGCCGGCCGCGGGGCGGCACCTGGCGGGAGCGGCGGTGGCCGAAGGTCGTCGCCTCGGTGCTGGCCGCCGTGGTGCTGCTGGTCATCGGGTTCGGCGCCGGCCTGGCGGTCGGGCACCGGCACGGCGGCGGGTTCGACAGGCACGGCGGGTTCGGTGCGCACGGCCGGATGCACGACGGGCAGCGCGGCGGATTCGGCGCGGAGGGACGCGACGGGATGGGCGGGTTCGGCGGTCCCGGTGAGATGGGCGTCGGCGGCCCCGGCGACATGGCCGGCCCCGGCGACATGGACGGCGGCAGGGGCATGGGTGACATGCGGCGCGGAGGCCCCGGCGGCGTGGCCGGGGGCACCGCGCTGTTCGGCACGGTGACCTCGGTCAACGGGGCCAGCGTGGTGGTCACCCGGGACGGCGGCACCCCGGTCACGGTGGTCACCACCGACCGCACGCGCGTGCTCGGCACGGTCGGTCAGCTGCAGCCCGGCGACCGGGTGGCCGTGCGGCTCGGTCCGGACAACACCGCGCTGGGGCTGCGGGTGGTGCCGGCGGTCGCCCGGGGAACGGTCACCGCGGTGGCCGGCGACCAGGTCACGCTGACCGAGGCGACCGGGCTCACCCAGGCGGTCGACGTGTCCGCGGTGACCCTCAAGCCGGTGGTGGGCGACGTGGTCACGGTGCAGGGCACCGTGGCGAACAGCGGCGCCACCCTCAAGGCGCAGACCCTGCGTCAGCTGCCGAAGGCGGGCTGACCGGCGGGGGCGCCCGCTCGGCCGGTGCCCGCTCGGCGGCGCGCGTCTGCCGTCCCGGCGTCCGCCCGCCCGGTGTCCGCTCGGCGGCGCTCCGCCGCCCCGGTGTCCACTGCCGCCCCGACCGGCCGGGACACCGGGGGTTCTACCGCCGCTCGCCCCTGGCCAGCCAGGCGAGGAAGTCGGCGGGCTCGTCCGCCGGCAGGCCGAGCCGGCGCCCCTCCTCCGGCCGCACCATCCCCCGGTACCTGCCGGTGCGCAGGTCGGCCAGCTCCCAGCCGTCGCCGAACGGGGCGCGCACGGTCGCCTCGCTGATCCGCGGCCCGATGCCCGGCTCGACGTCGGACAGCGCCAGCACGTGCAGCACCGCACCGGGCAGGCAGATGCCGTGCAGGGCGCGCAGGTAGCGAACCCGGTCGGCGTCGTCGAACACGTGGAACAGGGCGCTGTCCAGCACCGTGTCGAACCGGGGCTCACCGCCCGGCGCCAGCGCGTCGGCCACCTCGAACCGGGCCGCGACGCCCCGGTGCTCGGCGTTGCGGCGGGCCAGCTCGACCGCGCCGGGGGAGAAGTCGATGCCCAGCACGTCGTAGCCGAGCTCGGTCAGCAGGATGGTGTGCTCGCCGGTGCCGCAGCCGGCGTCCAGCACCCGGCCGCGGATCAGGCCGTCCCGTTCCAGCGCCACCACCGCGGGCTGCGGCTCACCGATCACCCAGGGCGCCGTCCCGCCCGCGTAGGCCTCGTCGAACCGTTCCCTGGCCACCGACTCCGTCATCGCCGCTCCCGTTCCGATCGTTGATCTCCCGGGTCGAGGCTAGGACCTCGACCGCGGTTGAGGTCAAGGCCGGCCGCGACGCACGGCCGCCGCGCGGCCGGCGCCAGGTGGCCCGCCCGGGCACCCCGGGGAGGCAAGGCCCGCCGCGCGCGGTCGGTGCCGCGTGGTCTGATGGCCGGATGAGCCCGGCCGAGGACCACCCGAACGTCGCCGCCGTGGTCGCGGCGCTGCGGGCCGGTGGTGCCGCCGCCGGCACCGTCGAGCGGATGACGGTGCTGCCCGACGCGGTGAGCACCGCCAGGGCGGCGGCCGACGCGCTCGGCGTGGAGGTCGCCCAGATCGCCAACTCGCTGGTCTTCGTGGCGGACGGCGAGCCGCTGCTCGTGCTGGCCTCCGGCGCGCACCGGGTGGACACCGTCGCGCTGGCCACCCGGCTGGGGGTGGGCGCGATCCGCCGTGCCGACCCGAAGATCGTCCGGGCGGCCACCGGCCAGGTGATCGGCGGGGTCGCCCCGGTCGGGCATCCGGCCCCGCTGCGCACCGTCGTGGACACCGCGCTGGGCTGCTACGACGAGGTGTGGGCGGCGGGCGGCATTCCGCACGCGGTGTTCCCGACGACCTACGCGGAGCTGCTGGCGGTCACCGGCGGCATCCCCGCGCCGGTCGCCGAGGAGAGCTAGGGTCACCAGGTGCCCGCGTCGAACTCCGCCCTGACCAGCCCGGCCCGCACCGGCCTTCCCGAGCTGCACCGGCTCACCCTGCCCAACGGCCTGCGGGTGCTGCTCGCGCCCGACCCGGACACCCCGGTGGTCGGCGTGTCCGTGCACGTCGACGTGGGTTTCCGCTCCGAGCCGCGGGGGCGCACCGGCTTCGCGCACCTGTTCGAGCACCTGATGTTCCAGGGCAGCGAGAGCCTGGAGAAGCTCGCGCACTTCCGGCACGTGCAGGGCTCCGGCGGGGTGTTCAACGGCTCCACCCACCCCGACTACACCGACTACTTCGAGGTGCTGCCGGCCGCCGCGCTGGAGCGGGCGCTGTTCCTGGAGGCCGACCGGCTGCGCGCGCCGATGCTGACCGAGGAGAACCTGCGCAACCAGGTCGACGTGGTCAAGGAGGAGATCCGGCTCAACGTGCTGTCCCGGCCGTACGGCGGCTTCCCGTGGATCCTGCTGCCTCCGGTGCTGTACGACACCTTCCCCAACGCGCACAACGGGTACGGCGACTTCTCCGAGCTGGAGCAGGCCACCGTGGACGACGCGGCGAGCTTCTTCGACAGCTACTACGCGCCGGGCAACGCGGTGCTCACGGTGGCGGGCGACATCTCGGTGGACGCGGTGACCAGGCTGGTGGAGCGGCACTTCGGCGACATCCCGGCCCGCCCGGTGCCGACCCGGCCGTCCTTCGCCGAGCCGTTGCCGGGCAGCGAGCGCAGGCAGAGCGTGGCCGACGCGCACGCCCCGCTGCCCGCCCTCGCGCTGGGCTACCGGCTGCCCGACCCGGCGGCCGACCTGGACGGCTACCTCGCGCACACGCTGCTCGGCTCGGTCCTCACCGACGGCGAGGCCGCCCGGCTGCAGGAGCGGCTTGTGCACGGCGACGGCGCCGACGACTGCAGGGTGACCGACATCGGCGCGGGGTGCGGGCTGTTCGGCGCCCCGCTGGACGCGCGCGACCCGGACACCTTCACCGTCACCGCGGTGCACCCGCCGGACGTCGACCCGGACCGCGTGGTGCGGGCCGTGGACGAGGAGCTCGACCGGCTGGCCACCGACGGTCCGGGGACCGCCGAGCTCGGCCGGATCGCGGCGCGCTGGTCGTCGTCGCTCTACCACGAGCAGGACCGGGTGATGAGCCGGCTGCTGGCGCTGGGCGCGCGGGAGCTGCTCTACGGGCGCGCCGAGCTGGCGACGGAGCTGCCCGAGCGGCTGGCCGCGATCACCCCCGACCGGGTCGCCGAGGCCGCCGGCCGGCTGCGCGCGCACGGCCGGGCGTTGCTGGTGGTCGAGCCGGCCGGCCCGGACTCCGACACCGATGGGCAGGGGGAGCAGCTGTGACGGTCACCGCCGGTACCGCGACGCACCGCAGCGCCGAGCAGATCGGACGAACCGACACCGGTGCGCGGCCGCTGCCGCCGCTGGGCGAGCAGCGCTCCGTGCCCGGGCTCGACCCGACCGCCCGCACGCTGGACACCGGCCTGCGGGTCGTCGCCGTCGCCCGGCACACGGTGCCCACGGTCGAGCTGCGGCTGCGCATCCCGTTCGCCGACGCCGACCCGGGCCACCCCGCGAAGGCGGAGCTGGTGGCGTCCGCGCTGCTCACCGGCACCGCGCGGCGCAGCAGGGTGCAGATCGACGACGAGCTGGCGGCGATCGGCGGCGAGCTGGCCTCCGGGGTCGATCCGGAGCGGCTGCTGATCTCCGGCAGCGCGCTGGCCAGCGGGTTGCCCACGCTGCTGGAGATCCTCGCCGACCTGCTCGAGTCGGCGGGCTATCCGGACGCCGACTTCGACCGCGAGCGCGAGCGGCTGGTGGAGCGGATCACGGTGGCGCGCTCGCAGCCGAGGATGATCGCCCGTGAGGCGCTGCAGCGGCGCCGGTACGGCGACCACCCGGTGTCCAGGGAGATGCCGGAGGCGGCCGACGTCGCCGCCGTGAGCGCCGAGCGGGCGCGCGAGCTGCACCGGTCGGCGGTGCTGCCCACCGGGTCCACCCTGGTGCTGGTCGGCGACCTCGAGCCGGAGCGGGCCATCGACCGGGTGGCCGACGTGCTCGGCGGCTGGTCGACCCCCGGCGCCGCCCTCGAGCTGTCGCCGCTGCCCGCGCTGACCGGCCGCGACCTGCTGCTGGTGGACCGTCCCGGCGCGGTGCAGTCGCAGCTGCGGCTGTCGGCGGCCGCGCTGCCCCGCACCGATCGGCGCTACCCGGCGGTGCAGCTGGCGAACCTGGTGCTCGGCGGGTACTTCTCCTCCCGGCTGGTGGAGAACCTCCGCGAGGACAAGGGCTACACCTACTCCGCGCACTCCTACCTGGAGTTCACCCCGTCCGGGGCGACGCTGCTGGTGGAGACGGACGTGGCCACCGAGGTCACCGCGGGAGCGCTGTTGGAGACCCGGTACGAGCTGGCCCGGCTGGCCGCGGTGCCGCCGACCGAGGCGGAGATCGAGTCCGCGCGCCGGTACGCCATCGGCTCGCTGCTGATCTCGCTGGACAGCCAGCCGGGCCTGGCCGGCACGCTGGCCGGGCTGGCCGGGGTCGGGCTGGACGCCTCCTGGGTGCGCGAGCATCCGGCGCGGCTGGAGGCGGTGACCGTCGACGACGTCGCCGCGGCCGCCGCCGAGTTCTTCACCCCGTCCGCGTTCACCGGGGTGGTGGTCGGCGACGCCGCCTCGGTGTCCACCCGGCTGCGCGCTCTGGGCGGGGTGGAACTGCCGTGACGTTCCGACTGGTGCACCCGCCGCTGCTGTCCCGCGCCACCGTCGACCGCGACGAGGAGCTGCGGCTGGACTCCGACCGGCTCGCGGCCGGCTGGCCCAAGGCCCGGATGCTGGTGGTCGACGAGAAGGGCCGCGCCCCCGCCGAGTCCACCGGCGACGGGTACGTGCTGGTCACGAAGCCGGCCACCGACCACGGCGGGCAGCCGCCCGCCGAGGCGACGTTCCTCGGCCAGCTCGAGGACGTGCACTACTGGGGGGTGCGCGGCCGGCCGTCGCTGATCGACGGCGACGACCCCTCGCAGTGGATGGACCTCCGCGACCGGGGCGGCGACCTGGACGACACCGGCGCGGGGCTGCTGGTCACCGCCGTGGCCGTGCTGGGCTGGCATGACAACGCCGGCTTCTGTGCCCGCTGCGGCTCGCCCACCGAACCGCGCAACGCCGGTTGGATGCGCAGGTGCACGGCGTGCGGCCACGAGGAGTACCCGCGCACCGACCCGGCGATCATCTGCCTGGTGCACGACGGCGGCACGGGCGACCGCGCCCGGGTGCTGCTGGCCCGTCAGCCGGTGTGGCCGCCCGGGCGGTACTCGGTGCTGGCCGGTTTCGTCGAGGCCGGTGAGTCGCTGGAGGCCTGCGTGACGCGAGAGATCGGCGAGGAGGTGGGCGTCGACGTCCGCGACATCCGCTACCTCGGTTCCCAGGCCTGGCCGTTCCCCCGGTCGCTGATGCTGGGGTTCGAGGCGGTGGCCGACCCCGAGCAGACGCTGCACCCCGCCGACGGGGAGATCGCCGAGGCGTTCTGGCTGCGCCGCGACGAGCTGCGGCAGGCGCTGGCCCACGGCGACTGGGTGACCGGCGACGGCCGCCCGCTGCTGCTGCCGCCGTCCATCTCCATCGCCCGCTCCATGCTGGAGTCCTGGGCCGCCGTCGACTGACCCCGCCGCCCGGGTGGTGCGCGGCATCGGCTCCGCCGGCCCCACCTCCGCCGGCGGAACCCGACACCGGCACACCACCCGAGGCGCCGCCGGCGCCGTGCTCACGCCGCGAGCGCGGCCCTGACCTCGGCGAAGCTCGGGTTCGTCGCCGTCGTGCCGTCCGGGTAGAGCATCGTCGGCACGGTGCGGTTGCCCCCGTTGGCCTTCTCCACGAACGACGCCGCCTCCGGGTCGTGCTCGATGTCGACCTCCTGGTAGGCGATGCCGGCCTCGTTCAGCTGGAGCTTCAGCCGACGGCAGTAGCCGCACCAAGTCGTCGAGTACATGGTCAGTTCGCTCATACCCGGTACAACACCCCGGACCCCGCCCGGCTTCCCGACCCCTCGGCGTGAGCCCTGCCACGTCAGGAGTGCAGCCGCGCGCCCTTGAGGATCTTGTCCACCGCGTTCCTCGGCCCGTGCACCGCCAGGCCGACGAGGTCGAGGTCGGCGCCGGGCACCGCGCGCACCGCCGCCCGGTTGACCCGGTCGTTGCCGGTGACGAACAGGTCGGAGGTGAACACCGCCAGCGGCAGCTCCCGCCCCAGCGCCCGCTCGCGCGCCGCGGTCAGCGTCTCCTTCGTCCCGGCGAACACCAGCACCGGCTGGCCGAACATGGCCAGGTAGGGCGTGCCGTCGGCGTCGGCGTAGGGCTCGCCGACGAGCTCGGGCCGGGCGCCGGCGATGCCGCTGACCAGGAACGCGGTGACGTTGAGCCGCTGCCAGGTCGGCAGGTCGTCGCGCAGCAGCACAGCGATCTTCGTGTCGAATCGGACGGGTTCGTTGTCGTACTCCACGCCGCCCACGGTGCCGGGTGCGCACCGCCCGCGTCTTGTACGTTCCTGATGTGACCGCGCGCTCGGAGGTCACCGCGTGGCGACCCCGCCTGCCCGGTGTCGTCGAGGTGTTCCACGCCCACTTCACCGATCACGTCTACCCGTCGCACACCCACGCGGTCTGGACGTTGCTGATCGTGGACGACGGGGCGGTCCGGTTCGACCTGGACCGCCACCAGCACGGTGCGCTGCGCTCGCAGGTCACGCTCCTGCCGCCGCACGTGCCGCACGACGGGCGGTCGGCCACCGCGCACGGGTTCCGCAAGCGGGTGCTGTACCTGGACACCTCGGTGTGGGGGGAGGACCTGGTCGGCGCGGCCGTGGACAGCCCCGGCTGGGCCGACCCGCTGCTGCGGCACCGCGTCGACCAGCTGCACCGGGTGCTGGCCGACCGACGCGAGCCGCTGGCCGGGGAGAGCCGGCTGGCGTTCATCCGCGAGCGGCTCGGCCAGCGACTGCGCCACCGTGACCCGCTCGCGGCACCACCGGCGACCACGCCCCGTGACCGGCTCCTGGCCGACCGGCTGCGGGAGCTGCTGGACGCCAGCGTGGTGCCCGGGGTGACCCTCCAGGAGGCCGGCAGGCTGCTCGGCGCGCACCCGACGCACCTGGTGCGGGCGTTCAGCCACCGGCACGGGCTGCCGCCGCACCGGTACCTGACCGCCCGGCGGGTGGAGCTGGCCCGAGGGCTGCTGCTGGACGGCCGGCGCCCCTCGGACGTGGCCCAGGCCGCCGGCTTCTACGACCAGTCCCATCTGAACAGGCACTTCACCCGGATGCTGGGTACCAGCCCGGCCCGCTACGCCGGACGCTGAGCACGCCCCGACGCGCCCCGTGGACGCCTGCCGCGTGCTGTCGCCCCGGCTTGAGAGGATGGCGGGCATGGCCGCTCCCACCCGCTCAGCCCCGCAGCCGGACCGACGGCCGGAGCTGGACGAGGAGCAGCGGGCCGCCGTGCACGCGCCGCGCGGGCCGGTGTGCGTGCTTGCCGGCGCCGGTACCGGGAAGACCCGCACGATCACGCAACGTATCGCCCACCTGGTGCGCGACGGGCACGTCCCGCCCGGGCAGGTCCTGGCGGTCACCTTCACCGCCCGGGCCGCCGGGGAGCTGCGCACCCGGTTGCGGACGCTGGGGGTGGGCGGGGTGCAGGCCCGCACGTTCCACGCCGCCGCGCTGCGCCAGCTGCGCTACTTCTGGCCGAGGGTGGTCGGCGAGGAGCCGTGGCAGCTGCTGGAGGGCAAGCTGCGCGCGGTCGGCCAGGCGGCGCACCGGGCCGGCGCGGACACCAACTCCGAGTCGCTGCGCGACCTGGCCAGCGAGATCGAGTGGGCCAAGGCGAGCCTGGTCAGCCCGTCGTCCTACCCGGCCGAGGTGGCCAGGATCCGCCGCGACGTGCCGACCGCCGCCGAGCTGGTGGCGAAGGTCTACGAGAGCTACGAGTCGCTCAAGACGTCGGCGCAGCTGCTCGACTTCGACGACCTGCTGCTGCAGACCGCGGCGGCGCTGGAGACCCACCCGGACGTCGCCGGCGAGTTCCGCGACCGGTACCGCTGCTTCGTGGTGGACGAGTACCAGGACGTCACCCCGCTGCAGCAGCGCGTGCTCGACGCGTGGCTGGGCGAGCGGGACGACCTCACCGTGGTCGGCGACGCGAACCAGACGATCTACACGTTCGCCGGCGCGACCCCCCGCTACCTGCTCGACTTCGCCCGCCGCTTCCCGGAGGCCTCGGTGGTGCGGCTGCAGCGCGACTACCGCTCCACCCCGCAGGTCGTCTCCGCCGCGAACACGGTGATCTCGGCCGCCCGGGGCCGCGTGGCCGGTACCCGGCTGCGCCTGGTCGGCCAGCTGCCGGCGGGGCCCGAGCCCACCTTCCACGAGTACGACGACGAGCCCGCCGAGGCCGGCGCGGTGGCCGCCACGATCAAGCGGATGATCAGCGATGGCACGCCGGCCAGCGAGATCGCGGTGCTGTTCCGGGTCAACGCGCAGTCGGAGGTCTACGAGCGCGCGCTGGACGAGGCCGGGGTGCCCTTCCAGGTGCGCGGCGGTGAGCGGTTCTTCGCCCGGCCGGAGGTCCGCCAGGCCATGCTCGCGCTGCGCCAGGCGGCCGGCTCCCGGGACGGCGCTGGCCCGGGCGGTGCCGACCCGGGCGGTGCTGACCCGGGCGGTGCTGACCCGGGCGGTGGCAACCCGCGGCACGGTGGCGTTCCGGGCGGTGCCGGCCCGGGTGACGGGGATGACTCGCGCGAGCCGGGGGAGCCGGCCGAGACCGGGCGCAACCCGCTGGCCGAGGCGGTGGCCGAGGTGCTCGTGCCGCTCGGGCTGACCAGGGTGCCCGCCGCCGGCACGGCCGGCCGGCAGCGGTGGGAGTCGCTGCGCGCGCTGGTCGGGCTGGCCGAGGACATCGGCAGGGCGGAGCCGCACGCCGATCTGCGCCGGTTCGCCACCGAGCTGGCCACCAGGGCCGACGCGTCGCACCCGCCGACCGTGCAGGGCGTCACGCTCGCGTCGCTGCACGCCGCCAAGGGCCTGGAGTGGGACGCGGTGTTCCTGGTCGGCCTGGTCGACGGCACGCTGCCGATCCAGCACGCCGAGTCCGACGAGACCCGGCTCGAGGAGGAGCGCAGGCTGCTGTACGTCGGCGTCACCCGAGCCCGCCGGTTCCTCGGCATGTCCTGGGCGCTGTCCCGCTCGGCCGGTGGGCGCAGGCACCGCAGGCGTAGCCGGTTCCTCTACGGCCTCATCCCGGAGCACCATCCGGCCGCGCGGGTGCCGGTCGGCCGGGGCGGTCCCAAGCCCCGCTGCCGGGTGTGCGGCACGCCGCTCCTGGGTGCCGAGGCGACGACGTTGCGGCGGTGCACCGAGTGCCCCTCCGAGGTCGACATCGAGCTGCTCGACCGGTTGAAGGCCTGGCGCAGCAGCCGGGCGAAGGAGCAGAAGGTGCCCACCTACGTGGTGTTCACCGACGCCACGCTCACCGCGATCGCGGAGCGGCGCCCGGCCGACGCGGCGGCGCTGGTCGGCATCCCGGGCATCGGCGCCGGCAAGCTGGACCGCTACGGCCCGGACGTACTCGCACTGGTCGTCGGCGAGGACTCCGGCTGACCGATCACTCGGCTCCGGACAGCGATTTCCGGGGACGGTCGCCAGTGGTGGGGCGAACATAAGTGCTGGCCGGAGCGGTGTAGGTGGCCTTCCGACGCGCTCGGTGGGGGAGCGGCCACCGAAAGTCCGGAAAACTCGGTTGCCACCGTCATAGCGCTGCTTCTACTGTCATTCCCGTCGCCGAGCCATGCGGTTCGGCACCGTTCCGTCGCGTGACGTCAGTCCGCGCCGATGTGGCCCGGGAGGGGGTGGCCAGGATGAGGCTCACTGCTCTCCACGCCGCCTTCGGGAACCCGGTCGCCGGGGTAATCGGCATGTCCGCGTCCACCGTCGCGTTCTACCGCGGTCGTGTGCGCACCACCGATCTGCCGATCACCTGGGGCCAGGACCAGAAGCCGCCAGACGTGTCCGCGCCGGAGCGATGCCCTTGATAAGTCAAGGACGCTCAGTCGGTTCTTTCCAAGGCCGCGGACCCGTATCTCGGGACCGCGGCCTTTTTGTTTTCCGGCCTCGTCTCGTCAGCTCACTCCCTCGAGAAGGAGGAATCGCTGTGTTAGTCCGGAACGTCCCGCTCGACGGCGGGACGGTGAACTCGGAACCGGTCGGCGACCCCGTTGCCGGTTTCGACGGGTTGCTCGACGCGTCACCGCGCGCCGACTCGCCCCTGCCCTGCAGGGAGGCCGCCGACGCGGACCTCTGGTTCGCCGACGCACCCGCCGACCTGGAGCGGGCCAAGTCGCTCTGCGCCGAGTGCCCGG
This sequence comes from Pseudonocardia sp., assembly GCA_036497465.1. Lineage (GTDB taxonomy): Bacteria > Actinomycetota > Actinomycetes > Mycobacteriales > Pseudonocardiaceae > Pseudonocardia. Next base: position 6,353 of record DASXJJ010000133.1, on the reverse strand, counting down.
TCAGGGCCGCGTGCCTGGCGGGTGCCCTGCAGCGGGGCGAGCCCTGGGGCGTGTGGGGCGGAGAGATCTTCCAGCGCGGCACCGTGGTCGCCCGCAAGCGGCCGAGGGGGAGGCCCAGCAAGGCAGCCCTGGCCCGGGACCGGGAGCTGGCCGAGGCGGGCGCGCCGCTGTAGGCCGACCACCCTCGCCCGATTCGACCACCCGACCGACCACCCGACCGACCGAGAGCCATGCCGATCCAGCGTCCGACGCACCGAGCCGGTGACGCACCGAACGAGAGCGGAGAAGCCGATGAGCATCGACCACCGGGTGCGGCCCGTGCCGTCCCTGCACCTGCACAACTACCCGCACACCGTCAGCCTCGAAGATCACCTGATGCTGCTCTACGAAGCTCTGGCCAGATCGCGAGTGCGGAACGCCGAGGAGGCCGCCCGCCGCCTGCGGCTGGCCCGGCGCGTCGTGGCCGCCCGGCGGTGGCAGCGCCTGGCCCGGTACGCCTCGGCGCGTGCCGAGCGGGCGCGGCGGGCGGTCTGACCGGGCACTGCCCCCGCGGCCCCGACAGCCCGGGCCGGCTACGGCCGGCCCGGGCGCCGGTGGCGAGGTGGGCTCGCCTACGACTCGGTGATCGTGGGCTGCCAGCGGGCCACGATCCCGCGCAGCCCGACCTCGGCGCCGAGCTGGCACAGGACGCCGAGCGTGCCGAAGGTGACCCGGTGCACCAGCAGGAACTGCGGGGGCAGGTTCAGTGCACGGCCGGTGCGGAAGTCAGGGCTGCGCATGTCACCGACCCGCTCGGCCTGCCGCTGCAGCCACTGCCGGCTGAACCGGAACCGCTCGCTGCGCAGCGGCTCGGCGAACGGCGCCAGGTAGGCCAGCACGTCGTCCGGGTCGAGCTGGGTTCCGGGACGCACGAACCCCTCGTTGCTCAACAGCTCCATCAGATTGTCGGAGTTCCCGTCCAGCGCCATCCGGGTCATCCGCTGCAGCACCACCGGGGAACCCTCGGGCAGCCGGGCCACCGCCCCGAAGTCGATCACCGCCAGCCGGCCGTCGGCCGTGAGCTGGAAGTTCCCCGGGTGTGGGTCGGCGTGCAGCAGGCCCGCGCGGGGCGGCGAGGAGTAGTGCAACTCGGACAGCAGCCTGCCGGCCTCGTCGCGGGCGGCCTGGTCGCCGTCGCGGATGATCCGGGCCAGCGGCGTGCCGGTGATCCACTCGGTGACCATGGTCTTGGGCGCCGAGGCGACCACCTTCGGCACCACGATCTCCGGGTCGCCCGCGTACGCGGCGGCGAACGCCCGCTGGTTGTCGGCCTCGTCGCGGTAGTCGAGCTCCTCGGTCATCCGCTCGCGCAGCTCCGCGATCAGCGGTTTGATCTCCACGCCCGGTACGAGCGGCTGCAGCACCCGGCTGAGCCTGCCCAGCTGGCGCAGGTCGGCGAGCAGGGCCTGGTCGGCGCCCGGGTACTGCACCTTGACCGCGACCTCGCGCCCGTCGTGCCACACGGCCCGGTGCACCTGGCCGATGCTCGCGGCGGCGGCCGGCTGCTCGTCGAACTCGGCGAACCGCTGCCGCCAGGCGGTGCCGAGCTGCTCGTCGAGCACCCGGTGCACATCGCGGGCGGGCATCGGCGGCGCCGAGCTCTGCAGCTTGGTGAGCGCCTCGCGGTACGGCTCGGCCAGCTCGTCCGGCACGGCGGCCTCGAAGATGCTCAGCGCCTGGCCGAACTTCATCGCGCCGCCCTTGAGCTCGCCGAGCACGGCGAACAGCTGCTCCGCGCTGCGGGCCGACAGCTGCGCCGAGATCTCCTCGCCGTCACCGCCCGCCAACCGCCGACCCCATCCGGCGGCGGCACGACCGGCGGCACCGAGGGGGAGGCTGGCCAGTTTGGCGGTGCGTTGCACGCCATTACGTGGGATGTCGGGCACTGCCGAATTCTCCTCGCCGGACGCCGGCGGCGCACGCCGCGGGCTCCGCGTGCCGTGCCGCGTCCACTCTTCCGGTACCTCCACAGTATGACGGAGCATCACCGGACCGCCGGATGGCAGGGGCAGCCGGGGTGCGGCCGCCACCGTCTGGTCCGGACCGAGCCTTCGGCCAGGTCGAGCCGCAGCTCAGCCCCGAACGAGCCGGGGAACGACCCTCCCGAGGCCAGCGCGTCGACCGTGAGCAGCGACTGCTCGGCGACCAGCGCGGCGGTGGCCTCGGCGGTCGCCGGGCTCGCGGTGCCGGTGCGCCCCAGGAGGCCGGCGGCCACCGACGGCCAGTGCGGGTCGCGATCGGCGCGGTGCAGGTCGACGCAGCGGCCGCACGCCGAGCGCCCGGGCAGCACCAGCGGGCCGACGACACCGACCCCGTCGACCAGCCGCGCGGCCAGGTGCGGCACACCCCGTGCGCCGGCCCCCTCGGGCGCCGTCGCGTCCTCCTCGACGAGCACCACCAGCGTCGGTCGGGCTCGGGGCCGGCCCCCGCGCACCCGCACCCCCGGCGCCGCCCGCCGGACCGCGCCGCGCGCGGCGACCAGCCACGGCGCACCGCGCTCGTCCCCGGCGTCGTCGAGCAGCTCACCGCGCGGCTCCGGCACCCCGTGCGGATCGGCCGGGGCCCGCCCGTGGGCCACCACCGAGAGCGTGCGGACCCCACCGGCGGCGAGGCCGGCGAGGACGCCCGGTAGCAGCGGGCCGGAGCCCACGACCAGCACCGAGGCGGCACGCCTGGCCTGGATGCCGCCGCGATGGGCGGCGTCGTCGACCAGCGCACCGGCGGCGTGCAGCTCGGCCAGCAGCGCCCGGGCGCCGGCCTCCTGGGCGCCCAGCGCGACGGCCCGCCGGACGAGCATCTCCACCGGCCACCCGCCGTGCAGCTCGAGCAGCAGCCGGCGCAACGGCTCGGCGAGCCCGGTCACCTCGACGGCCCGCCCGGGCAGCACACCCAGCTGCACGCCGTCGCGGGAGCGCCGCAGCACGGCGTGGTGCGGGCGCGTCCGCAGCGCTGAGGGCAGCGCTGAGGGCAGCGCTGAGGGCAGCGCCGAGGAGAGCGTGGAGGGCGGGGAGGTGGTCAGCCCGGTGGGCGGCGGCGCCGGTGCGGTCATGGCGTCCATGCTGCCCGCGCGACCGGACGGGTCGCGCGAGTTGTCCACAGGCCCCGCCCAGCGCGGGCGGGCGGCCGGCGATCAGCCGGTGGTCTCGTCCCCGTCCTCCGGGGTCTCGGACGGACCCGACGAGCCGGACGGACCCGACGAGCCGGACGGGTCGGACGGACCCGACGAGCCGGTGGACCCGGCCCGCTTGGCCTCCTCGGTCTGCTCGGTGCGCTCCAGCTCGGCGATCGGGTCGGTGTCGTCGGTCTTGCGGCGCTCGACGAACCGTGTCGGGTCGTCCAGGTCGTCGACGTCCGGCATCAGGTCGGGGTGCTCCCACACCTCGTCGCGGCCGTCGACACCGCACTCCGTGGTGAGCGAGCGCCACAGGTCGGCGGCGGCGCGCAGCCGGCGCGGGCGCAGCTCCAGCCCGACCAGCGTGGCGAAGGTGTGCTCGGCCGGGCCGCCGGAGCCCCGGCGGCGGCGCAGCGTCTCGCGCAGTGCGTCGGCGCCGGGCAACCGGTCGGACACGGCGTCGGTGACCACCACGTCGACCCAGCCCTCCACCAGCGCGAGCAGCGTCTCCAGCCGCTTCAGGGCGGTCAGCTGCTCCTCGGTGGTGGGCGGCTCGAACATGCCCGACTGCATCGCGTTCTCCAGCGACTGCGGGTCGGACGGGTCGATCTGCCGGGCGATCTCCTCGATCCGGGAGCTGTCGACCTTGATGCCCCGCGCGTACTCCTCGATCGCCCCGACCAGGCGCTGCAGCAGCCACGGCACGTGCGCGAACAGCCGGTGGTGCGCGGCCTCCCGCGCGGCCAGGTAGACGGTGACCTCGCTGGCCGGGCGGTCCAGCCCGGCGCGGAACTTCTCGATCGCGGCGGGCAGCAGTGCGGCGGTGCCGGTCGGTCCGAACGGCAGCCCGATGTCGGTGGAGGTGAGCACCTCGGTGCCGAGCTGCGCGAGCGCGGTGCCCAGCTGGCTGCCGAACGCCATCCCACCCATCTGGCCGAGCATGGCGAGCATCGGGCCGGCCTGCTCCCGGATCTCCTCCGGCAGGCCCTCCAGCCACGCGCCGGACACCCGCTGCGCCACCGGGTCGCACAGCCGGCGCCAGGTGTCCATGCTGGCGTCCACCCACTCCTTCGGGGACCAGGCCGAGGTGCTCCGGATGCCGGTGGGGAACGAGGTGGCCGGGTCGAGCCACAGCTCGGCCAGCCCGAACGCGTCGGCGACCGCCTTGCGCTGCTCCCCGGTGGGCGGGGTGGACGTGGTGAGCTGCTGGTGGGCGATCTGCTTGGCCAGGTCGTAGTTCACCGGGCCGCTGGAGGTGCCGGCCTGGCTGAGCATCTGCCCGAGCTGGCTGAGCATCTGGCCGAGCTGGCCCATGTCGAACCCGCCGGCGCCCCCGGGCATGCCGGGCATCCCCGGCAGCGGGAACCCACCCGCGCCCCCCGGCATGCCGGGCAACCCGCCGATGCCGAAGCCGAAGGGGTCGTTCGGGCCCCCGCCGGAGCCGGACCCGGGCGAGCCGGGCGAACCGGGGCCGGGCTCCGAGCCGGGCTCCGAGCCGGAGTCGTCCCGCTTCTTGTCGCGGTCCGGGTCCCGGTCGCGGTCGGACGGGCCGAAACCGAACGGGGTGTCGCTCATACCACCACCGTACGCGGCGGCGGCCGAAGGACTCCGGGAGATCGCCCGTAGGCTGAACCGGTGAGTCGTCGCACCAGAACCCTCGCTATCGGTCTCGCCGTGGTGCTCCTGGTCGGGATCCTCGCGGGGACCGTTCGGGTGCCCCTCGTGGCGCTGGGTCCGGGGCCGACGTTCGACACCCTGGGCGCGGTGGACGGCAAGCCGGTGGTGAACGTGACCGGGCGCCCGACGTACCCGACCACCGGGCACCTGAACATGACCACCGTCGCGGTGACCGACGGGCTCACCGCCGTGACCGCGCTGCAGTTCTGGGGCGACCCGGACCACGAGGTGGTGCCGCGTTCGGTGGTGTACCCGGCGGGCAAGACCGACCAGCAGGTCGACCAGGAGAACACCCGGCAGTTCACCGACTCGGAGAACGACGCCGAGGTGGCCGCACTGACCTTTCTCAAGCAGCCGGTGAAGGTGGTGGTCGGTGACCTCAGCCCGGACGCCCCGGCCCGGGGCGTGCTGCGCACCGGTGACCAGCTGCTGAGCGTCAAGGGCACCCAGATCACCTCGCCCGCGCAGGTCACCCAGATCCTGACCACCACCCGCCCGGGCGAGCACGTGCCGGTGAGCTACCTGCGCGGCGGCGGGCCCGCGACGGACGGGACCGTCACCGTGGGCGCCCGCCCGCCGGTGTCCGGCAGGCCGGACGGGCCGCAGGGCTTCCTGGGCATCACCCCGGAGGGCCGGCCCGCCGACCCGGGGCAGATCGTGATCAGCCTCGGCGACATCGGCGGGCCGTCCGCCGGGCTGGCCTTCAGCCTGGCGGTGATCGACAAGCTGACCCCGGGCGACCTGACCGGCGGGCGGTTCGTGGCCGGCACCGGTGAGATCACCCAGACCGGGGCGGTGGGGCCGATCGGTGGGATCGCGCTGAAGATGATCGCGGCCCGGCGGGCCGGCGCCACGGTGTTCCTGGTCCCGGCGGCCAACTGCGAGGAGGCGGCGCAGGACCCGCCCGCCGGGCTGCGGCTGATCAGGGTGGGCACGGTGACCGACGCGGTCAACGGGCTGACCGCCCTGAACGAGGGACGCGTGCCGACCGGCTGCTGAGATCATCCATCCGGATGTTGTTCACACAGATTTTTCTCATCTTGCCGTCAGCTTGCGTCACCCTCCGCTTACAGTGCTCCCGTGCCAGCGAGGACGGGCCTGATCGGCCAGGGCGTTGACCGGTTCCGGCAGTGGTGGTTGCCCCACCAGGTCCGCCGGAGCACCGGCCCGTGCGGCTTCGGGTGCGAGGCGCCCCGCCGGTCGCCCCGCATGTCGCGCGCCCGGCGCGCCGTGCAGGACAGGTCGGCGCTGTTCACCGCGCGTCTGCGCGCCCGCTGAGCCCTGGCCGCGGCGAGTCCCGGCGCCCTGCCCGCGGCGAGTGCCCGGCGCGGGTGCCCCCGGCGATGGGCCTAGGAGACTCCTGAAATAGGGGCCTTGTGCGGGTTTGGGTGGTGTGCAGCCTCTTGAAGGCTGTCTGTGTTGGCCTCGGGTCCGTGGTTCCGGAGGTTCAGGTGACGAGTTCGGCCCTGTCTGTCGAGGTCGGGTTGGGTTCGTGATGGGTCCAGTCACGACCGCGGGGCGGGCA
>DASXJJ010000132.1:0-15030 GCA_036497465.1 Pseudonocardia sp. | reverse complement strand
AGGTCGACCGTCATGATCCGGTCGGCGCCCGCGGTCTTGAACATGTCGGCCACCAGCCGCGCCGAGATCGGCTCGCGGCCGCGGTGCTTCTTGTCCTGGCGGGCGTACGGGTAGAACGGCATGACCACGGTGATCCGCTTGGCGGAGGCCCGCTTGAGGGCGTCCACCATGATCAGCTGTTCCATCAGCCAGTCGTTGATCGGGTGGCAGTGGCTCTGGATGACGAAGGCGTCGCAGCCCCGTACCGACTCCTCGAACCGGACGAAGATCTCGCCGTTGGCGAAGTCGTGCGCGGTCTGCGGGGTGATCGACACGTCGAGGTGCTTGGCGACCTGCTCGGCGAGCTCAGGGTGCGATCTGCCGGCGAAGAACATCAAGCTTTTCTTGGGAGTCGCCGACATCGCGGTCATCCGACCGTTCCTCCTACCCGAGTTGGCTGCTCCGCCGGGTACTCGACGGGCTTCCTACAGTGTCACCCTGAGCCTCCGGACGCACCCTTCCGGGTCCGCCGGCCTCAGCGGGGGGCGGTGCGGCCGGCCCGCCGGACAGCGCTTCCTCGGCCGCCGACGCCGCGGGGCTGCCCGGTCGCCGACGGTTCACCCAGCCGTCGATATTACGCTGCTGACCGGCGGAGACGGCCAGCGCTCCCGGCGGGACGTCCTCCCGGATGACGCTGCCGGCGCCGGTGTAGGCGCCGTCGCCGACGGTGACCGGCGCGACGAACGTGTTGTCCGAGCCGGTGCGGGTGTAGTTGCCGATCACGGTGTGGTGCTTGGTGACGCCGTCGTAGTTGACGAACACCGAGGAGGCGCCGATGTTGCTGCCCTCGCCGATCGTCGCGTCGCCGACGTAGGTCAGGTGCGGCACCTTGCTGCCCCGCCCGATCTCGGCGTTCTTCACCTCGACGAACGTGCCGATCTTGCCGCCCTCGCCCAGCCGGGCACCGGGGCGGAGGTAGGCGAACGGCCCGACGCTGGCCCCGGCGCCGACCTCCGCGTCCGAGCCGTGCGTGCGGACCACCCGCGCGCCGGGGCCGACGAAGCAGTCGGTGAGCGTGCTGTCCGGCCCGACGTGCGCGCCCGCGCCGACCGTGGTGGCCCCGTGCAGCTGCGACCCGGGGTGCAGCACCACGTCCTCGTCCAGTCGCACCCCGACGTCCACCCACGTCGTCGCGGGGTCGACGACGGTGACACCGGAGCGCATCCAGGTGACCAGCAGCCTGCGGTTCAGCTCGGCCCGCACCTCGGCCAGCTGCACCCGGTCGTTGACCCCGCTGACCAGCCACGGGTCCGGGCAGCGCAGCGCGCCGGCGCGCCGGCCGTCGGCGTGCGCCAGCCCGATCAGGTCGGTGAGGTACAGCTCGCCCTGCGCGTTCGAGGTGCCGTTCGCGGTCGGGTCGGCCAGCCGGGCCAGCCCGTCGCGCAGCACGTCGGCCTCGAACACGTACACGCCCGAGTTGATCTCCTGGATGGCGAGCTGCTCGGGGTCGGCGTCGCGCTGCTCGACGATGGCCACCACCGGGGCGCCGGTCGGCCCGGAGCCGTCGCGCAGTACCCGCCCGTAGCCGGTCGGGTCGTCCAGCTCGGCGGTCAGCACGGTCACCGCGTTCCCGGCCACCGCGTGCTCGGTGAGCAGCGCGCGCAGCGTGCCGGAGTCCAGCAGCGGCACGTCGCCGTAGGTGACCATGACCGGCCCGGACAGCGCGGGCAGCGAGTCCAGCGCGCAGGCGACCGCGTGCCCGGTGCCCAGCTGCCGCTCCTGGATGGCCAGCAGCACCGACCGGCTCAGCTCGCCGGTCAGCCCGGACAGGTACTCGCGCACCCGCTCCCGGCCGTGCCCGGCCACCACGACGAGGTGCTCGGGGGCCAGCGCCGCCGCCGCGTGCACGGCGTGCCCGAGCAGCGCCCGCCCGCCGATCTCGTGCAGCACCTTCGGTGTCGCGGAGCGCATCCGGCGGCCCTCCCCGGCCGCGAGCACGACGACGGCCGCCGGGTTCGGCGCCTCGGGCAGGCGGCCGACGCCGTCCCCCGCCCGCTCACCGTCGTCCGGCTGGTTGCCCTGCAACATGCGGTTCCCCCCTGCCTCGTCGCGTACGTGGGCTCGTCGGAGACGTTCCTCAGCTCGTCGGCTGGACCGATGCATGGTAGGGCGCACCCCCGGACGCGCTGACCTGCGACCCCATCTTGCGCACCGTCCGGGCGCGCGGCGGACCCCGGCGTCGCCCAGTGTCACCGCGACTCACCCGAGAGGGTCCGCCGGCGGCCGCACTCAGCCAATCGTCAGTGTTGTCGCCCCTCGGCGCACGCCGGAGCGGGACGGCGCGGCGGCCGGCCCGGCGCCGAGGCCTCCGGCGCTGTCGGGGCGTCCCGATACGATCCCTGCCGTGACCGAGGCCAGCACCGAGTCGACCCGCCAGGACGATCCCGGCTCCGGTGCGCTCGCCCGTGTGCTCTCCGAGGGTGTGCTGCACGGCGACGCGCTGGACTGGCTGCCCCGGCTGCCCGAGGGCGGGGTCGACCTGTTCTTCACCAGCCCGCCGTACGCCGACGCGCGCGCCTACAGCCGCATCCACCCGGACCGCTACGTCGCCTGGTTCCTGCCCTTCGCCGAGGCCATGCTGGCCGCGACGGCGGAGAGCGGCAGCCTGTTCCTGAACATCAAGAACCGGGTGGCCAACCGGGGGCCGCTCAAGGGCCAGCGCCACCCGTACGTCTACCAGCTGGTGCTGGCCATGCAGCAGCTCGGCTGGCGGTGGATCGAGACCTACATCTGGGCCAAGCCGAACGCGGTGCCCGGGCGGTTCGGGCCGCGCACCAAGGACAGCTTCGAGTACGTCTACCACTTCGCCAGGGGTGCCCGGCCGTACTTCGACCTCGACTCGGTGCGGGTGCCCTACCGGGCCGACGAGGCGGAGATCGCCCGGCGCAAGTCCGACCGGCTGGGCAGGCGGAACACCGAGGCGGGCTTCGGGCGCGACCGTACCAAGACCTACCTGCTCGGCGGGGCCGATCCGGGCAACGTGGTCGGCGTCCCGCAGACCTACAACCAGCACCGGGGCGTGGCGCACACCGCCGCGATGCCCGAGGGGCTGGCCGAGTTCTTCGTCCGGGTCGGTTCGCCGCCCGGCGCGGTGGTGCTCGACCCGTTCGCCGGCAGCGGCACCACGGTGGTCGTCGCGCGCAGGCTCGGCCGCAGGGGCGGCGGGATCGAGGTCCACGAGCGGTACGTCGAGGAGGCGCGGCGGCGGGTCGCCGAGGGCGTCGCCGACGACATCCCCGGGTCGCTGCTGGACGCCGGCTGAGGTGGCCGCGCCCGACCGGGCCACCCCGCACCGGGGCTCGCCCCACCCGGCCGCGCCCGACCGGGCGGCCGAGCCGGCCGACCCGGCGCGCCGCACGATCGACGAGATCGTGCACGCCGCCAGCTGGGACCGCCGGGTGGCCGGCATCCGGCTGATCCCGCAGCGGCACGGCACCGGGGAGCACGGCCGGATCTACGCGGAGCTGGCCAGGGAGGTCTACGTCCCGCAGCTGGCGCCCGACTTCGCCTACATCCACCCCGCCCCGTTCTACGAGCCCGGCTACTTCCGGTGGGTCTACGACACGACGGTGGCCGCCACCGACGGGTTCCGATCGGTCGGCGAGGAGGAGTTGGCGCTGGTGCTCACCTCCGAGCCACGGGCGCTGCTGGTGCTGCGCACGATCGTCGGGCTGACCAAGGAGGAGTTCGGGCACGCGACCGCGCTGGTCGGTGGCGCCGTCGGGCTGCCCCCGGTGTCGGCCAGCAAGGTCGACTCGATGGAGCGGCGGGGGACCACGGCGTCGGCGGGCCAGGTGCAGGTGGCCGCCCGGACGATCACCCAGATCATGGACGGCACGCTGTTCGGCGCCCCGTCCGGCGAGCTGCGCAGCAAGCAGGACAAGCCGGACACCGCCGAGGGCTGGGCCTCGGTGCGCGAGTACGCCTCCGGCGGGGTGCCGTTCGCGCTGTTCCTGCACCAGCGGCACTACGGCGGCTCGTTCCGGCAGCTGCTCGACGCCACCTCCAGCCGGCGCGGCAACCTGATCGAGGACGCCGTCGAGGCGCTGTTCACCGAGCGCGGGGTGAGCTTCGTGCGCACCGGCTCGCACAACCAGGGCGAGATCGCCGAGCGGTTCGAGGTGCGGGTCACCCCGGCGCCCGACTTCGTGGTCTACGACGACGCCGGGGCGCTGCGCGCCATGCTCGAGTGCAAGGCCACCAACAACGGCGGGACCGCGCGGGACAAGGCGCTGCGGTTCGCCCGGCTGCGCGAGGAGTCGGTGCGCCTGGGCGGGGTCCCGCTGCTGGCGGTGCTCGGCGGGATGGGCTGGGCGCGGGTGAACGACACGCTCGGGCCGGTGGTGCGCGACACGGACGGCCGGGTGTTCACCCTGGCCACCCTCGACGACATGCTCTCGGTGGCCCCGTTCCCGTCGCTGGTGCGCTGAGCCGCGCGGCCCTGGGGCCGAGCGGCGGTCAGCCGGTGGCGCGCAGGTAGCGGGCGCCGGGGCCGGGGCGTACGTGCAGCCGGTCGCCGGTCTCGATGCGGTGCCCGCGCTCGCACTCCACCCGCACCCGCACCGCGCCGCCGCAGTCAGCGTGCTCGATCCGCATCGGCGGCCCGTCCGACCCGGCCAGGTGCCGGTCGCCGAACTCGGTGACGGCCAGCAGCACCGGCCGCAGCTCGCGCCCGGTGGGGGTGAGCCGGTACTCGTGCCGGGAGCGCTGCCCCGGCTCGCGGTAGGACCGCCGCTCCACCAGCCCGGCCTCGACCAGCACGGCCAGCCGCCGGGTCAGCACGTTGCGGGCGATGCCCAGGTGCTCGGCGAGCTCGTCGAACCGGCGCACCCCGTTGAACAGGTCGCGCAGCACCATCATCGTCCACGGCTGGCCGATCAGCGCCATGGTGCGGGCGATCGAGCACGTGGCGCTGTCCAGCTCGCGAGGTTCCGGAACAGCCGACATGACCTGCATCATACCGATTTCAGTTGCTCTATGAAACTCAGCGCGCCATGCTTAGTTGCAATTCGCTACTCAGGGAGGCGCCATGTCGGCCACCGAAGCCGGAACGCTCACCCAGCCCCTCGGCGGTCGGGACGCCGGTGAGCCGGGAGCCCGGCTGGCGGCCGAGGCGCGCCGGCGGGACGGGCTGGGCTTCCTGCGGGCCATGATCGACGGCGAGCTGCCCCCGCCGCCGATCGGCGAGACCCTCGGGATGCGCCTGCTGGAGGCCGAGCCGGGCCGGGTCCTGTTCGAGCTGACCCCCGCCCAGCCGCACTACAACCCGATCGGCGGGGTGCACGGCGGGGTCTACGCCACGCTGCTGGACTCCGCCACGGGCTGCGCGGTGCACTCCCGGCTGCCCGCCGGCGTGGGCTACACCAGCCTCGACCTGACGGTGAAGTTCCTGCGCGGGATCGACACCGGCACCGGGCCGGTGCGCTGCGAGGGCACCGTCACCCACCTCGGCAGGCGGACTGCGCTGGCGCAGGCCGAGATCCGCGACCTGGACGGGCGGCTGTACGCCACGGCGATCAGCAGCATCCTGGTGCTCCGGCCGGAACCGGGCGGGGCCGGCTGAGCGGCCGGTCCGATGGTCGACATGGTCGTCGCCCCGGGCTGCACCGGCCACGCGCTGGTGGCCCGGCTGGTCTTCCGCTGCACGCCGGCGGCACTGCGCAGCCGGCTGTTCCTGGCGCAGGGGCGCAGGCTGCCCGCCGACCTGGTGACCCTGCTGACCGGGCCGCCGGACGGCGTCGCCTACCTCGCCGTGGACGGTCACCGGCCGGTCGCACTGGTCAACGTGGCTCCGGACCCCGATGGTGGGGTGGAGGTCGGGCTGCTGGTCGCCGACGGCTGGCGACGGCGCGGCCTCGGCCGGTGGCTGATGCTGCGCGCGCTGGCCGACCCCCGGTGGGCCGGCCTGCCGGTGCACGCCACCGTCGACCCGGACAACATCCCGGTCCGGCGGCTGCTGCACACGCTGCCGGCCGGAGCGCGCCTGGTGGACTTCGGGCCGGGGGAGTACCACTACCGGCTCGACCCCGCCCAGCCCGCCGTGCCCCAGCCCGCCGTGGCCCAGCCCGCCGTGGCCCAGCCCGGCGAGCCCCGGACGGCCGTGCCGGCGGAGGCGCTCCGCACGGCGGGGTAGGCCCGGATAGGCTCGTCGGCATGCTCGACCGCGCCCTCGTGGATTCCCTCTTTCCCGCTGACCTGCCCGAACCCGCCCACTGGGAAGAGCGCTACCCGCCCCGCGACCTGCCGGGGGGCGCGTGGGTGACCCGGTTCGCGCCGAGCCCAACCGGGTTCGTACACATCGGCGGGGTGTACACCGCGACGATCGCCAGGGACGTGGCGCACAGCTCCGGCGGGACGTACTTCGTGCGGATCGAGGACACCGACCGGGCGCGCGAGGTGGCTGGCGTGGCCGCGCAGTTCGACCGGGCCTTCGAGTACTTCGACATCGCCTCCGACGAGCCGCTGGACGGCCGCTACGGCCCGTACCTGCAGTCCGCACGCGAGCGGATCTACCTGTCCCACGTGCGCGAGCTGATGCGCGCCGGCCGCGCCTACCCGTGCTTCGCGACCCGCGAGGAGCTGGCCGAGACGACCAGGCGGCAGCAGGCGACCAAGGTGCCCACCGGCTACTACGGCTCCTGGGCCACCTGGCGGGACGCCGACCCGGACGAGGTCGCCGCCAAGCTGCGTGCCGGCGACGAGTACGTGGTGCGCTTCCGCACCCCGGGCACCGAGGGCCGGGTCAGCTTCACCGACGCGATCCGGGGCCGGCTGGAGCACGAGGCCAACCGCAACGACGTGGTCATCCTGAAGACCTCGGCGGCCAGCCCCCGGCTGCCCACCTACCACTTCGCGCACGCGGTTGACGAGCACCTGATGCGGGTGAACCTGGTGGTCCGCGGCGAGGAGTGGATCTCCTCGGTGCCGCTGCACCTGCAGCTGTTCGACGCGCTGGGCTTCGAGCCGCCGACCTACGCGCACGTCGCGCCGCTGATGAAGACCGAGGGAGGGTCCAAACGCAAGCTGTCCAAGCGCAAGGACCCGGAGGCCTCGGTCGACTTCTACCTCGACGCCGGCTACCCGGCCCCGGCGGTGCTCTACTACCTGCGCGGGCTGGCCAACGGGCGGCTGGCCGAGCTGCCTCTGGGGCAGGCGCTGACCGAGCCCATCCGGCTGGACGAGTGCGGCGTGGCCGGCCCGCTGGTGGACATGGTCAAGCTGGCCGACATCAGCGGGGACCACATCGCCACGCTGTCCGGGCCGACCGTGCTGGACGCGGTGTCGGAGTGGGCCGGCGAGCGCGACCCCGAGCTGGTGGCGGTGCTGGCCGAGCACCGCGCGCTGGCCGAGCGGGCCGTCGACGTGGAGCGGGTCGGCGTGGACAACCCGCGCAAGGACCTGGTGCGGTGGTCGGACTTCCGGGGCATCTACGGGTTCTTCTTCCCGCCGCTGTTCACCCCGGTCACCGACGCGGGCGACGAGCGGTTGGGCGGTCTGGATCCCAGCCTGGTGCGCAAGCTGGCCGCCGACTTCGCCGACGGCTACACCTGGGCCGACGACCAGCCGACGTGGTTCGCCCAGGTCCGCGAGCTGGCCGCGCGGCACGGGTTCGCGCCGAACCCGAAGACCTACAAGCAGGATCCGGACGCCTACCCGGGCCTGCTCAAGGACGCCGCCAACGTGCTGCGGGTGGCGATCACCGGGGCGACCCGCAGCCCCGACCTGCACGCGGTGTGCGGTGCGCTGGGGGCCGACGAGGTCACCCGGCGGCTCCGCGCGCTGGCCGGCTGACCTGGTACGGGCCGGCACAGGCGGCCGGCCCGCCGGCACCCGCGACGAACGGGCGGGGGAGGCGCGCCGAGGTGACCCGTGCGTCTCGTCGGCCGGGCGGCTCCAGCGGTGAGCGGGCGGCCGGCGGCCCGACCGGCGGTCGACGGTGACCCAGGGCCACGAAATCTGAGTGACCGTCCGGCCATCCGGAGCAGTGCGGCAGCAGCGGACAGAGCAGCCGAGCGACGTTGGGCGCGTCTCGCGGGCGCGTGGACGACGACCGGCCGGGCCGGCTCTCAGCTCCGCCGACGGGTGGCGGGCGCGCCCATACAGTCCTGCGCATGCTCCCCGGCCATGCTCGTCTGTTGTGGGCTGCCGCCCTCGTCGGCGCCCTGGTGGTGCCGGTCGTGCTGTGCCTGGTCAACGGCAACGACAACCCCCTGGCATCCCAGTTCGCGGTGCAGACCGGCGTGCTGGCCACCGGCCTGATGGTCTGCGTGGTCGTCGCTCCCTCCCGGCTGCGCTCGCTGACCAGGGCGCTGGGCATCGAGGGCGTGCTCGGGGTGCACCGGGTGCTCGGCATGCTGGTGACGCTGATGGTGCTGCTGCACCTCGTCGTGGTGGTGGTGGCCAACCCGTTCTCGGTGACCCTGTTCGACCCCCGCCAGTGGACGTCGGCCTCGCGCTCGGCGGTCGGCGCCACCGTCGGGCTGGTCGCCCTCATCGGGCTGGCGGTGCTGCGGCACCGGGTGCGCAACCACTACGCGCTCTGGCGCTGGGTGCACCTGCTGCTGGCCGGCTCGGTGCTGGTGCTGTCCGCGATGCACATCTGGTTCCTCCAGCACCTGGTGAACGACCCGGTGCTGCGGGTGACGTTCGGCCTGCTCGCCGCCGCGCTGATCGGCGTGCTCAGCCACCGGTGGCTGTGGCGCCCGGCGTTCGACAAGCGCGGCGCCTACGAGGTCCGGGAGATCCGCGCCGAGACCGACAACGTGCACACCCTGGTGATCGGGCCCCGGCGCGCCCGGCACGGTTTCGAGGAAGCCGCGATGTCCTTCGAGCCCGGCCAGTTCGCCTGGATCCGCACCCGGCGCTCGGTCACCTCCGAGGAGCACCCCTTCACCATCGCCTCCTGCCCCAGGGAGTCGGACACGGTGGAGTTCACCATCCGCAACGTCGGCGACTTCACCGGCGGCCTGGCCTACCTCAAGCCGGGCGACCCGGTATGGGTCGACGGCCCGCACGGCTCGTTCACCTGGGACGACCGCGCCTACCGTCGCGCGCTGGTGCTCGTCGCGGCCGGTGTCGGCATCACCCCGATGATCAGCATGCTGCGCGCGCTGGCGTTCCGGGGCGACGGCCGTCCGGTCCTGCTCATCTCCGGCGCCCGAACGCTGGACGAGCTGCTGTTCCGCGACGAGCTGCGCTCGCTCGGGGATCGGCTGGACCTGAGCGTCGTCGAGGTGCTCAGCCGGCCGCCCGACGGCTGGACCGGGCACAGCGGCCGGATCGACAAGGTACTGCTGCGCGAGGTGCTGCCCGAGCGCTCCGGCCGGCAGAAGATCGAGTACTTCATCTGTGGCCCGTCCCCGATGGTCACCGATGTGACTGCGGCTCTGCGCGAGCTGCGGATCGACCCGGCCCACGTGCACACCGAACAGTTCGACATGGTCTGACCGGCGACCCGGTCGGGACCTCCCCGCCCCCGACGGCCACCCCGAGGCCGTCGTCCCGACAACCTCCCCGAGAGCTCCCCGAAAGGTAGACGCTGTGCTCCCCGCTGTGCGTTTCGTACGCGTGACGGTTCTCGGCTCGGTACTGCTCGCCATCCTCGTCTCGGTGGTGCTGGCCGGCCGGTCACCGTCGTCGCCCCAGTCCTTCTCCGCCCTGTTCGGCGGGGGCACGACCGATACCCGATGGGGGCCGCTGAGCGCCTCCGACCGGGACATGCTGATCAAGGTTCGGCAGGCGAACCTGTGGGAGGGGCCGGCCGGTGAGCAGGCCGCCCAGTCCGCCCGCGACCCCGCCGTGCGCGAGGTCGGGCGCAAGCTCGGCATCGAGCACGCCCAGCTCGACGCCGCCACGCTCGCTGTGGCGGCCAAGCTCAACGTGCCGTTGCCCAGCCAGCCGAGCGACGCGCAGAAGGTCTGGATGAGCGAGATCGCGTCGGCGTCCCCGGACACCTACGACAAGACCTTCGTCAACGTGGTGCGCAGCGCGCACGGCGAGGTGATGCCGCTGGTCGAGGGCGTGCGGTCGGGTACCCAGAACGAGCTGGTGCGCCAGTTCGCCATCGAGGGCAGCACGTTCATCGCCCGGCACATGGAGTACCTGGAGAGCACCGGCCTCGTCGACTACGCGCTGTTCCCGCCCTCCACCGCGCCCGCCGCCCGGCTGACCGCGATCGGTGGCTACAACGTACCGATCACGCTCCTGCTGTTCGTGGTCGCGGTGCTGGTCTCGGCGGCCATGCTGCGCGGTGCTGGCAGGCGCAAGCAGGACCCGGGCGGTGCGCGCAGCGGCTGGTGGGCGCGGCTCGGCGGCCCGGCGATGGCCGGCCGGCTCGGCGGGCTGCTGCGCACCCGGCCCGACCCGTCGACCCGCGACGACTCGGCGATGGTCACCACCGCGGAGCTGATCGCGGTGCTGAACCCGCCGACCCTGGGCCACCCGGGGGCGGCCGACTCCGGCCCGGCCCAGGACCCCCGGGCCCCGGCCGCCGCGCGCCCGCCCCGGATCCCCAGCCAGCGCGTCAACCGCCCGGCGGCCGGCGGGTTGTCGCAGCGCGGCCGCGACGAGGACCGCCGCCCGCCCAGACTGGGCAAGGTCGCGCACCGCCGCCGCTGGTGACGGCCGGTGAGCGCGCCGGGGTGCCGCCGCTGCTCGTCCCCGGTCATCGAGCGGTGAGCCGTTCGGCCAGTGGCCGGCACCACCAGCCGCCGTGGCAGGCACCGGGTACCCCCACGATGGTGGCCACGACGGCTCCCGTCGGGTGGTTCGCCCGGCCGGGCGTCCGGTGGGCAGGCGCTCCGCCGCCAGGATTCGAACCTGGACCATCGGAACCAAAATCCGAGGTGCTGCCTTTACACCACGGCGGATCGACCGGGAGGTCGGCTGATTCTCCCATCGCCCGGCGCCGCCGTGGCGGCGGGCCACCGGCGGGTCGCCCGCGCGGCCGGTGATCGGCGCCTCCCCGATCGCTCCGGTGATCCGGGACCCCCGAGTTGTGTCACCCGCCGCACACCCCGATCGTGGGGTGACAGCGCGCCTTCCTGGAACCTACGCTGGCGTAGGTTACGAAACCGTAACCTCTCGCGACCGACGATTCTTCCGACCTCAGGGGTGACCATCCCATGGCCAGCACCGTCGAGGCCGTCGCCGGCCCTCAACCGATCGTTTCGGGCGAGCGCGCCACCTGGCAGCACGTCCTCATCTACCTCTTCGTCATCGTCCCCATGGTCGCGTTCGCGGCCGCCGTCCCGTTCGCCTGGGGCTGGGGCGTGCACTGGCACGACCTGGGCATGATGATCGCCCTGTACGTCATCGGCACACTCGGCGTGACGGTCGGCTACCACCGCCACTTCACGCACAAGTCGTTCAAGGCCCAGACCTGGCTGCGGGTGGTGCTCGGCATCGCGGGCTCGCTCGCGGTGCAGGGCTCGGTGATCCGTTGGGTGGCCGACCACCGGCGCCACCACGCCTACTCCGACAAGGAGGGCGACCCGCACTCGCCGTGGGCGTTCGGCACCTCGCCGCTCGCGGTGGCCAAGGGCTTCGTGCACGCTCACTTCGGCTGGCTGTTCGTCAAGAGCGAGACCAACGAGCGTCGCTTCGTGCCCGACCTGCTCGCCGACCGCGCGATCATGCGGGTGAGCAACAGCTTCGCGTGGCTCGTCGTGGCCAGCCTGCTGCTGCCCGCGGTGGTGGGCGGACTGGTGACCTGGTCCTGGTGGGGCGCGCTGACCGGGTTCTTCTGGGGCGGCCTGGTCCGCATGGGCGTGCTGCACCACGTCACCTGGTCGATCAACTCGATCTGCCACATGATCGGCAAGCGGCCGTTCGCCTCCCGGGACAAGTCCCGGAACTTCTGGCCGCTGGCCATCCTGAGCATGGGCGAGTCCTGGCACAACCTCCACCACGCGGACCCCACGTGCGCGCGGCACGGCGTGCTGCGCGGCCAGATCGACATCTCCGCGCGGCTGATCTGGGTGTTCGAGAAGCTCGGCTGGGCGCGGGACGTGCGGTGGCCGACCACCGTGCGGTTGGCCAAGCTGCGCACGAAGGAGTAGCCGATGGGGGTTGAGGGAGACGTCTCGTTCTCGGGGTGACACCCCGGTCGGAGGGCAGGACCTGAGTTCGGTGCCGCCGGGTCACGGCGGCCCGGACCGTTCTGGCAGCGTGCCCCGGATGCGGATGACCGGGACCGAGCGCCGCGAGCAACTCATCGACGTGGCCAGGGCGCTGTTCGCCGAGCGGGGCTTCACCGCGGCCTCCATCGAGGAGATCGCCGTGCGCGGCCGGGTGAGCAAGCCGGTCGTGTACGAGCACTTCGGCGGCAAGGACGGGCTCTACGCGGTCGTGGTGGAGCGCGAGATGCGCGACCTCCTCAGCCGCATCGCCGCCGCCCTGGTCGAGGACGAGGCCTGCCATCCCCGGATGCTGTTGCAGCGGGCCGCCGACGCCTTCCTCGGCTATATCGAGGAGAACGCGGGCGGCTTCCGGGTGCTGGTGCGCGACTCGCCGGTGGCCGGCGGCGGCGGAACGTTCTCCAGCCTGCTCGGCGAGATCGCCCGCCGGGTCGAGCACGTGCTGGGCCGGGAGTTCGCGCTGCGCGGGGTGGACGAGTCGCTGGCCGGGCTGTACAGCCAGGCGCTGGTCGGCATGGTCGCGCTGACCGGTCAGTGGTGGCTGGACGTGCGCGCCCCGGCCCGCGACGAGGTGGCCGCGCACCTGGTGAACCTCGCCTGGCACGGGCTGTCCGGGATCGACGGCGTCGCCGGGGTCGAGGTCGTCGAGTCACCGTACTGACCGGGCGGCCGTCGGACGGGTGACCCCCGTTCGGGGCAGTTCACTGCCTCGTGCCGAGGTGACGGCCCATTTCCGCTGGTGGCGGCTTCTCTCGTGTGTACCCCGACGGAGTGAGATACTGACGCGTCGGATCCGGCGGACGTGCCGTCGTCCATCCCCGCTACGAGGTGGTTCTGCGCTGTGCTCACCCTGCTTCCGGAGCGCCTGGACGCCGTCGTCCTGATCGCCGCGCACTGCGACGACATCGTGGTCGGCTGTGGCGGCACCCTGCTCGAGCTGTGCCGGGCACACCCCGGGGTCGCGGTCACCGCGGTGACCTTCACCGGCGGCGGCAGCCTGCGTGAGGAGGAGGAGCGCGCGGCGCTGGCCGCGTTCTGCCCGGGGGCGAACCTGCGCGTGGCGGTGCTCGACCTGCCGGTGGGGCAGCTGCCGACCCGGTGGGAACGGGTCAAGCGCACCCTGGAGGACCTGCGCGGTCGCGCCGACCCGAGCCTGATCTTCGCGCCGGTCACCCACGACGGGCACCCCGACCGGCGCTGGGTGGCCGAGCTGGTCCCGATCACCTTTCCGGACCACCTGGTGCTCGGCTACGAGATCGTCCAGCACGACGGCGACATGAGCCAGCCGAGGCTGTACTCGCCGCTGGCCGAGCCGGTGCTGCGGGAGAAGGTCGACAAGATGCTGGAGCACTACGGCTCGCAGCGCGACCGGCCGTCCTTCGACGCCGAGTCGGTCGCGGGCCTGGCCCGGCTGCGCGGGCTGCAGTGCCACGCCCGGTACGCCGAGGCGTTCCACGTGACCCGGCTGGTGCTCGGGCTGGCCCCGCTGACCAGTCACAGCCCCTACGGCGCGACCCAGTCGTGAGCCGCTCCCGGCGGGTCGTGGCCGACGTTCGGCGTAGGTCGAGTACGCTGGTGGAAGGCCCCTACTACGGCCCGTAAGCAGACGGGTACTCTACGCGCTGGTAGTCGACCCGAAAGAGGGTGGCCGGGTGGGCGCGTTCAGGGCGTTCGGAATGGCGGCACGGCGGTGGTACCTGCTGCTGCCGCTGGTGCTTGTCGCCGTCGGGGCCGCCTATCTGGCCTACACGCAGATGCCGGCCACCTACACCGCGACGGTCACGCACCAGCTCCGCACGGCCTCGTCCGGCTCGGACTCCTCGTCATCGGGCTCGGACCCGTCCGACCCCTCGGAGTCCTCCGGCCCCGACCCGTCCGACTCGTCCCACCGGGCGCCGCCGGCCGACGCCGCCGCGCTCGCCGGTGAGCTGGCCGGCAAGGTCCAGCCGCCCGCCCGGGGCCGTCCCCGGACCGCGGCCCCGCCCTACGTCGTCACCGCCACCCCGGACGAGCCGACGATCACCGTGCACGCGGACG
The DNA here is from genome assembly GCA_036497465.1 of Pseudonocardia sp. Lineage (GTDB taxonomy): Bacteria > Actinomycetota > Actinomycetes > Mycobacteriales > Pseudonocardiaceae > Pseudonocardia. Next base: position 817 of record DASXJJ010000132.1, on the reverse strand, counting down.
CGGACAGCGCGCAGCGAGCGATGGACACGGTGAACGAGGTCGGCACCCGGCTGACCACCCAGCTCGCCGAGCTGCAGAGCGAGCGCCAGGCGCCGCCCAGCCAGCAGCTGCGGTTGGAGACGGAGTCGCCGCCGACGGTGGGTCCGCCGGTCCGCACCACCGGTATCAAGGTCTTCGCGGTCACCCTGGCCTTCGGCCTGCTGCTGGCCGTGGTGCTGGCGGCCGCCGTCGAGCGCAGCGCCCGGCACCGCGCTCGGCTGGCCGGGGGCGACCTGGACGGCACGGACGACGAGCTGGACGAGGACGACAGGCCCACCGAGGTGGTGCCCGCCGTGACCGACGCGCCGCCCGGCAACGGCGGTGACCGGGGCCCATCGGCGCGGGCCGAGCCGGTGGCCGCCGGGGCGTCCCGCCCGGAGACGCAGCGGGCGACCCCGCCCGAGGCGCGGCGGGTCATCCCGGCCGGCGCGCCGAGGGACTCCGGCATGGAGGCCCCGAGCGCGGACTCGCCGGCGGCGGGTGAGCGCCCCGGGGACGCCGCCGAGCAACCCGCCCGCCCGAGGAAGATGACCCGCAGCGCGGAGCGCGCCGTGCGGAAGAAGGCCGAGGCCGAGGCGGCCGCCCTCGCGGCGGCCGGGGGCGGAGCCACGGCGGCCGAGGACGGAGCGGTGGTGGCCGGCGGCGCAGCTGTGGCCGCCGCGGCGGCCGCGGTGGGTGGCGCCGACCGGACAGACGGGCCGGGTACCCGGGCCGACGCCGATGGGCGCGGTACCCGGGCCGACGCCGACGGGCCGGAACACGGTGCCCGGGCCGGCCG
>DASXJJ010000131.1:0-22877 GCA_036497465.1 Pseudonocardia sp. | reverse complement strand
GCGGCAACCTGTTCGCGCCGGTGCGCGGTCGCCGGTTCGGCCTGGTGCTGGCCAACCCGCCGTACGTCCCGTCGCCCGGCCTCCCGGCCCGCCGGGGCCTGGCCCGGTGCTGGGACGGCGGCGTCGACGGCCGGCTGCTGCTCGACCGGGTCTGCGCGGGACTGCCGGCGGTGCTGGCCGAGCAGGGCGTGGCGCTGGTGGTGCACTCGGCGGTGTGCGACCCGGACCTCACCGTCCGGCGGCTCGGCGACGCCGGCCTGAGCGCGAGCGTGGTCGAGCGGGCCGTCGTGCCGTTCGGGCCGGTGATGCGCCGCCGCGCCGGCCTGCTGGAGCTCCGGGGGCTGATCACCGCCGGTCAGCACGAGGAGGAGATCGTGGTCGTGGAGGCTCGACGTGTCTGACGGCCGGCACACCCGCGTGGACATCACCGGCGAGGGGCCGGTGATCGTGCACGCCGCGGTGGACATCACCACCCCGGACGGGCGGGTGGTGCGCTCCGACCGGCCGGTCACCGCGCTGTGCACCTGCCGGCGCAGCCGCCGGTTCCCGCTGTGCGACGCCAGCCACCGCATCCGGCCCGGCCGCCGTGACCCGTCGAGGAGCCCCGATGCCGACCCGTCCTGACCTGACCGAGCCGGTCCACGTCGCCGAGCCGGTCCACGTCGCCGACCGGTGCCCGGAGCCCGCGCTGCCCGAGGCCCGCGGTCCCGTCTCGGCGGCCGTCCTCGCCGCGCTGCGTGGTGGGCCCGTGCCCGCCGAGCTACCCGACGGAACCCTCGCGCCGCGCGGCGGGCGGTTCCGGCCGGACACCGACCGGCCCGACCCGTACGGCGGTGATCCGTACGGCGGTGACCCGTACGGCGGTGACCCGCAGCTCGCGCTGTACTGCCTGTACGAGCTGCACTACCGGGGCTTCGCCGGGGTCGACCCCGACCTGGAGTGGGACCCCGACCTGCTGGCCGTACGCCGCGCCCTGGAGCGGGCGTTCGAGGCCGAGCTGCGGGCCGACGTCCCGCCCGGCGACGACGTCGACGCCGAGGTCGCCGCGCTGCTCGTCGAGCCGCCAGAGCGGGACGGCGCCGGGGTGTCGCACCACCTGCTGCGCGACGGACAGCTGTGGCAGCTGCGCGAGTACGTGGCGCACCGCTCGCTCTACCACCTCAAGGAGGCCGACCCGCAGGCCTGGGTGATCCCCCGGCTGGCCGGCCCGGCGAAGGCCGCGCTGGTGGCGGTCGAGCACGACGAGTACGGCGCGGGTGACCCGGACCGGGTGCACGCGGAGATGTTCGCCCGGATGCTGCGCGCGCTGCGGGTCGACGACCGGTACGGGGCGCACCTGGACGCCGCCCCGGCGGCGACCCTGGCCGAGGTGAACTTCATGTCCCTGTGCGGGTTGCACCGGCGGCTGCGGGGCGCGCTCGTCGGCCAGTTCGCGGCCGTGGAGCTGACGTCGTCACCGGGGTCCGGCCGGCTCGCGCGGGCCGTGCGGCGGCTGGCCGAGCCGGCGGCGGCGGAGTTCTACGCCGAGCACGTGGAGGCCGACGCGGTGCACGAGCAGCTGGTACGACGCGGCGTGCTGACCCCGCTGCTCGCCGCCGAACCCGGGCTGGCCGCCGACGTGGTGTTCGGCATCCGGGCCTCCGGCCTGCTCGCCACACGGCTGGAACGGCACCTGCTGGCCCGCTGGGCGGCCGGCGAATCGTCGCTGCGCGGGCGCGCGGCCTGACCGTCGCTGCGCGGGCGCGCGGCCTGACCGGGCGGCGCTCCCTGCGTCGGCGACCGGGACGATCGGGCGCAGGTGCGGCCGGGCTCGACCCGTCGGTGTGGGCCGGCTGTCGTTGCCGGCTCCCGGCGGCCCAGCATTCTGCTCGGGGTGAAGGAGCCCCGTCTCACTGCGCGGCGGGAGCGGGCCGCCGAATTATGCCCATCACTGGACGAATTCCGACGTTGAACGTCCCCGATGTGCCTTACTAGCGTCGTGGATGGCAGAACGAGCTGCCGTCCACGGCGCACCGGCGCGCCCCCTGGCTCACCGGTTCGTCCGGTCTCCGCCCCCGGGTGGGCACCGGCGACCGGGAGCCACCCCCGACCATCTCGGCCCGCGCCACCGCTGACGGCCGTGTCGACCGCGTCCCTCCCCGACGGGCGACCGCCACCGGGAGCGTCCGCGCACGAGGCCACGCCGCATCGAAGGAGGTTCCCCATGCCGCTCGCCCTGCTGGCTCTCGCCCTCGGCGGCTTCGGGATCGGCACCACCGAGTTCGTGATCATGGGCTTGCTGCCCCAGGTCGCGGCCGATCTCCGGATCGACATCCCGACCGCCGGGCACCTGATCTCGGCCTATGCGCTGGGCGTGGTGGTCGGCGCACCGCTGCTCACCGCGTTCACCGTCCGGTTGCCCCGCCAACGGGTGCTCATCGGCCTGATGGGGCTGTTCGCCGCCGGCAACCTGCTCTCCGCGCTCGCGCCCTCCTACGGGTGGCTGGTCGCCGCCCGGTTCCTGGCCGGCCTGCCGCACGGGGCGTTCTTCGGCGCCGGGGCCATCGTGGCGGCCTCCCTGGTGGAGGCGTCCCGGAGCGCCCGGGCGGTGTCGATGATGTTCCTCGGGCTCACCGTGGCGAACATGGTCGGCGTCCCCGCCGGCACGCTGCTGGGCGACTCGGCGGGCTGGCGCTGGACGTTCGCGCTGGTCGCGGTCATCGCGGCGGTGGCGGCGGTCGCGGTCGCGACCCTGGTGCCCCGGGGCGCAGCGGTCACCGAGGCCCCCGAGTCGCTGCGCGGTCAGCTGGCCGCGCTGCGCCGCCCCCAGGTACTGCTCACCCTCGCCGTGGTGGTGTTCGGGTTCGGCGGGCTGTTCGCCTGCTACAGCTACGTGGCCCCGATGATGACCGAGGTCGCCGGATTCCCCGCCTCCGCGATGACCCCGATCCTGGTCGTCGTCGGGGCCGGGATGACGGTCGGCTCGCTGCTCGGCGGGTTCTGCGCGGACCGGGCTCCGCTCGCCACCCTGCTGGTCGGGCTGGGCGCGCTGACGGTGGTGCTCGCGGCGCTGTCCGTCGCGCTGGCCACGCCGTGGGTGGCGGTGCCGCTGCTGTTCCTGGTCGGTTTCTGCAGCCTGGGACTGGGCCCGGCGGTACAGACCCGGATCGTGGCGCAGGCCGGGGACGCGCCCTCGCTGGTGTCGGCCGGGTTCCAGTCGGCGGCCAACATCGCCAACTCGGTCGGCGCCTGGCTCGGCGGGCTGGCCATCGCCGCCGGTTGGGGGCTCGCCGCGTCCAACCTCGTCGGCGCGGGGCTGGCCGGCGTGGGGGTGCTGCTGCTCGTCGGCTCGGGGCTGCTCGAGGTCCGGCAGCGCCGCGCGCGGGTCGCCGCCCCTGCCCCCGAGCCGGCCGAGGCCCGCGCCGCCGCCTAACCGCCCCCGCCCACCCGAGCAGCCGGCACAGACCGCTCATGGCCCGCACAGATTCCTCAGGGGCTGTGCGACCCGCGGCCGGTCTGTGCCGGTTGGGCGCGGGCGGTGTCGGTTGGGTGCGGGCGGTGTCGGTTGGGCGCGGGCGGTGTCGACGGACGGCGGTGGGTGCGAGCTCAGGGGCCGGCGGTGAGCAGGGCCGGGTCGGCCAGCGCGTGCTCGACGGCGAGCACCACGCCGCCGAGCACACCGGCCTCGGCGCCCAGCACGGACTGGTTGAGCACCAGGTTGCGGGTGGCCAGCGGGAGCGCCTGCTGGTAGACGACGCTGCGCACCACGGCGAGCACGTCGTCGCTGGCCTCGGTCATCGCCCCGCCGAGCGCCACCCGGGCCGGGTTGAGGATGTGCACCACGGTGGCTATCGCCTCGCCCAGCGCGGCGGCCGCGTCCCGCACCACCCGTACCGCGTCGGGCTCGCCGGCCCGGATGGCGGCGTACAGCCCGTCGAGGTCGGCGGGTGAGCCGTCCGGCCGTAGCTCCCGCAGCCGGCGCAGCACGGCCGGAGCCGATGCCACGGCCTCGACGCAGCCCGTCTTGCCGCAGCTGCAGGGGGCCTCGCCGGCGCCGGGCACCCGGATGTGGCCGATGTCGCCCGCCCCGCCCTGGGCGCCGAGGTACTGCTCGCCGGCCGCGGTGACCAGGCCCGAGCCGATCCCGGTGTGGATGTCCACGAACACCAGCGGGCTCTGGTCCGGCGGCAGGTACCGGGCCTCGCCGAGCGCCCGCACGGTGGAGTCGTTCTCCACCACGACCGGGCAGCCCAGCGCCGCCCGCAGCTCGGCCGCGACCGGGTACCCGTCCCAGCCGGGCATGATGGGCGGGCGGACGAACACTCCGCGCGCCGGGTCGACCGGGGCCGGCACGGCGACCGCGGCGGCGAGCAGCGGCCCGACCGGGTCGCCGTCGCCGGTTTGCTCGTCGTCGGCGGGCCGGCCGGCGGCCAGCTCCCGGGCTGCCCGCACCAGCACCTCGAGGGTCCGGGCCGGGCCGGTCGACACGTCCAGCGACACCGTGTGCGCGGCGAGCCTGCGCTGCCCGAGGTCGTGCACGGCCAGCCGGGCGGAGTCGGGGCGCATGTCGACCGCCAGCACCCGGCCGAGCGTGGTGGCCAGCCGCAGCCGCTCGGCGGGCCGGCCGCGCCCGTGCCCGTACTTGATGCCGGAGTAGCGCAGCACCCCCCCGTCGACCAGCGTGCCGATGGCAGCGGCGCAGCTCGAGCGGGCCATCCCGGTGACCGCCACGAGCTCGGACTGGGTCTCCGCCACTCCCGAGGCCACCAGCCTGACCAGGATCCCCGGCACCACAGCGCCGCCGATCCGCAGCGGCATCGCGGGAGTGCTCAGCCGAGGGCGTACGTCGTCGGAGCCGCTCATTGGTGCCCACCGTCCCCGGTCCGTCGGCGCCTGATAATGCCAGTTCCTGCCCTAATTCTGTCGTTGAAGACGCTCTCACACCGTCATTAGCGTCGTGGATGACAGATCAGACGAGGGCGGGCGAGGCGGTTGCACCCGCCCGGAGCAGGAGAGGTCACGCCGTGAGCACCATTCCGGGGATCAGGCTCGACGACGACACCACGGTGCCCCAGCTGGGGGTCGAGGTCCGGGCCTTCGGGCGGTCGGAGGTGACCACCCGCGGTGTGCTGAGCGCGATCGTGGCCGGTCACCGGCACGTCGACACGATGCCGACTCCAGACTCCGAGTCGGGTGCGGGCCGCGCGATCGCCCGGTCCGGGCTGGCCCGGCGGGACCTGTGGGTCACCGCGCGCACCGACGGGAGGTACCCGGGCGCCGACGCGCGCCGCGCCCTGGCGGCCAGCCTGCGCAGGCTCGGCCTCGATTTCGTCGACCAGTACCTGCTCGACGGACCCGGCCCCGACCCCTCGGCCACCGCGCGGGTCTGGCGGGAGCTGGAACGGGCGCGGGACGAGGGCACCACGCGTTCGGTCGGCGTGGCCAACTTCGGGGCCGACGCCCTCGCGCGCCTGGTCCGCGACGGCGACGTCCCGCCCTCGGTGAACCAGGTCGAGCTGCACCCGCGCTGGCAGCGCGTCCCGCTGCGCGCCGTCCACCGACGGTCCGGCGTGCGCACCACCGCGTGGGACCCGTTCGGCCACCGCGACTACCTGGTGACCGACCCGACGCTGGGCGCGATCGCCGCCCGGCACCACCGCACACCGGTCCAGGTCCTGCTCGGCTGGCACCTGCGGCTCGGGCACGTCGTGGTGTGCCCGCTGTCCGGCGCCGCGCGGCTGGCTGACGATCTCGCGGCCGCCGGGGAGCTGCGCGGCGACCGCGTGGCCGGCGGAGACACCCCCGGCGGAGACACCCCCGGCGGAGACACCCCGAGCGCCACCCCCGGCGGAGACACCCCGGGCGGAGACACCCCGGGCGGAGACACCCCGAGCGCGAGCACCCCCGGCGGAGACACCCCGAGCGCGAGCACCCCCGGCGACCGCGCGCTGTCCGATGCCGAGATGGCCGCGATCGCCGCGCTGGACCGGCCGGCCGGACACGCCGCCCGGATACTGACCGCCAACCATCGCCCCGCCGCGACGGACGTCCGGGCGCGGGACGGTTCCCGGCCGATCGGGTTGCGCAGCTGGAGTCGGGTCGGCAGCGTCCCCGGAAGGGGCCTAGTGCAACGGGCCTAGCGCGGAGGGCCTAGCGCTTGGTCTCCCGCCACACCCGCTCGAACGGCAGCCGCCACGCGTTGGGCGCGATGAGCTGGTGCACGGAGTTGGGACCCCAGGATCCCGGTGGGTAGTTCTTCGCCGGCGGCGGGTCCTCCAGCAGCGGTGCGGAACGCTCCCAGAGCGACTCGATGCCGTCGGCCGTGGTGAACAGCGTGTGGTCGCCGCGCATGGCGTCCAGGATCAGCCGCTCGTAGGCCTCCAGCACGTCGCCGGCCGAGTCGGTCTCCTGGGTGGAGAACTGCATGGACAGCTTCTCCAGCCGCATGCCGGGGCCGGGGCGCTTGCCGTAGAACGACAACGACACGCGCGAGGAGTCGGCGAGGTCGAACGTGAGGTGGTCCGGTCCCTGGGTGCCCACTCCGGAGCCGGTGGGGAACATCGTCCTCGGCGCCTCCTTGAAGGCGATGGAGATGATCCGCTGGCCCTCGGCCATCTTCTTGCCGGTCCGGCAGTAGAAGGGGACGCCCGCCCACCGCCAGTTGTCCAGGCCCGCCTTCAGCGCGATGAACGTCTCGGTGTCCGAGTCGGGTGCCACGCCGGTCTCGTTGCGGTACCCGCTGTACTGGCCGCGCACCACGTCGGTGGGGTACACCGGCAGCATCGAGCGGAAGACCTTGTTCTTCTCCTCGCTGATCGCCCGGGGCTCCAGCGCGGTCGGTGGTTCCATGGCCACGAACGCCAGCACCTGGAACAGGTGGGTGACCACCATGTCCTTGTAGGCGCCGGTCGACTCGTAGAAGTTGGCCCGCAGGTCCAGCCCGAGGGTCTCCGGGATGTCGATCTGGACGTGGTCGATGAAGTTGCGGTTCCAGATCGGTTCGAACAGGCCGTTGGCGAACCGGAACGCCAGGATGTTCTGCGCCGCCTCCTTGCCCAGGAAGTGGTCGATCCGGAAGATCTGCGACTCGTCGAACACCGAGTGCACGAAGTCGTTGAGCCGGACCGCGCTCTCCAGGTCGTGGCCGAACGGCTTCTCCATGATCACGCGGGCGTTGTCGGCCAGGTCCGCGTCGCGCAGGATGCCGATCACCGCCTCGGCCGCGTAGGGCGGCACGGACAGGTAGTGCACGCGCAGCGCGTCCGGGCCCAGCTGGGACTCGGCCTCCTTGACCGCCGCGGTCAGCCCGTCCGGGCCGGCTGTCTGCGGCACGTAGGTCAACCGCTGGCAGAACCGTTCCCAGGCGTCGTCGGGCAGCCCGTGGGTGCCGAAGCTGGAGATAGCCGAGCGGGCCAGGTCGCGGAACTCCTCGGTGCTCAGGTCCTCCATCGCGGTGCCGACCACGCGGATGTCCGGGGCGAGGGCCGACTCGGCGAGGTAGGCCATGCCCGGCAGCAGCTTCCGCTTGGACAGGTCGCCCGTCGCTCCGAACAGCACGATGACGTGCGGGGCGAGCGGTTCCAGGTCCCGGCGGAACGGGCGTGATCTCGGAGCGGGGTAGGCGATGGTCTGCGGACGGCGGGATTCGGCCACGTCGGAGCCTCCTGGAACAGGTCGGGGCACGCGCCGCGGGTCCGGCCGTGGCCGACGGAGGATCTGCGGCGACAGCACCGTGGTGAGCAGTGGCGAATCAGCGGATCGACGACCTAACCCTCAGAACAATAAGGTACGCGCCACGCGAACGGGCAACGAAGAACGGAGCGCGGGCGGTGGTGGCCGAACGGCTGGCGGGCCGTCGCCTGGTTCGTCCGCTGCCGGTCCGGGGCGGCGAGGCCGCTCGGGACGCGGCGCGCCGCGGCGCCGGAACGGTGGCCGTTCGGCACGGGGAACCCACAGTGACAATGTGGTGGCCAACGGTGGAGAAATGTGTTTCCAGCGGCGGTTCATACCGAAGGCTGAACCGTGAATCGATAGGCCATTCGATTGATAGCCTTCGTTCGGTGATACCAATCACATCACCGCAGGAGTACAACGGTGGAGCGCTACCCCAGCGCGGCAGACGTCAACCCCCCGGATGTCTGCCAGCACGGTAAACGCGTAGCGGGATCGGGAGCGGTACCCCCCCGGCCGGCTCGATCCCGCTCCGCGTGCCTCCTCCGGCGTCGCCCGGTGGCCGGGCGTCGCGGTTCCTGCCTGGTCAGGCGAGTTTGTGCAGCGGTGTCCGGTCGGCCTCCACCGCGCCCAACACGGCGGCCAGGTCCGGGTACACCGCGGTGGGCAGGCGGAGCAGTTCGGCCCGCGTGGTGAGGTCCGTGCCGTTGTAGTCCGCCTGCGCGATCAGTTCCCAGGTTCGCGCGGGAAAGCGCTGGCCCGCGAGCGCGCGCGAGACTCGGGCGGTGTCCATGTCGATGACCGGGCCGGGCATGGGGTTCCTCGCTTTCGCCGGGGACGGCGTGGGCCGTCGGAGGAGGTATGTCCCACATCACATCCAGTTAAACGCTCGTTCAGAAATGTCACCGCAAAGTGGATGGCGGTGGCCCTCCAGGCCTGGGCGCGGTTCGGTCCGGGTCCGGATCGGGCCGGTGGGCCACCCGATCGGGTCGCGACTCGTACCCGCATGCATGCCCGGCCCGTTGAGCCGTCGACGCCCTGAAGTAGCGAGCCCAACGGAGTGGTCCATGAAGAAGCTGGCCAGTGTGCTGATCGCCGGGTCGATCACGACGATCGGTGTGTTCGGCGGGGTGGGTATCGCCAGTGCGTCCGACCACCACGGCGGCGACCACGGGCGCTGCTCGGAGGACTCGGTGGACGACCCGTACTGCGGGATGCGGCGCGATCACGGCCACTCGAAGGAGCACTTCCAGCGCGAGCAGGAGCAGGGTCAGCTCGGCCCGAAGGACTTCACCAACCCGGCCACCTTCTTCTAGGCCCTCGGCCGCTCAGTTGGCGTGCTGGATCACGCTGACGAAGAAGTTGTCGATGTCGCGGATGATCTGCATGAAGCTCGCGAAGTTCACCGGCTTCGTGACGTACGCGTTGGCGTGCGTCTCGTAGCTGCGCAGGATGTCCTCCTCGGCGGCCGAGGTGGTCAGCACGACAACCGGGATGGTGCGCAGCCCCCGGTCGCCCTTGATCTCGGCCAGTACCTCGCGCCCGTCCATCTTCGGCAGGTTGAGGTCCAGCAGGATCAGCGACGGCCGGGGCGCGTCGGCGTGCGCGCCCTCCTGGCGGAGGAACTCGATGGCCTCGGCGCCGTCGCTCACCACGTGCAGCGGGTTGGTGATGCGATGGTGCTCGAAGGCCTCCTGGGTCATGAGCACGTCGCCGGGGTCATCCTCGACCAGCAGGATGTGGATCTCCTGCGATGACTTCGCCACTCCGTGCTCCTAGCCTCGTGGTCGCCGCGCGCGTCCGTGCGACGAGGTGTTCATCTAACCAGTCGTCGGTGACTCGGCGTCGCCGACGGCGGACAGGGTGAAGTGGAACGTGGACCCGGTCCGGGTCTTCTCGGTACCCGCTTCCTCCGGTTGGGGACCCTCGGCGGCGGTGTCGAGCCAGATCTCCCCGCCGTGGTACTCCACGATCTTGCGGCACATCGCCAGCCCGATCCCGGTGCCGGGGTAGGCGTCCTTGGCGTGCAGCCGCTGGAAGATCACGAAGATCTTGTCCGCGTAGTCGGGCTCGATCCCGATGCCGTTGTCGGTGACCGAGAAGCGCCACCGCTCGCCCTGCCGGTCGACCCCGAGGTGGATCCGGGGCGGCTCCGCGCCGCGGAACTTGATGGCGTTCCCGACCAGGTTCTGCAGCAGCGTGGTCAGCAGCGGGGCCTCGCCGGGTACCGTCGGCAGCGGGTCATGGGTGATCGTGGCGTCGGTGTCCGCGATCAGGCGGCCGAGCTGGCTGAGGGCATGATCGAGCAGGACGCCGAGGTCGTGCGGTTCCATCGGCGTCTCGCTCCGGCCGACCCGGGAGAACGCGAGCAGTCCGTTGATCAGCACTGACATGCGGCGGGCGCCGTCCACCGCGAAGCCGATGTAGGTGGTCGCCCGCTCGTCGAGCTGGTCGCTGTAGCGGGAGGCCAGCAGCTCGCAGAAACCGGTGACCTTGCGCAGCGGCTCCTGCAGGTCGTGGCTGGCGGCGTAGGCGAACTGCTCCAGGTCGCGGTTGGACCGCTCCAGGTTCGTGGTCTGCACGTCCAGCCGCTGGTTCAGCGCCCGCATGGAGTCCAGCTCGGTGAGGATCCGGCCGCGCATGTGGTCGATGTCGCCGGCCAGCTGCACCACCTCGCGCGGCCCGGCCTCCACCTCGACGGTCCGGTCGAACCGCCCCTCGGCCACCGAGCGCACGGTGCCGGCCAGCCGGATCAGCGGCACCGTGACCGTGCGGCGGCTCCACAGGGCCAGGCCGATCAGCAGGAGCACCACCGCCAGCGCGAGGGCCACCCCGATCACGGTGAGCGTGGTCGCCGCCGAGCTCAGCTCACCGCGCGCCTCGCGGCGGGCCTGCTGCAGGCCCGCCTGGTCGCTGGCGATCGCCGCCCGGAGCGAGTCGAACAGGGCCTTGCCTACCTTCGGGTCGGGAGTGGCCCGCGACGAGCCGGCCCGCGCCGCGTCGATGCTGGGCTTCGCGTACTCGTCGGCCCAGCGGTTCCCGGCCTCGAGCACCGGGACCAGGCCGGCGGCCAGCTCGGGCCGGGACGCGGCCGCCGCGAGCTGTTGCAGGGCCGCCACCGTGGTGGCCTCCCTCCGGCGGCCCTCCTCGTACGGATCGAGGAACGTGGTGTCGCCGGTGGCGAGGAACCCGCGCACCCCGCTCTCCTGGTTGACCAGGGACACGGTGAGCTGCTCGGTGAGCAGCAGTGCCGGGTCGAGCTCGTCGACGACGTCGGTGCGTGCCCGGTCGAGCCGGACCAGCGCGAGCGAGCCGACGACGATCGCCAGCACGATCACCAGCGTGCACGTCACCCCGATCACGGACGTCTGGCGACGCAGCGACCAGTGCCGGGAGGCGACCTGCCGCCGCCGGGTGGCAGGCGGCGGCTGCCCGCCGGCGCCGCCGGCCGCGCCGTTCACGGCTTCGGCGGTATCGGCGTCGGTGCGGGCGGTGTTGCCGTCGCGCGGACGGACCGGGCTGGTGCTGCCGGCCATCAGGCGCCCGCCCGCCGCGGCCGACCCGGGGCGCGCGGCCCGGCCGCCGGCTCCGGCGCCCGAGAAGACCTGTTGACCTGCATGGACGTCTCCCACCGAAGCACGCTGGTCCGGGCGACGTCAGCGACCGCGGTCAATCTACGGACTGCTCGCGGCCACCGCCAGCACGCCCCCGTCACGACCGTGCGAGCCCGTAGTCGATCGTGACCTGACCGAAATGTTGCGAGTTGAACCATCTCGCCGGGGTGACCGTGAATACCGGTGAGGGCCGGAAACGGGCACAACGGCCGAGGGCGCGTGACGGTCCGAGGAACCCGGCCGGCCGGCATGCACCGCAACGGAGGCGGGATGCACCGCAACGGGAGGATGGTCATGGCGACGAACAGCAGCAGGCGACAGCCGGCCGCGGCCGCGCGGCCCCCGGCACCGCGCGCCCGGCCCGCCCCGCCGACCGCGCCCGGCGCCACCCGGCCGACGGACGGCGCCCCGAGGGTCGGGCGGGAGCGGTGATGTTCGGGCATTCCGTGGCGGGGGCGCGGTCGGGTCGCGCGCCGGGCAGGGGGAGCGTCCTGGGGCTGCTCGCCCGCCGGTGGGCACTGCTGTCCGCGCGGCGGGCGCGAGGGTCGCGGCGGGCCTCCCGGGAGTGGGTACGGCAGTTCGGGCGGGACCTGGTCGCCGTCGCCGGGCCGGACCGGTGCGTGCACCCGTACGCGGCATCGCGGCCGGTGCGTGCCAGGCCCCTGCCCCCGTCGCGGCTCGCCGAGCTCGAGGCGCACGCGCGGTCGCGGCGGCCGCTGCCCGGGACCGCGCTGCCCGGGCTCGATCTCACCCGGGTCGACTGTGCCGGGATCGATCTCGCCGGGGTCGACCTCGCCGAGGCGCGGCTCGCCGGGATCGTCCTGCCGAGGGCCGACCTGCACGGTTCGGACCTCACCCGCGCCCAGCTGGCCGGCGCCGATCTCGGCGGGGCCGACCTGGGCGAGGCGGACCTCGGGCGGGCGGAGCTGCGCGGCACCCGGTTGACCGGGGCGCGGCTGGCCCGGGCGAGCCTGGCCGGCGCCGATCTGACCGGGGCGGATCTCGGCGGGGCCGACCTGGCCGGCGCGGTGCTGGTCAACGCCACGTTGCGCGGGGCGTCGGTGGTGGCGGCGTCGCTGCGCGGGGCGAAGCTGATGCGTGCGGACCTGTCGGACGCCCGCCTGCCCGGAGCGGACCTCACCGGCGCACGGCTGGCCAATGCGCGGCTCGCCGGCACCGACCTGACCGGTGCGCGGCTGGCCGGGGCGCGGCTGCCCGGGGTCGATCTCGGCGCGGCCAGGCTGGACGGCGTGTTCTGGGACGACGGCACCGTGTGGCCGGACGGCGTGGACCAGGACCGGCTGCGGGTGCGCTCGACCCGGCTCGACGACGGGACGTGGCGACTGGCCACGACCGGCACCGGCATCACCGGCACCCCAGGCGCCGGCACCGGCACCACCGGCACCGGCACCGGCACCGGCACGGCCGGCTGAGCCTGCCCGCGCGGCCCAGGGTCACTATCGTGCCCCGGATCCGTCGACGAACCTGGAGGACACATGGGACTGCTCAACGGGATGCTCGGGAACGCCTCCCGGATCGACCCGACCGACGCGGCGCGGGAGTACGGCCGGCTGCTGGGCAGCGGCGAGCAGGTGCACGCCGCCTACCTGCTGGTCCGGGACGCGGTCCTGTTCACCGACCGTAGGCTGGTGCTGGTGGACAAGCAGGGCGTGACCGGCAGGAAGGTGGAGTACCACACGGTGCCCTACCGGAGCATCACGCACTTCAGCGTGGAGACGGCGGGCTCGTTCGACCTGGACGCCGAGCTCAAGATCTGGCTCTCCGGCCGCCACGAGCCGATCGTGAAGCAGTTCGGCAAGGGCGTCGACGTCTACGAGGTGCAGGCCCTACTGAGCGGGTTCGTCGCCCGCTGATCCGGCTGAGCCGGCGCCCGGGAGCGGGGAGAACCGCAGCCCGGCGTGGGCGAAGCGGGCCGCGGAGGCGGTGCCCAGTGCCGTGGCGGGGGTGAGGCACCCGGCGCGGTCCGGGGTCGCGCCCGGCTCGGCGAGCAGCAGGCCGGCCTCGCCGAGCAGCCGGGCGGTGGTCAGGTAACCGGGGTGCCCGTCGGCGTCGATCTCGACGGTGACGTCGTGGCCGGCGGCGGTCGTGGCCCGCACGGTCATCTGCCAGCGCCAGGGCTCCAGCCGGTCGCGCGCCGGGCCGTAGCCCGAGGACGGCAGCGCGCGCTCCAGCGCGCGGGACACCGACTGGCGGGCGCCGGGCCGGTCCACCGAGGTCACCGCGCGGAACACCGCCTGGGTGCCGGACAGCGCGCCCGCCACAGCGGCCCGCAGCGGCAGGGTGACCGTCCGGCCCGGGATGGCCATCCCCTCGCGGTACGCGAACGGCGCGTACGGCTCGCCGCGCTCGCCGGCCCGCAGCGCCGCGCTGCGGTGGATCACCGCGGGGTTGATGAAGGCCGCCGGTGACATCGGCGCGATGATCGCTTCACCGCGCCGGCGGGGCCGGACCCGGATCGGGCTCTGCTCGCGGACGGCTTGGGCGGCGATCGGGTCGTCGACCAGGCAGGCGGGGTCGGTCAGGTGGCCGGCGTCCGGGTCGCCCGCGGCCACCGCGAGGCTCTGGAACGTGCCGCCGGAGATCGCGTCGGACAGCCGAGGCGGCCGGGGCTGCTCGGTGACCCGCACCTCGACGTCCACGTCGACCAGCCGGTCACCGCTCGCGGCGGCCGCCTCGGCGGCGAGCGCCACCCCGAGGTCCGGCGGGAGCGCCTCGAACCCGCACACCTGCACGACCTTCACCCCGGCGGTGCGGGCCGGGGCGTCGTGGATGGCGTTCATCCGCCGGACGAACGGCAGCTCGCCGGTGAGGTCGACGTAGTGGCTGCCCGCCGCGACGCAGGCCTCGATCACCGGCTCCGCGTGGCGAGTGTACGGCCCGACCAGGTTGAGCACCACGCGCGCCCGGGACGCCATGGCGGCCAGCGACGCGGGATCGCCCACGTCGGCGACGAGCGTCTCCGGCGGGGTCACGCCCTCCTCGGCCAGCACTCGCCGCAGCTTGTCGGCGTCCCGCCCGGCGACGGCCCAGCTCGCGCCGGGGCTGTCGGCGGCCCGCCGCGCGAGGTGGGCCGCCACCCGGCGACCGGTGACGCTGGAGGCGCCGAACACGAGAACGTCGACGTCGTGTGTGCTCATCCGGCGCACCCTACCCAGGTTTCACACGGGTGCCGGATTCGTCGCCCGGCCGGGTGCGGGCCGCGGTCACCCGCCCCTCGGCGCGTACATGATCACTGCCACCCCGAGCAGGCAGACGGCCGCGCCGGCGAGGTCGTAGCGGTCCGGCCGGTAGCCGTCCAGCGCCATGCCCCAGGCGAGCGAGCCGGCCACGAACACCCCGCCGTACGCGGCGAGGATGCGGCCGAAGTGCGCGTCCGGCTGCAGGGTGGCCACGAAGCCGTAGAGCCCCAGCGCCACCACCCCGGCGCCCATCCAGGCCAGGCCGCGCTGCTCGCGGACGCCCTGCCAGATCAGCCAGGCCCCGCCGATCTCCGCGATCGCGGCGAGCACGAACAGACCGACGGAGCGCAGCACGGTCCCAGTGGGGGTCATCAGGCCCCCGGCGGCAGATCGCCGGTGTAGCTGATGGTCTGGGCCAGGTCGCGCACCTTGGTGTTGGTGTTCTGCGAGGCCTTGACGATCCGGTCGAACGCATCGGACTCGGTCAGGCCGTAGCGGGCCATCACGATGCCGGTGGCCTCACCGATCATCTGGCGCGAGTCCAGCGCCTCGTGCAGGTGCGCCACGTGCTCGGCGGCGGCCATGCCCACCGCGGCGTGCGAGGCGAGCAGCCAACCCACGTGCTCGCACTCCTCGGTGAACGCGTGCGGGCGGGAGGAGTACAGGTCCAGCGCGCCCAGGTTGTTACGCTCCCGGGTGTAGAGCAGGAAGCCCATCATCGAGCCCACGCCCAGCTCCGCCGCCTTCGGCGCGAACCGGGGCCACTGCGGCTCGGTGGTGGTGAAGTCGGCGATCCGGTAGACCTCGCGCTGCTTGCGGGTGGCGTCGAAGCACGGGCCCTCGCCCACCTCGGCCTGGATCCGGTCGGACGCCACGACCACGTTGTCGCTGGCCGCCAGGGTCTCGACGCGGCCGTCGCGCAGCACCATGATGCCGGCCGCCTCGCACCCGTCGACCAGCTCGACCGCGTGGTGGACGATCCGGTCGAGCGTCTCCCGCACCGAGCCTTGCGCGAGCAGGTCCCTCGCCATCTCGGCAAGGCCCGCCGCGAGCGCGGGCCAGTCCCGCTCCTGTGCCACGAATCCCTCCGGAGACTCCGCCCTCGTCGGACCCATTATGGCCGCGTCCTCGACCCACCCGTTTCGACGCCCCCCCGAGCGGGCACCGTTCGGGCAGGGAAGGCTTTCGGAGCGACGCGCGCGGCCGGCCCGAGGCCCCGTCAGTTGCGCAACCCAGCTGGCGGGGCCGACCCCGGGCCCGGACGACGCCCGGCCGGGTCACCGGGACGTCAGCGCGGGCCGTCGGCCCGCATCTGCTCGCGCAGCGTGGCGAGGGTCTGCGACAGCAGCCGGGACACGTGCATCTGCGAGATGCCGATCTGCTCGGCGATCTGGCTCTGCGTCTTGCCGCCGAAGAAGCGCTGCAGCAGGATCGTGCGCTCCCGCCGGGGCAGCTGCCGCAACAGCGGCCACAGCGCGTCGCGCTGCTCGACCAGCTCGAGCCCGACGTCCTCGCCGCCGAGCAGCTCGCCGACGGTGGCGCCGTTGGGCTCGTCCGAGGCGGCGGGCTGGTCGAGCGAGCGGCTCGAGTAGGCGTACCCGGCCTGCAGGCCCTCCAGCACCTCCTCCACCGACACCTCGAGCCGCTGGGCGATCTCGCTGGGCCGCGGCGCCCGGCCCAGCTCGTGGTGGAGCTTGGAGGACGCGGCGGTGATCGCCAGGTGCAGGTCCTTGAGGTTCCTCGGCACCCGCATCGACCATTCGCGGTCCCGGAAGTGCCGCTGGATCTCGCCCCGGGCGTGCGGCACGACGTAGGCCAGGAAGTTGTCGCCCCGGTCCGGCTCGTAGCGGTCCACCGCGTTGATCAGACCGACCGTGGCGACCTGCACCAGGTCCTCCATCGCCACGCCACGCTGGCGGTAGCGCAGCGCGACGTGCTCGGCGACCGGCAGGTAGCCCACGACCAGCTCGTCGCGCAGGACCCGGCGGCGGGGATGGTCGTGCGGGAGCGCCGCGTACTCGGCGAGCGTCGCGGTCAGGTGCGAGTAGTCGTCCCGCGCCGAAGCGGACCTCCGGCGGGGCGGGCCTAGGTGCGGGGTGTGGCGCGGGTCGCGCACCGGGCTTGCTGTCGACATGAGGTGACTCCGTCCGCGGCGATGCCGCGTCCTGCTGGCTCGCGCCGGGCGGAAGGAGTCGGTCGAGACGGCAGACCCCGGCGCGGAGCACGCAAGCGAGGGCTGAATGGTTCAACCTGCACTCACCCTACCAACCGCCCAGCAGAATGGATACAGTTCCCGACTCGCTCCCGGTACCGCCGCAATTCGCGCGCGGTCGCGGCCCTCCAACCGCCGAGGTAGAAAGAACCCGACACAGCGGTGCCGAGCGAGGCGGTGTGGTGGAGATCTGGCCCGGTTCGCCCTACCCGCTGGGTGCCACGTTCGACGGTGGCGGCACCAACTTCGCGATCTTCTCCGAGGTCGCCGAGCGGATCGAGCTGTGCCTGTTCGACGACGACGGCGCGGAGACGCGGCGCACCCTGCCCGAGCGCGACGGGCTGATCTGGCACGGCTACCTGCCCCGGGTCGGCCCCGGGCAGCGGTACGGCTACCGGGTGCACGGCCCGTACGAGCCGGCCGCGGGGCTGCGCTGCAACCCGTCGAAGCTGCTGCTCGACCCCTACGCCAAGGCGATCGACGGCCGGATCCGGTGGAACGAGGCGCTGTTCGCCTACCGGTTCGGCGACCCCGACTCGCGCAACGACACCGACTCGGGCCCGTACGCGATGACGTCCGTGGTGATCAACCCGTTCTTCGACTGGTCGGAGGACCGGCCGCCGAGGACCCCCTACCACCAGACGGTCATCTACGAGGCGCACGTCAAGGGCATGACCATGCGCCACCCCGGAGTGCCGGACAACGTGCGGGGCAGCTACGCCGGGCTGGCCCACCCGGTGATGATCGAGCACCTGCACACGCTCGGGGTGACCGCGATCGAGCTGATGCCGGTGCACCAGTTCGTGCACGACTCCACGCTCGACGAGCGGGGGCTGGGCAACTACTGGGGCTACAACACCATCGGCTTCTTCGCCCCGCACAACGGCTACTCCTGCTTCGGCACCCGGGGTCAGCAGGTGCAGGAGTTCAAGACCATGGTGCGCACGCTGCACCGGGCCGGGATCGAGGTGATCCTGGACGTCGTCTACAACCACACCGCCGAGGGCAACCACCTCGGCCCGACGCTGTCCTTCCGGGGGATCGACAACGCCGCCTACTACCGCCTGGTCGACGGCGACGAGAAGCACTACTTCGACACCACCGGCACCGGCAACAGCCTCAACGTGCGCCACCACGAGTCGCTGCGGCTGATCATGGATTCGCTGCGGTACTGGGTCACCGAGATGCACGTCGACGGCTTCCGGTTCGACCTGGCCTCCGCGCTGGCCCGGGAGTTCCACGAGGTGGACCGGCTGGCCGCGTTCTTCGACCTGATCAATCAGGACCCGGTGGTGAGCCGGGTGAAGCTGATCGCCGAGCCGTGGGACGTCGGTGAGGGCGGCTACCAGGTGGGCGGGTTCCCGCCGCTGTGGACGGAGTGGAACGGCAAGTACCGCGACACGGTGCGCGACTTCTGGCGTGGGCAGCCGGCCAGCCTGGCGGAGTTCGCGTCGCGCTTCACCGGGTCCTCGGACCTGTACGAGGCGGACAACCGGCGGCCCATCGCGTCGATCAACTTCGTGACCGCGCACGACGGCTTCACGCTCAACGACCTGGTGTCCTACAACGAGAAGCACAACGAGGCCAACGGCGAGGGCGGCCGGGACGGCGAGAGCCACAACCGGTCGTGGAACTGCGGCGCCGAGGGGCCGACCCCGGACGGGAAGATCATCGAGCTGCGCGAGCGGCAGAAGCGCAACCTGCTGACCACCCTGCTGCTGTCCCAGGGCGTGCCGATGATCGCGCACGGCGACGAGCTGGGCCGCGGCCAGGACGGGAACAACAACGTCTACTGCCAGGACAACGAGATCAGCTGGATGGACTGGAACGAGGCGCGCGAGCACGAGGTGCTCACCGAGTTCACCGCCCGGCTGGTCGCGCTGCGTGCCGCGCACCCGGTGTTCCGCCGCCGCCGCTTCTTCCAGGGCCGGCCGATACGGGGCTCGAGCATCGACGACATCGCGTGGCTGCGGCCGGACGCCGGGCAGATGAGCGACGAGGACTGGGCGGTCGGCTACGCGAAGTCGGTGGCGATCTTCCTCAACGGCCAGGGGATACCGGAGCGCGACGAGCTCGGCCAGCGGATCGTCGACGACTCGTTCCTGCTGCTGTGCAACGCACACCACCAGGTGGTGCAGTTCACCCTGCCGGACAGGCAGTACGCCGCGCACTGGGAGATCGTGGTGGACACCGCCGACCCGCTGCTGGTGCGCAGCCGGCGCCGGGAGCGCAACGCCGTGCCGGGCGCGCGGCTGCGGGTGCAGGCCAGGTCGATGATGGTGCTGCGGCGCAGCTACTGAGCGGTGGCCCGCCCGGCGGCCGGGTTCTCGGCCGCGCTGTCGGCCGCGGCGTGCTCGATGGCCGCGATCGACCGGTGCCGGCGCACGGCGTGGTCGAAGTCCGGCACCACCGTGCGGCCGGTCCGCTCGTCCTCCAGCAGCTGGGCGTAGGCGTGCGCCACCGCGTAGCCGGGGTGGTCGGGGGCCAGGCCGGGCACCCGGTGGTAGCCCGCCGGCACCGTCAGCTCGGCGAGCCCGGTGTCCCCGCCCCGCCCGCCCCTGATCGAGACGGGGGAGAGCTGCAGGTGCCCGCTCGGCGCGGAGACGACCAGGTCGCCCTCGGTACCGTTGATCTCCCAGCGGAAGTTGGTGCCCCGGCTCATCCCGCCCCGGTAGTGCAGCGCGGCCACCGCACCGCCCGCCACGCCGCCGGTGAGCCGCCCGGTCACCGCCACCTGGTCCGGGGCGGTCATCGGCAGCAGCTCGCCGCTGTCGACGTCGCGCACCCGGGTGCGGCGGGTGGCCAGGGTCGCGGTCAGCCGCGCGGGCTCGCCGAGCACCGAGGCCAGCCCGTCGAGCGTGTGCCCGAACGGGATGGTCAGCATCGTGGCGCCGTTGGCGGCGTCGACCAGGTACCGCTGGCTCGCCGCCCCGACCTCCGCGCCCCACGGCCCGCCGGAGGCGACGACGGTGGTGGACAGCACCTCGCCGACGTAGCCGTCGGCGACCAGGTCGCGCAGGTGGCGCACGGCGGGCGCGGACCTGGCCTGCAGGCCGACGGCGGTGGACAGCCCGCGCGACCGGGCCAGGTCGGCGAGCTCGACCGCCTCGGCCAGCCCGTTGCCCAGCGGCCACTCGCACAGCACCGCCTTGCCGGCGTCCAGGGCGGCGGTGACCAGCTCCCGGTGGTCCGGCACCCGCACGGTGACCACGACCAGGTCGACGTCCCGGTGCGCGGCCAGCTCGGCCGGGGAGCCGAAGGTCAGCGGCACCCCGTGCGCCCGGCCCGCCGCCTGCGCCGACGCCGCCGAGCTCGCACTCAGCGCGCGCAGCTCGTAGCCGTCGATCGCCCGCAGGGCCGGGACGTGCGCCCTGGCCGCCCAGCCGCCGGACGCGCTGAGCCCCACGATGCCCACGCCGATCGGGCGCCCGGTGCCACTGGAGAAGGCCATCGCCGGATGGTAGCCACGCGGTGCCCGGTCAGCCGTCGGCGCCGTCCGCGCCGGCGCGCCGCCCGCGGACCACGTGCCGCACGACCAGCGCGACCACCACGAGCGCCAGCGCGATGAGCAGGTAGACCTGGTAGCGGCTCACCTGCTCGTAGATCGCGCCGATGTGCCGACCGGCCAGCCGCCCCGCGCTGACCCACACGCCCACCCACAGCGCCGCGCCGAGCGCGTTGAACAGCAGGAACCGCGCCCAGTGCATGCCCGCGACCCCGGCCACCAGCCCGTTGAACTGGCGCAGCCCGTCCACGAAGCGGGCCACGGTCACCAGCTTGCTGCCGTGCCGGGTGAAGATCCCCTCGAGCTTGCCGAACCGCTCCTCGGTGAGCCCGACGTAGCGGCCGTAGCGGTGGACCAGCCTGCGCCCGCCGGCGTGCCCGATCAGGTAGCCGATGTTGTCCCCGACCGTGGCGGCCAGGAAGGCGACCGCGGCCACCGCGGCGACGTTCAGATGGCCGGTGCCGGCGTACACGGCGGCGGCGATCAGGATGGTCTGACCGGGGGCGGGCACCCCGAAGCTCTCCACCCCGATGACGGCCAGCACCGCGAAGTAGCCGTACCGGTCCAGCAGCGGGGCGAGGTGCCCGAAGATGCCGGGCAGACCGTTGTCCATGATCAGCCAATCCGTTGCGCCGCTCGGGTGGTCGTCCGGGATTCGATCACGAATTCGCCCGTCGCGCGCCCGCCGACCGGCCGCTCGGCCGGCCCGTGCCACATTGCGGCAGTACCGTCGTGTCGTGACGGTGTCGAGCGAGCTGGCCGCGGTGCGGCGGACCCTGGGGCGCGGGCTGTTCAGCAAGGTGGCCGGCCCCGAGGGACCGCGCAACCGCGCCCGCATCCACGACACGCCCGGCCCCCGCTGGTTCGCCCCGGACCGGCCGATCCGCCGGGTGCACGCCGATGCGTCGATGTTCGTCGGCGGGCTGCGCGCGCTGCTGCTGCAGTCGCTGCACCCGCTGGCGATGGCCGGCGTCGCGGACCACTCCGACTACCGGGGCGACCCGTGGGGCCGGCTGCAGCGGACCAGCCTGTTCCTCGCGGCGACCACGTTCGGGCCGGCCGAGGAGGCGCAGCGGGCGGTGGACCGGGTGCGCGGCATCCACCGGCGGGTGCACGGCGTCGCGCCGGACGGCAGGCCGTACGAGGCCGGCGACCCGCACCTGCTGGAGTGGGTGCACATCGCCGAGGTGGACAGCTTCCTGCTCGCCCACCAGCGCTACGGGGCGCAGCCGCTGACCGCCGAGGAGCGCGACGGCTATGTCTCGGACACCGCCGTCATCGCCGCCGCGCTCGGCGTGCCCGACCCGCCGCGCACCGAGGCCGACCTGCGCGGGCGGCTGGCCGACTACCGCCCCGAGCTGCGCGGCACCGACGCCGCCCGGGAGGCCGCGCGGTTCCTGCTGCTGACGCCGCCGCTGCCGTTGCTGGCCCGGCTGCCGTACGCGGCGCTGGCGGCGACCTCGGTGGCGATGCTGCCGGCCTGGGCCAGGCTGCCGCTGCGGCTGCCGTACCTGCCACCGGTGGAGTCGACGGTGATCCACCTGGCCGGGCAGACCCTGGTCGGCGGGATCCGCTGGGCGATGTCCTCAGGCTGAGTCTTCCGGCTGACCCGCGACCGGTCAGGCGATCTCGAGCAGGAGCTCGCGCATGGCGCCGACCAGCGACTCCACGGTGCCGGACGGAAGCTTGGCGAGGGTCTCGCGCTCGGTGGCCATGACGACCGGGGCGGCCCGCGCGAGCTGGGTGCGGCCCTGGTCGGTGATGGTGAAGGAGATGGGCAGCCCGCCGACCGGGAGGCTGCGCTCGATGAGGCCGGCGTCGTGCAGGCGCTGGCTCAGCCCGCCCGCCGCCTGCGGGGTGATGCGCAGGAAGGACGCCAGGTCGACGCGCGTGACTCCGGGCTCGTCGGCGATGTGCCGCAGGGCGCGGTACTGGCGCGCGGTGATCCCCTGACCGCTCAGCGCCTGGTCGAGCCGTAGCTCCAGCAGGTGACTGGCAAGAGCGAACGTGCTGGTGAGACTGTTGTCATCCAGCTCGCGGCGATGCGGTTCCGACCGGTGGTTGAGCAGGCTCGTCATACCACGCCCCTTACTGACTCCGGACCAACAACCTACAGCACCGGATACTGGATTGCCACGCTTGTAGAGGGTTTGCGCCGAGTGGTCGCGGGCGCCGGGGGTCAGCCCTGGCGGGGTCAGCCGCGGCCGGAGCCGGGCAGCGCCGGTTCCGGCAAGTCCCGCTCGCGCGGCCCGGCGGCCGGCCGGCGGGGATCCGGGCCGACCGGTAGCTCGTCCAGCTCGGGTGGCTGCCGGGTGAGCACCGGGCTCGGCAGGACGGTCGGCGACGCGGCGTTCGTGGTGGCCGACGGCGCGACCAGGTGGGCCGGGGCGGCGACCGGTCGCGGCTTGTGCAGGCCGGGCAACATAGATCCCCGGCCACCGGCATCAGCACCGCCATCATCAGCGCCTGCGGCGGCAGCAGCAGCCCGGCGTGCAGCGGGGGCAGACCCTGCGCGCCCTGCAGGACCAGCACCGGGTAGGAGTCCCGCCCCCACCTCTGCCCCTTCGAGGTGGCCAGCAGCAACGCGAACAACCCGTAACCGATGCTCACGAACCCCCACCAGTCGAACCGCTGCGTCGCCCGGCGCGGCATCCGGGGCAGCAGGAAGAACGCCGCCACCGCACCCAGGATCCCGA
>DASXJJ010000130.1:0-6778 GCA_036497465.1 Pseudonocardia sp. | reverse complement strand
AGGTCCTCGTTCGCCACCCCGTTCGTCACCGACCCGGCGCACCGCTCGCAGGTGGTCGGCACCGTCGACGTCGACGACTCCGTCGACGCCGCCGCCGTGGCCAAGGTCCTGCGCGCGAACGGCATCGTCGACACCGAGCCCCACCGCGCGCTGGGCCGCAACCAGCTGCGCATCGGCATGTTCCCGGCCGTCGACCCGGCCGACGTCAGCGCGCTGACCAGCTGCATCGACTGGGTCGTCGAGCGCATGGGCTGAGCCCGCGTCGTGCTCCGGCCGGACCCGGCGAGCCGGCCGGGACCCTGACTCAGCGCGGAGGAGCGGCCGGGTGCCGCCACAGGGTGACGATCCGCCGGCCGTACCGCCGGTTCAGCAGGTCCAGCAGCAGGTCGCCGTCGAAGCCCGGCAGCCGCCGCAGCCTCGGCACCAGCTCGGTCGCGGCGGGGTCGGCGAACGCGACGCTCCGCCAGCTCCCGTCGAAGCCGAGCAGCAGGAACGTGGCGTGCTCCTGCCACGCGCCGTCGTCGCTGGTCCACACGGCGACCTCGGCCAGGTCGGCCGGCGGCGCGTCGTTCTCCCCGTCGAGCGGTGCCCGGGGCGCCGGCGTGACCGCGGCCGCCGGCTCGGTCGGGTGCAGGTGCAGGGTCGACATGGCGCTTCCTCGACGTGTATCGATCATCGTTGCGGCCGGCCGGCTGGTCGGCGAACCGCGGGACTCCTCGAAAGCTACGGTCGGTTCCGCGGAGTCCGCTGAGGGCTTCCTGTCCATTTCCTGTGAACCCCGGATCGGGCCTGGCGCGGTCAGCGCCGGGCGTGGTGGCTGGCCTTGTCGCCGCTCGGACGGCGTTCGCCTCGGGGCGGGGGGACGTAGCCACTGGTTCGCGCGCGCGCCCGGGAGCGGCGGCCGACGATCAGGCCGTACCCGAGCCCGAGCACGCCGAGCAGCACACCGGCGGAGGCCAGCAGCCGCGCCGTCCAGTCCGTGTCCGGGGTGCCCTTGGTCAGGCTGGCGATGGGTCCCGCGGCGGCGGTCGGAGCGGCGGCAGTGGTGCCGCCCCCGTCGGCCGGGGCCAGCCGCAGCAGCGGGGCCGGGTGCTCCGGCTCGGTGCCGTCGGCGGCCGGCCGCTGGTCCCAGTTGACGGTCGTGCCGTCGTCGTAGCTCTGGGACGCCGCGAGCCACAGCTTGTCGGTGCCCTCCGGGAGCGGCCCCATGGACAACGAGAAGGTGCCGAAGTTGCCCGGTGCGATGCGGGTGCCGGGCTTCGCGGTCCAGGTGACCGTGCGCACCACCTGGTCGACGGTCTCCCCGTCGGAGGTCAGCGGCGGGTTCACCCTGGCTTTGGTGATGCGTTCGGTCCACCCGGGGGCCGGGCTGGTGAACACCTCGGCCATCGGATGGTCGGCGGGCAGGGTGACCTGGAACTTCACCGTGCCGGCCTTCTCGGACTCGTCGGGGACGGTGAACGACACCGTCGCGTCTCCGCCCTGGACCGCGTTGCTGGACTGCGCCGTGACGTGCGCGAACGCGACGCCGCCGGTGAGCAGGGTGAGCGCGGTGGCCGCGCCGACCGCCAGCCCGGTGCGGGCGACGGCGCGGATGTCGAAAGTGGGTCTGGTCATCTCGTCCTCATCGGGTCGGCCGGTATCCGGTCGGCCGACAGCCCGGCTTGTCCGCTCGGAGCGGGCAGGGGGAGCGCGAGCCGCCACGTGGGCAGTCCCGACCGTAGGCCGGTGGTGGCGGAGATCACCGGAGTCTGAGCGTGCTGGTTGCGCCGCGTCGCCGATCTGCCTGCGGCGGGCGACGACCAACGGTCGCTTGGGCCGTACGGCCCAGCGCACTGGGCTGGCTGATCTCCCGAGCTCTCAGGCAGACGCTGGGGTGTCAGCGGCCTCTCAGCCCAGGTCGGGTGGCCCTGATGGCACAGCGTGCATCAGTGGTGGCGGAACGCATCGGCCAGCCACCACGAGCCACCGTCGTCGGCGATCTTGGCGTCGATGACCAGGGGAGCCGTCCTCGGCCCGGCCAGCCAGTCCCGCACGGCTCGGAGGTCGGCGTCGCGGCGAACGGTGACCCCGGCGCAGCCGAAGCCCCGGCCGATCGCGGCGATGTCGGTGTCCGGGAACCGCACCGCCCCCATGTCGGGTCTCCCGCCGTCCGCGCGGCTCGCCGGACCGAAGTGGTGCACCTCGGCGCCGTAGGCGGCGTCGTTGTAGACGATCACCACGAGCGGGATCGCCAGCCGGGTCGCGGTCTCCAGCTCCGAGACGGCCATGTGGAAACCACCGTCCCCGACGCCGAGCACGGGCAGCCGGTCGGGGCGGGCCAGCGCGGCGCCGATCGCGGTGCCCAGCCCGAGGCCGACGCACTGGTAGGCCTGGGTGAAGCAGAACCCGTGCTGGTCGGGGACGGACAGGTAGGCGCTGGGGTAGCCCATGAAGTTGCCGGAGTCGACCGAGACGATCCGGTCGGCGGGCAGCATCGCGTCGAGCGCGGCGCTGAGGGTGCGCGGATCGATCCGGTCGGGCTCGCCGAGGTCCTCGTGCTCGACGTCGGTCCACCGCGCCCCGGCCGCGATCCGCGCGCCGACCTCGGCGGTGCGGTACCCGGTGGCCGGGTGCCCGCCGGCGCCTAGCGCGGCGCGGACGTCCTCCGCGGTGCGGGCGACGTCGCCGAGCACCCCGAGCTCGACCGGGTGGTGCGCGCCCAGCGCGGCCTGCTCCCGGTCGATCTGCACCACCGCCGCGTCCGGGTGCAGCAGCCGGCCGTGCCGGGTGGTCCACATGGTCAGCGCGCAGCCCCAGGCCACCACCACGTCCGCCGCGCCGATGAGCTCGGTGGCCAGCGGGGTGGCGAAGCCGCCGGAGATGCCCAGGGACCACGGGTCGGCGGCGAACAGCCCGTGCGCGACGGCCGAGGTGGCCAGCAGCGCACCGCACCGGTCCGCGAGCAGGCGCAGCTCGGCCGCGCTCTCCCTGGCGCCCCGGCCGCCGATGAACACCGGCCGCCGGGCGGCGGCCAGCACTCCGGCCAGGGCGGCGACCGAGGCGGCGTCCGGGCGGACGGCGGCCCGCGCGGCGACCTCCGGCAGCGGCGGCAGACCCTCCGGGGCCGGCTGGGCCTGCACGTCCAGCGGCAGGCTCAGCACGACGGTGCGCTGCTCCTGGCGGGCGGTGCGGTAGGCGCGGACCGCGTCGGCCCGCGCGCTGGCCGCCGAGTGCACCCGCTCGGGGACGGCGCCGACGGCGGCCGCGAGCGCGTCCTGGTCGATGCGGAAGTTGGACAGCACCGAGGCGCCGGCCGTGTCCGCGGTCAGCACGATCATCGGGGTGCGGCTCTTGGCGGCCTCGGTGATCCCGGTCGTCGCGTTGGTCAGGCCGCAGCCCTGGTGCAGGCTCAGCACGCTCACCGTGCCGGTCATCCGGGCGTAGGCGTCGGCCATGCTCGCGGCGCCGCCCTCGTGCCGCGCGGCGACGAACCGCACCCCGGCGGCGCGCAGCGCGTTCGTCACCTCGAAGTTGCCGCTGCCCACCACCCCGAACGCGGTGTCGACGCCCAGCCCGGCCAGCGTGCGACCGACCAGCTCCGCGACGGTGGCCGGGTCGCTCACCGGGAACCGGGGGTGCGCTCGACCAGGGCCAGCGCGCGGGCCGGGCTGCCCGAGCCGCCGACGATGGGCAGTGGGCAGACCACGAGCAGGATGCCGGTCGGCGGCAGCGCGGCGAGGTTGCGCAGCTGGGTGAGCCCGTACTTGCCCGCGCCCAGCAGCAGCTCGTGGCAGGGGAACGCGGGTTCCATGGTCGGGGCCTGGCCGGCGTCGGTCCCCACGGTCTCCACCCCGAGCCCGGCGATCGGGCTCTCGTCCGCCAGCCACCGCGCGCAGTCCGCCGCGATGCCCGGGGTGTGCGAGCCGCTCTCGTCGGCGTTGAGGAACTCGTCCTGGTCGTGCGCGTGGCCGTCCCACCCGGTGCGGTACAGCAGCCAGCCGCCGTCGGGCAGCGGGCCGTGCTCGGCCTCCCAGGCCCGGACGTCGTCGATCGTGAGCAGGTGGTCGGGGTCCTCGGCCGCGCGGGCCGACGCATCCAGCACCACGGCGGGCGCGACCAGGGTGCGCAGCGGCACCTGGGACACGTCGTGGCCGTCCTTCCCGGACACCCAGTGCACCGGTGCGTCGAGGTGGGTGCCGGTGTGCTCGCCGGTGTGGATGTCGTTCCAGTACCAGCGCGGCCCGCGCTCGTCGTACCGGCTGATCTCCTCCAGCCGGAACGTGATCGTGTTGGCGAACGGCTCGGGCAGCCGCAGCACCGGGGTGGTCGGGGTCAACGGCGCCGTGAGGTCGATGATCTCCACGGTTCCCGAGGTCAGCGCGGTTCCCAGCTCGGTCAGGATCGACATGTGTGCCTCCGGGCGACGGACGGTGGTGCGGACGGAGCGGTCAGGCGGCGAGGTGCTGGTCGAGCCAGGCCAGCGTCGCCGCCCACGCCGCCCGCGCGGCGTCCGGCTGGTACCGGGGCCCGGTGTCGTTGAAGAACGCGTGGTTCGCGTCCGGGAACGTGCGGAGCTGGTGGGCCAGCCCGGCCGCGCGCAGGGCCGCCTCGGCGGTGGGGATGGTCGCGTCGACGCGCGTGTCGAGCGCCCCGTAGAGGCCCAGCACGGCCGCCTTCGCGCGGGAGAAGTCGGGCTTGTCGGGGGCCGGTCCGTAGAACGGGACGGCCGCCGCGAGCCGGGCCTCCCCGGCGGCCAGCAACTGCCAGGCCATGCCGCCCCCGAAGCAGAACCCGACCGTGCCCAGCCGGGCGTTCGGCACCCGCCGGGCCAGCTTGTCGAGCCCGGCGCGGAGGTCGGCCAGCAACGCCTCGGCCGGTGTGTCGGCCAGCGCCGTCGGGGCCTGCGCGGGGTCGGCCAGCGCGGCCGTGCCACCCCGGGCGGACAGCATGTCGACGCAGAGCGCACCGTAACCGGCACCGGCGAAGCGGCCGACGACGTCGTAGAAGTGCGCGGTCAGCCCCCGGTTCTCGTGGATCACCAGCACCGCGCCCCTGGCCGGGCCGGCGGCCGGAGCCCAGGCGCCGCGCAGCTCACCCGCCGGGCCGGCGAACCGGACGTCGGTGCCCCGGGGCGTTCCGGGTCCGCGCCCCGGGGGTTCCCCGGCGCCCGGCGCCCCCGGAGGTGCTCCCGGGGCGGGGCCGGCCGGGGCCGCCGGGGCGGGTTCGGCGCAGGCGGACAGCAGCGCCCCGGCCGAGCCGGCCGCCATCCCGAGGAGCGCCAGGCGGCGCAAAGCCTCGCGCCGGGTCAGCAGCCCGTCGGCGAAGTCCTCCGCGACCTCACCGACGAGGTAGTTCCGCAGCGCCATGGTCGCTCACGCTAGCCACGCCGCCGGATCAGGACCAGGCTTTCCACCGGCCTACAGGCGGTGCAGGCCGACCAGTACGCGCTCCATCAGCGCCAGGTCGGGGACGCCGTCGCGCCGGTGCCGGTGCACGGTGACCGCGCGGGTGGCGGCCAGGTCGTCGACGAGCACGCGGGCCACCCCGAGCGGCAGGCCGAGCCGCGCCGACACCTCGGCCACCGACTGCACGGCCCGACACAGCGCGACGATCGCCAGGTGGGTGCCCGTCACGTGCGGCGGCGGGCCCGGCGCCGAGGTGATCAGGGCCTCGAGCGGCAGCGGGAGCCGGGACCGGGTCCGGCCGCCGGTGAGCACGTACGGCCGGACGCGCACGGTCCGCTCGATGCCGTCATCCTCGGTGTGTCCGGTGTCGGTGAGTCCGGTGTGGCTGTCACTCGGGCGCGGTCGGCCGGCCGTGGCGGGGGCGGCCGCCTCCGGGTCATCAGGGAGCGTTGCCGGCTCCGTCGCGGGCTCGGGTTCCGCGGCGGGCTCCGAGGCCGGCCCAGGGGCCGGCTCCAGGATCGGGTCGGGAGCCGGGGCGGTGGCCGCGCGGGCCGCGTGGCGCCGGCGACGGGTCGGCCCGCCGAAGCGCGCGCCGGTCAGCCCGACCGGCGACAGGTCACCGCCGGGTTCCGGGTCGAGCCCACCGCTCGGGACGGGTGGCCGAGGGTCGGCGCGCGGGGCGTGTCGGTCGATCCGTCCGAACCGCGCGCCGGTCGTGCCGACCGACGGTGCGTCGTCCGCCTCGGTACCGGCGGGCGGCGGTACGGGCTCGTCCACCTGTCCGAGCTGGTCCGTCGGGTCCGTCCGTCCCGGGTCGGTCCCCGTGTCGCCGCGCGACACCCGGCCGAACCGGGCTCCGGTCATCCCGGTCACCGGGGCCCGGTTGGTCACCATGGCTGATCACCTCGGGCGGGAGCATCCCCCGACCCGTTTCGCGGACGTTTCGTGATCGTTTCGCACTGGTCCGAACGGCGTTAACCGAGATGCGCCGGCCAGGCCAACTCGGGCGAGGCGCGGGCGAACCCGAGGACGTGGAACGGCCCGGCCTCCTGAGCGGGGGCCGGGCCGGGTGCGCGCGGTGACGCGCTCGTCAGTGCAGGATCACCACCGGACCGTGCCCGATGCCGTGCCCGATGCCGTGCCCGATGCCGTGGTCGTGGCCGTGCCCATGAGTGCCGTGCCCCTGCCCGTGGTGGTCGTGCCCATGGTTGCCGTGGCCGTGCTGCTCGTGCCCGTGGTGGTCGTGCCCGTGGTGGTCGTGCCCGTGGTGGTCGTGCCCGTGGTGGTCGGCCCGTGGTGGTGACCGTTGTCGTGGTGACTGTGGTGTCCGCTGTTGTGGTGTCCGCTGTTGTGGTGTCCGCTGTTGTGGTGTCCGCTGTTGTGGTGTCCGC
>DASXJJ010000129.1:0-12010 GCA_036497465.1 Pseudonocardia sp. | reverse complement strand
TGTAAAGCGCCCGACGACAGGCTGCTGGACCGGCTGGAAAGCCTCGCAGCGCTGGTGGAGGCGTTCCGGGCGGGCATCGGACGAGCAGCCCCAGCTTGCCCTGGTCCGGGACATCGGGTCGCTGTCGTTCGGCAAGATCGGCGCGAAGGGCAACTGGAGTCGTCCGATCCAGGAGGTCCGAAACGAGGCCGCCGGGCCTTACCCCCTGATCGTGGACACCCTGACTATTGAATCGTGAAGCATGGTTCATAGAACAGGAGTTCCTGTTGGGGACGTCGAAGTACTCGGCGGAGTTCCGGGCTGATGCTGTCGCGCTGTACCGGGCCAGCCCGGGTGGGACATATGCGTCGGTGGCCCGCGATGTCGGGGTCAACCACGAGACGCTGCGGCGATGGGTGCGCGAGGCCGAGCAGGCCGCCCTGCCCGGGGCCGGTGAGGCCAGCGCGGTGGAGCGGGAGAACAGGAGGCTGCGGGCCCGAGTGAAGGAGCTCGAGCTGGAACGGGAGATTCTGCGCAGGGCCGCGAAATATTTCGCGGGAGAGACCAGCTGGTGAGTCCGACCTTGAGGTGGCCCAGGAACGGCAACAGGTGGTTCCGCAGATAGCCGCGGTAGAGCGACAGGGTGTTCGGCGAGCCGTCGAGCTGGCCGAGGTAGCGCTCCAGCAGCTCGTCCACGGTCGCGCCGGTGCGCGGGTTCCGCCGTTGTTGAACGTCGCTGACCAGCCGCGCCCGGGCGGCCTCGGCCTCGCGGCGGGCCTTCGGGCCGGGCTTGACCAGCTCCGTCAGGTAGTACCGCTTACCGGTGATCGGGTCGATCCCGGCGTACACGCGCACCCGCGGGGCGCGGCTGGGCAGGTCTGGATGCTGCCCTGCGCGCGGCTCTGACCTGCGCCGGAACGGCTCGCCACGGGGTGATCGTAGCCGTTTCGCACCACGTTTGATGGCACGACGGCGAAATCCGGGCGGACCACCGAAGAGAAACCGCTGGTCAGGGTTGGAGCCGGTGGTCGGGGTCGAACCGACGACCTACCGCTTACAAGGCGGTTGCTCTGCCACTGAGCTACACCGGCTGGCACGGCGCGAAGGCACCGCTCCGTGTATTCATCATGGCACCCCGTCCTACCCTGGACACCATGACACCGTTGATCGCCGAGGAGCTGCTCCTGCTCGCCTACTCGCCGGACGGCGTGGCCAGGGGCAAGGGCATCGAGCTGGACATGGCGGTCGGCGGCGCGCTGCTCTCCGAGCTGGCCGGGGAGGGGCATCTGGAGCTGCGGGACGGGCGGCTCGAGGTCACCGGGATCCGGCCGGGGCCTGCGCACCCGGTGCTCAGGGAGGTACTGGCCCAGGTGGCCAAGCGGCCGCGCCGGCCGAAGAGCACCGTCACCCGGGTAGCCCGAGGCGCGCGGCACCGGCTGCTGGCCTGCCTGGTCGAGGCGGGGGTGCTCGCCGACGAGCCGCGCCGGGTGCTGCTCGTGTTTCCCGGCCACAAGTATCCGCTGGTCGACCCCCGTCCGAGGGATGCCGCCGCGGCGCGGTTGCGGGCCGCCGTGGACAACGTCGACCCGACGCCGGACGCGCGCACCGCCGCATTGGCCGGGCTGCTCGAGGCGTCCCGGCTGTACCGCCGCGTGTTCCCGGACGACGACCGCCGCGTCGTGCAGCGCCGCCTGCGGGAGCTCGGGGCGGCCGACTTCGCGCCGGAGGCGGTCCGGGCGGCGATCAAGGCCGCGCGCGCGGCCCGGGCGGCGGCCAGCAGCGCCGCGGCCACGAGCGGAGGTGCGGGCTGAGCGCGTTCACGAAGCTCCGCCACCGCGCCCGCCAGGCACTCCACCGACCCCCCCGGCGCGGGGGCGTAGCAGAGCTCGACCAGCAGAGCCGGGCCCGCTGGCTGCACGAGATCAACGATCGCTGGCACGGCGCGCACCTGCCGTTCGCCCCGTTCGAGGGCGGCGAGCCGACGGGTCCCCTCCCGCAGGTCAACGTCGGCCCGGACGTGCCGGACGACTTCCTGGTGCTGCAGGTGCTGGACCTGGCCATGCGGATCGGCGAGGTCGTGCTGTCCAGCGGCGAGGGCGTCGCCGAGACCACGGCGCTGATGCTGCGGCTGGCCGACGCGGGCGGCCTGCCGACCTGCGAGGTGGACATCACGTTCACCTCGATCACCATGTCCTGCCACCGGGGGATGGCCGCGCCGCCGGTGACCACCATGCGGCTGGTCCGCTACCGCTCGCTGGACCTCACCCGGCTGACCCAGGCGACCGCGCTGGTCGAGCGGGTGGAGAGCGGCGAGCTGACCTTCCAGCAGGCGGCCACCGAGCTGGACACCGTGGTGCGCGCCCTGCACCCGTACCCGCGCTGGGTGGCCACCCTGGCCTGGGCCGGGATGGCCGCCTCGGTGGCGGTGCTGCTCGGCGGCAGCGCGCTCGCCGCGGCCGTCACGTTCGGCGCCACCGCGGTCATCGACCGGGTCGGCCGGGTGCTGAACCGGATGAAGCTGCCGATGATCTTCCAGCAGGTCACCGGGGCGATGCTGGCCACCGGGATCACCGCGACGCTGCTGTACTTCGGGCTGTTGCCGGACGGCACCCGGCCGCAGCTGGTCGTCGCGGCGGCGATCACCGTGCTGCTGTCCGGGCTGAGCGTGGTCGGCGCCGTGCGGGACGCTGTCGACGGGTTCTTCCTCACCGCTGCCGGCCGCGCCGGTGAGATCGCGATGTTCTCCGCCGGGCTGCTCGGCGGCGTCGTGCTCGCGCTGAAGGCGGGGCTGAACTTCGGCGTGGAGTTCGCGGTGGCCGGCCCGCTGCCCGCCGGTAACGCGTCGCTGGTGGTGCGGGGCGTCGCCGCCGGGCTGGCCGCCGGGCTGTTCGCGCTGGCCGGCTACTCGCCGATGCGGTTCCTGCCCGCGGCGGCGGCGTGCGGGGCGGCCGGCTGGGTGATCTACACGGTGATGCGCGCCGCGATGTTCGGCCCGGTGGTGGCGACGGCCGTGGCGGCCGTCGGGCTGGGCGCCTGCTCCGGGCTGCTGCACCGCTGGTCCGGGATCCCCCGGCTGGTGGTCACGCTGGCCGGCATCACCCCGCTGTTGCCCGGTCTCACCGCGTACCAGGGCTTCTACCAGCTCGCGGTGACCGGTGTGGTGGACGGCCTGGTCACCGTGATGGTCGCGCTGGCCATCGGCCTGGCACTGGCCAGCGGCGTCGCGTTCGGCGAGTGGCTGACCACACACATCTCCACGCGGGTGCCGGATCCGATGCCGTCCCCGCCGGGGCCCGGCTCGAAGTAGGGTCGAGGTCGTGGACGAGAGCACGGCACCGGCAGACGGTGGATCCGGGGTCATTCCCGGCGCGCACGCGCCCGACTTCGTCGTGGTGGCCAACCGGCTCCCCGTCGACCTGGTGGTCGAGGAGGACGGCTCGCGTGGCTGGAAGCGCAGCCCTGGTGGCCTGGTGACCGCGCTGGAGCCGATGCTGCGCAGCCGCGAGGGGGCCTGGGTCGGCTGGCCGGGTGTGCCGGACGCCGACGTCGAACCGCTCGAGCAGGACGGGCTGCAGCTGTACCCGGTGCGGCTGTCCGCCGAGGAGGTCACCGAGTACTACGAGGGGTTCTCCAACGCCACCCTGTGGCCGCTCTACCACGACGTGGTGGCCCCTCCGGTGTACCACCGCCGCTGGTGGCAGGCCTACGTGCGGATCAACAAGCGGTTCGCCGAGGTGGTGGCCGCGACCGCGGCCGAGGGCGCCACGGTCTGGGTGCAGGACTACCAGCTGCAGCTGGTGCCCGCCGAGCTCCGGAAGCTCCGGCCCGACCTGCGCATCGGTTTCTTCCTGCACATTCCGTTCCCGCCGGTCGAGCTGTACATGCAGCTGCCGTGGCGGGCGCGGATCGTGGAGGGCCTGCTCGGCGCCGACCTGGTCGGGTTCCACACCCCGGGCGGGGTGCGCAACTTCCGCTGGCTGGCGGCGCGGCTGGCCGCCGGGCAGCTGTCCAACAGCCCCGGGGAGGTCGGCGCCCCCGGGGAGATCTCCTACGGCGGTCGCACGGTGAAGGTCGGCGCGTTCCCGATCTCCATCGACTCGGCGCACCTGAACGAGCTGGCCCAGTCGCCGTCGGTGCAGGCCAGGGCGGCGGAGATCCGCTCCGAGCTGGGCGACCCGAAGCGGGTGGTGCTCGGGGTGGACCGGCTGGACTACACCAAGGGCATCAACGTGCGGCTGCGGGCGTTCGGCGAGCTGCTCACGGAGGGCCGGATCGAGGCGGCGGACACCGTCATGGTGCAGCTGGCCACGCCCAGCCGGGAGCGGGTCGAGCACTACCAGCAGATGCGCGACGACATCGAGCTGACGGTGGGCCGGATCAACGGTGAGTTCGCCCGGGTCGGCTTCCCTCCGGTGCACTACCTGCACCAGTCGCTGCCCCGCGAGGAGCTGGCGGCGTTCTTCGTCGCCGCCGACGTGATGCTGGTGACGCCGCTGCGGGACGGGATGAACCTGGTCGCGAAGGAGTACGTGGCCTGCAAGTCCGACCTGTCCGGCGCGCTGGTGCTCTCCGAGTTCGCCGGCGCGGCGGGCGAGCTGGCCGAGGCGTTCCTGGTCAACCCGCACGACGTGGACGGCATGAAGGACGTGATGGTCACCGCGCTGGAGGTCCCCGAGGAGGAGGGCCACCGGCGGATGAAGG
This sequence comes from Pseudonocardia sp., assembly GCA_036497465.1. Classification (GTDB taxonomy): domain Bacteria; phylum Actinomycetota; class Actinomycetes; order Mycobacteriales; family Pseudonocardiaceae; genus Pseudonocardia. The sequence goes on along the minus strand of DASXJJ010000129.1, from coordinate 7,330 downwards.
TGCTGCGCGAGCAGGTGCTCACGCACGACGTCGACCTGTGGGCGCGCAGCTTTCTCAACGCGCTGGGGATGCCCGGCCAGGAGTGACCGGGGCCGCTCCGCGGCCCGGAGAGCTACAGCCCGGAGAACCAGGTGTCCGAGGCCGGCGGCGGGCCGGAGGTGGTGCCCGGGCGCAGCTGGGTGGGCAGGATCACCGACTTCGGTTCGGTGCGCTCACCGCGGTCGAGCAGCATCTCGCCGGCGATCCGGCCCTTCTCCCGCACGGGCTGCCCGATGGTGGTGAGACCGACCCGGGTGGCCTCGGGCACGCCGTCGAAGCCGGTGACGCTAAGCCGCCCGGGCACCGCCCACCCGCGTTCCTCGGCCAGCCGCAGCACGCCGAGGGCCAGCACGTCGGAGGTGCAGGCCAGCGCGGTGAGCTCGGGCCGGTCGGCGAGCAGCGCGGCGGCCGCCGAGTAGCCGGCCTCCTCGGAGTGGTCGAACCGCTCCATCACCGGCACGCTCGACCAGTCGACCCCGGCCTCGGCCAGCCCGTCGCGCAGCCCGGCCAGCCGCTGGCGCTGCACCGGCAGGCTGGCCCGCTGCTGGCGGTCGACGGCGGCGTACCCGTCGGAGCGGGTGTTGCTCAGCCGCATGCACAGCACGCCGATGCGCCGGTGCCCGAGCTCGGCGAGGTGACGGGCCATGGCGAGCATGCCGCCGCGGTCGTCGACCCCAACCCGGTCCACCCCGGCCACGTCCATCGGCTGGTCGGCGACCACGGTGGGCAGCGGGCGCTCCAGGACGGCGAGCAGGTGCGGGTCGTGCTCGGGCACCGAGTAGACGACGAAGCCGTCCACGCTGGCCTGGTGCACGGCGGACACGTCGGTGTCCCCCCGGCTGGCCGGCATCAGCAGCAGCCCCTGCCCGGCCTCGCCGCACGCCTCGGCCAGCCCTTCCAGGAAGCCCAGGGCCGCGGGGTCGCGGAAGGCGAAGGACAGCTCCTCGGTGAGCAGCAGCCCGACCGCCCTGGCCTGGCGGGTGCGCAGCGAGCGGGCCACCGGGTCGGGCCCCGGGTAGCCCAGCCGGCGGGCGGTCTCCAGCACCCGGGTCCGCAGCTGCACGGACAGCTGGTCGGGCCGGTTGTAGGCGTTCGACACGGTGGTCCGGGACACCCCGAGCTCGGCGGCGAGGGACGCCAGGGTGGCGGGCCGCCGAACGCGTGGGGTGCCGGACATGCCCTGACGGTAACGGTTCAGAAGGGTCACGGGTAGAGATCCTCAGCCGGGAGTGGTCCAGGAAAATGACAACGGTTTCCACTTTCGGTATGCTTCCGCGCATGATCTTCAGCCGGACCCGCCCGAGCCGCGCCACGCCGCTGACCGCCCTGCTCGCCGGCTCCGCGGCCCTGCTCGCGCTCGCCGGCTGCGGCCAGGGCGGCGGTGGCGGCACACCTGTCCCGGCCGGCTCCCCCACCCCGGCCCCGGGCCCGGTCCGGGTGGTCGCCTCCACCGACGTCTACGGCGCCGTGGCCCGCGCGGTCGGCGGCCAGCACGCCGAGGTGACCTCCGTCATCCACACTCCGGACGCCGACCCGCACGAGTACGAGAGCACCCCCGGCGACGCCGTCGCCGTGAGCAAGGCCACGGTGTTGATCGCCAACGGCGGGGGATACGACGACTTCGCCGGCAAGCTCGTGCAGGCCAGCGGCGCCACCCCGACCGTCGTCGACGTCACGAAGCTCTCCGGGCTGGACACCGGGGCCGGTGAGTTCAACGAGCACGTCTGGTACAGCCTGCCGACCGTGGCCACCCTCGCCGACGCGCTGGCCGGCGACTTCGCCGCCGCCGACCCCGCCGACGCGGCCGCCTTCCGGGCCAACGCCGGCGCCTTCAAGGCCCAGCTGGCCGGGTTGGCCGCCAAGGTGAACGCGATCAAGGCCGCGCACGCCGGTACCCGGGTGGCTGTCACCGAGCCGGTGCCGCTGTACCTGGTCCGGGCGGCCGGGCTCACCGACGCCACCCCGGAGGCGTTTTCGCACGCGGTGGAGGACGGCAACGACCCACCCGCGGCCGTGCTGCAGCAGACGCTGGCCCAGTTCGCCGGCCCGGACCGGGTGCGGGTGCTGCTGTCCAACGCCCAGACCGAGAGCCCGTCCACCACCCAGGTCGAGCAGGCCGCCACGGCGGGTGGTGTGCCGGTGGTCAAGGTGACGGAGACGCTGCCGGCAGGCACGATGGACTACGTGACCTGGATGGGTGGGCAGATCGACCAGCTGGCCGCGGCGCTGGACCGCCGGTGACCGGACCGGCGACCCGAGCGGCGGACCCGGACCGGCGACCCGCCACCGGGCCGGCCGCCCTCCCCGGCACCCCGGCCGTGGAGCTGCGCGACGCGCGGCTGGCGTTCGGCGAGAGGGTGCTGTGGGACGGGCTCGACCTGCGGGTCGAAACCGGCGAGTTCGTCGCGGTCCTCGGGCCCAACGGCTCCGGCAAGACCACGCTGCTCAAGGTGCTGCTCGGCCAGCTCGGGCTCGGCGGCGGCGAGGTGCGGGTCGGTGGCAGGCCGCCGGCCCGGGGCAGCAACCGGATCGGCTACATCCCGCAGCAGCGGGCGATGGACGTCGACGTGCCGCTGCGCGCGCGCGACCTGGTCGGCCTCGGCCTGGACGGTCACCGGCTGGGCCTGCGCCCCGGCCGGGGCGCGCGCCGGGAGCGGGCTGCCCGGGTGGCCGCGGCGCTGGAGGCGGTGGGCGCGGCCGGCTACGCCAGGGTGCCCGTGGGGCGGCTGTCCGGCGGCGAGCAGCAGCGGTTGCGGGTGGCGCAGGCGCTGGTCGGCGACCCGTCCGTGCTGCTGTGCGACGAGCCGCTGCTGTCCCTGGACCTGGCCAACCAGCGGGTGGTCAGCGACCTGATCGACCGGCGGCGCTGGGAGGCGGGAACGGCGGTGCTGTTCGTCACCCACGAGATCAACCCGGTGCTGCCGATGGTGGACCGGGTGCTGTACCTGGTCGACGGCCGGTTCCGGGTGGGCACCCCGGACGAGGTGATGACCACCGAGGTGCTCTCCGAGCTGTACCGGACCCGGGTCGACGTGCTGCGGGTGCGCGACCGGATCGTGGTGGTCGGCGCGGAGGGCGACGGCCGGCACTGCGAGCACCCGGAGCCCCGCGGTGGGTGACGTGATCGGCCGGCTGTTCACCGTCGAAGGCACCGCCGACCTGCTGCGGCTGCCGTTCGTGCGGTCCGCGCTGATCGCCGCCGCGCTGCTCGGCCTGGTCGCCGGGCTGCTCGCGCCGCTGATCGTGACCAGGGGGATGGCGTTCGCCGTGCACGGCACCTCCGAGCTGACCTTCGCCGGCGGGGCCGCCGCGCTGGTGGCCGGGCTGCAGGTGGGGGTGGGCGCGGTGGTCGGGGCGCTGCTCGCCGCGATCGTGTTCGGGCTGCTCGGGCTGCGCCAGCGCGAGCGTGACTCGGTGATCGGGGTGGTGCTCGCGTTCGGGCTGGGCATCGGGGTGCTGCTGCTGGCCGTCTACCCGGGGCGCGCGGCCAACAAGTTCGGCCTGCTCATCGGCTCGATCGTCGCCGTGGACAGCACGAACCTGTGGCTGCTCGGGGCGTGCACCGTGCTGGTGGTGGCCGCGCTGGCCGTCTGGTACCGGCCGCTGCTGTTCGCCAGCGCCGACCCCGAGGTGGCGGCGGCGCGGGGCGTGCCGGTGCGGTGGCTGTCGCCCCTGTTCGCGGTGCTGATCGGGCTGACCACCGCGCTCGCGGTTCCGGCGGTGGGCGCGATCCTGGTGCTCGCGGTGATGGTCACCCCGGGCGCGGCCGCGGTACGGGTGTCGGCGAACCCGGTCGTGGTGACGGTGCTCGCGGTGGTCTTCGCCGAGGTCGCCCTGGTCGGCGGCACGCTGCTCTCGCTCGGCCCCGGAGTGCCGGTGTCCGGGTACGTGGCGACCCTGATCTTCCTGTGCTACCTGGGCTGCCGGCTGGTCGGCCGGGTGCGCGGGGTGCCCGCCCGCACCGCCTGAACCGCGCACCGGCCGAGCCGCGCGCACCCGGCCGAGGCGCGGCCCGATCCGCCCGAACCGCGCGCACCGGCCGAGCCGAGGGCGCGGCCCGCTCAGCGGTGGCGGGAGTGCCTGCGGCGGCGGGCCACCTCGGCCAGCAGCACGCCGGCGGCCACCGACGCGTTGAGCGACTCGGCGGGGCCGACCATCGGGATGGACACGGTGACGTCGCAGGTCTCCCGCACCAGTCTGGACAGCCCGCGCCCCTCCGAGCCGACGACCACCACCAGCGGGTCGGCCGCCATGGTGAACTCGTCGACGGACACCCGCGCGTCGGCGTCCAGCCCGGCGAGCATCAGCCCGGCCGTGGCGTACTCGCGCAGCGTGCGGGTGAGGTTGGTCGCCCTGGCCACCGGGATGCGGGCGGCCGTGCCCGCCGACGTCCGCCAGGCCACCGCCGTCATGCCGGCCGAGCGGCGCTGCGGCAGGAGCACCCCGTGCGCGCCGAACGCGGTGGCCGAGCGCACCACTGCACCCAGGTTGCGCGGGTCGGTGACGCCGTCCAGCGCGACGATCAGCGGCGGCTCGTCGGTGTCCCTGGCCATCTCCAGCAGCTCGTCGGGGTGGGCGTACTCGTAGGGCGGCACCGTGAGGCCGAGGCCCTGGTGCAGCGCGCCCTGCGCCATCCGGTCCAGGTCGACCTTGGGCACCTCCAGGATGGAGATGCCGGCGTCGGCCGCCAGCCGCACCGCCTCGGCCACCCGCTCGTCGGCGCTCGTGGCCTGCGCGACGTGCAGCGCGGTGGCCGGCACCCCGGCCCGCAGGCACTCCACCACCGGATTGCGGCCGAACACCGTCTCCGGGGCGTCCGCGTCGCGCCGGGACCGGTTGCCGGCGGTGAGCGGCTTGGTCCCCTTGGCCGAGCCCTTGGCGGCCGCCGAGGCGCGCTTCTGCGCGGGGTGCCCGGGGCGTGCCTCGGCGGGCGGGGTCGGCCCCTTGCCCTCCAGGCTGCGCCGGCGCTGGCCGCCGGAGCCGACGACCGCGCCCTTCTTCGTCCCCGCCTTGCGGATCGCGCCGCGCCGGCGTGAGTTGCCCGCCATCAGGATCCGACTTCCGGCTTCGTGCCGAACGACCGATGTGTCAGCACTACGCTCTTCAACCGTCCTTCAGAGTCCAGGTGGCGCCGTCGCGGGTGTCCTCGACGATCACCCCGGCGGCCAGCAGCTGCGCCCGGATCGCGTCGGCGGCGGCGAAGTCGCGCCGGCCCCGGGCTTCCGTCCGCTGCTCGAGCAGGTCGTCGACCAGCGCGGACAGCGCCGAGCCCGCCGTGTCGGCCCCGCCGCCCGTCGCGCCGTGCCACAGCCCGCTCAGCGGGTCGAGCCCGAGCACGTCGGTCATCGCGCGCACCGACGCCGCCGAGGTGGCCGCGCGCTCCCGGTCGCCGGAGTCGAGCGCGGCGTTGCCCTCGCGGACGGCGGCGTGCACGGCGGCGGTGGCACCGGGGGTGCCCAGGTCGTCGTCCATGGCCGCGACGAACTCGGGGCTCAGCTCCCCTCGGGCGATCTCCGGGAGACCGATCCGCTCGGCCACCCGGTGGACGAACGCCTCGATCCGGCGGTACGCGGCCACCGACTCGCTCAGCGCCGCGTCCGAGTACTCGATCATCGACCGGTAGTGCGGCGAGACCAGGTAGTAGCGCAGCTCCGCGCCCCGCACCCGCTGCAGCAGCACGTCGATGGACAGCGTGTTGCCCAGCGACTTGGACATCTTGTCGCCGCCCAGGGTGACCCAGGCGTTGTGCGTCCAGTACCGGGCGAAGCCGTCGCCGGCCGCGCGGGACTGCGCGCGCTCGTTCTCGTGGTGCGGGAACACCAGGTCGAGCCCGCCGCCGTGGATGTCGAACTCCGGCCCCAGGTACATGGTGGCCATCGCCGAGCACTCCAGGTGCCAGCCCGGACGGCCCCGACCCCACGGGGTTGGCCAGTCCGGCTCGCCGGACTTGGCCGCCTTCCACAGCGTGAAGTCGTGGGCGTCGCGCTTGCCCCCGGTGTTGAAGCCGTCGGCCTCGCCTTGCTGCATCTCGTCGGGCCGCTGCCCGGACAGCGCGCCGTAGTCGGCGAAGGAGCGCACCGAGAAGTACACGTCCCCGCCGGCCGGGTAGGCGTGCCCGGCGTCGATCAGCCGCTGCATCAGCTCGATCATCTGCGGCACGTGGCCGGTGGCGCGGGGGCCGATGGACGGCGGCAGGCAGCCGAGCGCGGTGTAGGCGGAGTCGAACGCGCGCTCGTGGGTGGCCGCCCACTCCCACCACGGGCGCCCGGCGTCGGCGGCCTTGTGCAGGATCTTGTCGTCGATGTCGGTGACGTTGCGCACCAGCGCCACGTCGAGGCCGGAACGGGTCAGCCAGCGGCGCATGACGTCGTAGTTCAGCCCGCTGCGCACGTGCCCGATGTGCGGCATGCCCTGCACGGTCGCGCCACAGACGTAGATCGACGCGGCCCCGGGACGCAGCGGGGTGAACTCCCGCTGGCTTCTGGTGGCGGTGTCGTAAAGGCGCAGACTCACCGTTTCTATGATACGGACGGCCCGGGCCGGGCCAATGCCAGGTTCCGGGCGGGCCGCCGGACGCCTCGCGGGGCGAGCCGAGCGGTGGTCAGCCCGGCGGAACGAGCAGCGCGGTGGCCACGGCGGCGACGCCCTCGCCCCGGCCGGTCAGCCCCAGCCCGTCGGTGGTGGTGCCGGACACCGTGACCGGGCCGCCGGCCGCCTCGCTGAGCACCCGCTGTGCCTCGTCCCGGCGGGTACCGATCTTGGGCGCGTTCCCGATGACCTGCACGGCGGCGTTGCCCACCGTCCAGCCGGCGTCGGTGAGCCGCCTGCGCACCTCGGCCAGCAGCTCCACGCCGTGCGCGCCGGCCCACCGGGGGTCGCCGGTGCCGAACACCGCACCCAGGTCGCCCAGCCCGGCGGCGGACAGCAGCGCGTCGCACAGCGCGTGCGCGGCCACGTCGCCGTCGGAGTGCCCGGCGCAGCCGTCCACGCCGTCCCAGCGCAGCCCGGCGATCCAGCAGTCCCGGCCCGGAGCCACCGGGTGCACGTCGGTGCCGAGGCCGACCCGGGGGATCACCGGGGGATCACGCCGTCACCAGCAGCTCGGCCAGCCGCAGGTCCCAGGCGGTCGTGATCTTAAAGGCGAGCGGGTCGCCCGGCACCGTGTGCACCGTCTCCCCCAGCCGCTCGACCAGCCCGGCGTCGTCCGTGGCGATCGCGCCGGCCACCTCGTACGCGCGGTGCAGCAACGCGGTGCGGAACGCCTGCGGGGTCTGCACCGCGCGCAGAACCG
>DASXJJ010000128.1:0-22156 GCA_036497465.1 Pseudonocardia sp. | reverse complement strand
GCTTCGGCGGGAAGATCGGCTACGACGCCAGGCTGGACGTCGCCCTGAGCCAGGTGTTCGGTCCCGGCGCGGCGACCGGGGTGACCCCGGCCCCGACCGCGGGGGCGACCGCGCCGGCGACCGGCACCCCGGCGTCGTCCGCGCAGCTCCAGGGCGCCGCATCGGACATCAACGCGGCGCTGGACCGGCTGCGTGCGGCCCAGCGCTCCGGTGACTACACCGCGCAGGGCGGCGCGCTGGCCGACCTGGACAAGGCGATCACCCAGTTCCAGACCGCCGAGGGCGCCCCACCCAATCCGCACTGACCGCATGAACGCCAGGGAGCTGATGCATGAGTCCGTCGGACTCGCCCCGGGACCAACCGCCTCCGGACAGAGCCGCAGACCGGCCGACCGCCGCCGGGGACCTCGCACCTGTGCAGCTCGAACGCCTCCGCGGCGTGCGGGAGGAGCTCACCCGCCTGGAGGAGCTGACCGGCTGGCCCTGCTCGACCGGTGGCTCCTGCCCGCGCTGGAGCTGCTGCTGCTGATCGCGCTGATCGTGGCGAGCCCGGTGCGGCTCGACCGGGAGTCGTTCGCCCTGCGCACGGCCAGCCTGTGTCTCGCCGGGATCCTCAGCGTGGCCAACGCCTGGTCCGCCGGCCTGCTGGTACTGGAGCTCGTGGCCGGCCGCGCCGGGCAGGACGCCGGTCCCCTGCTGTCCACCGGGGCCTCGATCTGGTTGACCAACATCATCGCCTTCGGGCTGTGGTACTGGCAGTTCGACCGCGGTGGGCCAGCCGCCCGCGCCCATGCCCGCCGCCGCGTTCCCGATTTCCAGTTCCCGCAGATGATGGATCCGGAGTTCCACTCGGAGTGGGAGCCGGGCTTCGTCGACTACCTCTACCTGTCGTTCACCAACGCGACCGCGTTCAGCCCCACCGACGTGATGCCGATGTCCCGGTGGGCCAAGCTCGTGATGCTTGGGCAGGCACTGGTGTCGCTGATCACCGTGGCACTCGTGATCGCCCGGGCGGTCAACGTGCTGCGGTAGCCCGGTCGGCCCGGGCGAGGAGATCCGCCTGACGCCCCGCCGCCGTCACGAGGCCTCGAGCAGCCGCACCGCGCGCTCCAGAACGTCCGCGCGGCTGCGCGTGCCGTGGTCGGCGGAGATGAAGTGGTCGCCGATCAGCAGCGAGAAGGCGAGCATGCAGCGCGCCTCGACGTCGTCCTCGTCCGGGCAGAAGGCGCCGAAGAGCGCGCGCAGGTAGTCCATGCGTCGGTTGTCGACGCGTCGCAGGCGCTCCGCGACCGCCCCGTCGCGCCTCGACCAGTCGCGGATCGCCAGGTCGACCGGCAGCAGTGTGCCGGAGAAGGTGAGCGTGCCGGCCCTGCGCAGCTTGGCGTGGGCATCACCGCCCTCGCTCTCGACGCGCTCGATCACCTCCTCGGTGCTCATCCGCTCCCAGGCGTCGAGCATCTCCGCCAGCAGCGCGCCCCGGTCCGCGAAGTGCCCGTAGAAGCCGCCCTTGGTCACCCCGAGCGCCCGCGCCAGGGCCTCGACCCGCACGGTGTCGGGGCCGCCGGCGGCCAGCGCCCGCAGCCCCTCCTCGATCCACCTGTTCCGGGGTGTGCGGGTGACGGCGGCCATGGCCGGCAGTATCCCGGCCGGGGCTTGCCAGCGCCGTCGGCGGTGCTAACGTCCATCTATACGAGCTCGTATAGATGGAGGTTCGGATGAAGCTGGCCGTCTACGTGAAGCGGAACGGGCTGCTCGGGAGGCTCTACATGGCCGCGATCAACCCGTTCCGGCAGCTGATCGTGTGCCCGTTGCTGGCGCGGGAGTGGGCGGCGGCCCGTCAGCGACGCTGAGGGTCGGTGATGCCGCCGGGGCAGGCGAGGCGGTCGATGTCCCACCCCGCGCGGGAGGCGCCGGCCCGGTAGGCGGCCTCGTAGAAGTCGAGCACCGCTGCTCGCCGGTCCGGGCCCGCGCGGACGCCGTCGTAGGGCAGGACGGCGAGGTGGCTGCCGCCCCGCTCCAGCCAGCGGGAGCCCTCGGGCAGCGGCTCGTCCGACGCGCCCTCGGGCTCGGGGGCGGTGTAGGAGTAGAACGCCGGCTCCGGGAACGTCGGGTCGCCGAACCAGAACCCGAAACTGATCACCTCCCGCGAGTACGCCTCCCGGGTGACCGGGTCGGTCGAGGGCGGCTGGTCGACGGCGGTGTCGGCGAACCGGGTCAGCGCGATGTCGAAGGTGTGCCAGAAGTGGTGCACCGGGCTCGTCTTCCCCGAGTACCGGCCGGCGAACTCCTCCAGCACGAGGTTGACCTGGCTGAGCACCTGCCAGTACCGCGTCACCGCGGCCGGGTCGTAGGTGTCGTGCTCGGTGTCGTCGGCGAACGGGCGGTCGGCGTCGGGCAGGTCGAACGGGTGGGCGCGGGAGATGTCCACGCACCCGACACCGAGGGCGCGCAGGGCACCGACGGTCTCGGCGTGGAAGGACGCGACCGAGCGCCCGCCGAGCGGGAACGACACCGACCGGCCGTCGAGCGTGGTGACGACGAGCTGGTGGGCGACGAGGTCGAAGTCGATCGCGAAGGTCGGGTCCAGCCCCATCGGCCTGGTGGTGATGCCTCGGCCGGTGAGGTGGAAGGGCACGTTCCACCAGTGGTTGCGTCGCGCGCTGGCGGCCAGCCGCACCTTGCCGACGATCTGGACGAAGCGGTGGAGCGTGGGGATGGTGTCCGACCAGCCCGAGTAGGGAATCGGCGGGAACAGTTCCATCAGTGGGCTCCTCCGGTGGTGTCGAGAGTCCGCGCGCCCGGTCCGACCCGGGCGGTGCCACGGTCCTCGGCACGCGCAGTATGCCCTCCGGGACGGCCGGATCCGATGTTCATATGTCTGTCACATCCGGTCCTGGTGCTCATGGGCCGATCTGAGGAGTGTGGAACGTCCACAGCATCGCGAGCGCACGCCTCAGGTCGCGCGCGGGCGATCCAGCGAAGGAGCACCATGACCGACACGACCAACCCCGCCGGCGGACCGACCGTCGTCCTCGTCCACGGGGCGTTCGCCGACGCCGGCAGCTGGAGCCAGGTCACCCAGCGACTGGTCGCGGCCGGTGTGCCGGTACGGGCGATCGTCAACCCGCTGCGCGGTGTCGCGGCCGACTCGGCATACGTGGCGAGCGCCATCAGCCAGACGCCCGGCCCGGTGCTCGCGGTCGGACACTCCTACGGCGGGGCCGTCATCACCAATGCCTGCACCCGGACCGACAACGTGGTGGGGCTGGTCTACGTCGCGGCCTTCGCCCCGGACGAGGGCGAGCAGCTCGGTGAGCTCGTCGGAGGCTCCCAGGACAGCATCCTGATCCGGGCCGTCCAGGAGACCCGGTATCCGACCGGCGACGGATCCGAGAGCGCGGCCGAGCTGAGCATCGACCCGGCGAGGTTCCGCGAGGTCTTCACCGCGGACCTGCCGCAGCTGCAGTCCGACGTCCTCGCCGTCTCCCAGCGACCGATCGCCGCCAGCACGTTCGGCGAGAAGTCCGGCCCGCCGGCCTGGCGGAACCTGCCCACCTGGGCCGCGGTCGGCACGGCCGACAAGGCCGCCGGGAGCGACATCGTCCGATCGATGGCGCAGCGGGCCCAGGCCGACATCACCGAGATCGACGGCTCGCACGTGATCATGATCTCCCGGCCGGAAGCGGTGACCGACGTGATCCTCAAGGCGCTCAAGGCCGTCAGCGGCTGACAGCGGGCGCCGGGCAGGCGATGCGGTCGGGGCGACGAGCGGTGCATGGGAGCCGTCGCCCCGGGTAGCCGCTGGTTCGGTCCGGGTCCGTCCCGGGCGTGTGGCGAGAGGGAGATGCAGGGCGATGACTTCGCGGAACACGATGGTCCGGAGCTTGCACGACGTCGGTCTGGCGGCCTGGTTCGGGGGCTCGTTGATGGGCGCGATCGGGGTGAACGGCGCGGCCAACGATGTACCGGACCCGCGCCAGCGGCTGCGCGCGGCCAACGCCGGATGGGGGAGGTGGAGCCCGGTGAACGCCGCGGCGATCGGGGCGCACCTGTTCGGCGCGGTGGGGTTGCTGCGGGCCAACCGGGGCCGGGTGGCGGCGCAGGCGGGAGTCGGCGCCTCCAGCACGGTCAAGAGCGTGCTGACCGGGGCCGCCGTGGCCGCGACCGCCTACAGCGGCGCGGTGGCGAAGAAGCTGGCCGAGGCGGGCGAGGGAGACCCTGGCGGCGGTGCCGCCCCGGTGCACGGCGGGGCGGTGCCCGCGCCGGAGACCCCGCCCGCCGTGGCCGCCCAGCAGCAGCGGCTGAGGCTGTTGCAGTGGCTGATCCCCGCGCTGACCGGTGGCGTGGTCGTGGTCAGCGCGTTGCAGGGCGAGCAGCAGCGGCCGGCCCAGCAGGCCGCCGGCCTGGTGCGGAAGGCTCGGCGGCAGGCGGTCGCCGCGGCGTGAGCGCCCGGCCCGCCCCGGGCGTGGCCCCGCGCCCGCGCTGATCGTGGCGGGCCGGCGGTGCGCCGGCCGCGGCGGGACGGAGCCCTGGCGGCTCCGTTCCGCAGCGGCCCGCCGCTCGGCGGTGGGGCCTGGTCAGCCCGTGGCGGCGCACTGCCCGAGCACGAGCGAGTCCAGGATCCTGCCGACCTCGCCGGCCACCGAGGGCAGCGCCGCGCCGGGGTCGGTGACGCGGGCCAGCAGCATGCCCGCTTCGCACAGCGCTCCGAAGACGACCTGGCAGCGGATGTCCAGGTCCCCGCCGTCGATCGCACCGTCGGCGGCCGCGGCGCTCATGCCCCGGCGGAGCAGCAGCAGCGTGTGCTGGTACTCGATGGCCCGCACGTCGTCCCAGCCGAGCACGGCCGGCCCGTCCAGCAGCACGATCTGCCGGACCTGCCGGTCGACGCACTGCCGCAGGAACTCCAGGCAGCCCTCGCGGAGAGCCGACCAGCTGTCCCCGGCACCCCCTGCGACGCGCCGTAGAGCCGAGGCGAGCTCCTCCTGCTGGTGCACGAACACCGCTCGGAACAGCGCGACCTTCCCGCCGAAATGGTGGTACGCCGCGCCCTTGGTCACGCCCGCCTCGGCGGCGACCATGTCGATCGAGGTCGCCGCGTAGCCCTCGCGACCGAACAGCCGTACGCCCGCGGCGATCAGCATCGACCTGGTCGCATCCGAGCGTTCGGCCTGCGTACGCCGTGCCATGCGCACCTCCCTTGACAAACATACCAGAAGTACGTAACTTTCGTACTCAAGGTACGTACTCTAAGTATGGAAGTGATGACCGTGGCTGCTCGAGACGAACTCGACGGCGTGGGCCGGAGCCCGGTCGCCGTCTACGGCGCCACCGGCCACACCGGCCGCCTGGTCGCGGCGGAGCTGGCCGCCAGGGGTATCGAGCCGGTGCTGGTCGGTCGCGATCGTTCGGCGCTGCGGGGGCTCCCGGAGGCCGAGGGTGGCCGCGCGCCGAGGGTGGCGGCCCTCGACGACCCTCGCGCGCTGCGCGCGGCCCTCGCGGGCTCGGCCGTGGTGATCAACTGCGCGGGTCCGTTCGCCACCTCGGCCGAGCCCCTGGCCAGGGCCGCGCTGACCGTCGGCGCGCACTACCTCGATCACGCGGCGGAGCCGCCGGCCATCGCGCACGTCTTCGACACGCTCCAGGACAGGGCTCGGGCGGCCGGGGTCGTGCTCGTGCCCGGCATGAGCTTCTACGGCGCGACCGCCGACCTGCTGGCGGCGGTCGTGGCCGACGGCCTGCCCACCGTGGACGGCGTCACCGTCGCCTACGGCGTGCGCGGCTGGCGGATGACCACCGCGTCGAAACGGACCGCGGCCGACCTCGCGACCCGCGAGCGGTTGGCCTACTCCGACGGTTCGCTCCGGCCGTCGACGCGCGGCCCGGCCGAGGTCGAGTTCGAGTTCCCCGCCCCGCTCGGCCGCCGGCAGGTACTCCGGGACCACCCGTCCGGCGAGCTGGTCACCATTCCGCGCCACGTCCCCACCCGAGCGATGGAGGTGCTGATGACGAGCGACACGTTCCGGGAGGACGGGGTGTTCACCAGCGAGCACGTCGACGCCGCCGCACGGGCGGGGTCCGAGTTCACCGTCGTGGTCAGGGCAGGTTCCGGTGCCGGGACCCGTACCGGGCACCTCCGGGGCCGGGACATCTACCGCACCGGCGCGGCGATCTCCGTCGAGGCGGCCACCGCCCTCCTCGGTGCCGCCGGATCGGCGCCGGGCGGGGTGCGCGCCGCCGCCGAGGTGTTTCCCGCCGAGAAGTTCCTCACCCGGCTCCGCACGCTCGGTGTGCTCACCGAGTACGTGGTGGAGCGCCGGCGCCGCCCGGCGGGCGGCGCCGGCGACCCTCAGCGCGCCGCGCCGGGTACCGGACGGGCGTCCAGCCATTCCTTGTAGGACGGCCCGGCCAGCACGGCGTCGGCGCCCGGCAGCAGGGCGCCACCCGCGTACAGCTCGGCGTCCGGATCACCGGAATCGACCACCTCGCGCAGCTCGACGTGCCCGCCGGAGCGGGACATCAGCAGAGCGACCGCGTCGACCAGGTTCTCCTCCCGAGGGCCGGCGATCTCGTCGAACCCCGGGGCCGGCGCCCGGTCGAACTCGGCCGGGGGCGCCGTGGCCACGTCCACGAGGTACTCGGCGACGCTGCGCGCGGCCACGAGCTGGGTCCGCATTCTCGGCACGGAGACGGTATCGCCTTGCCGGCCCCAGGTCGCGAGCTGCTCGACGAACTCGTGGAACTGGGCCGCCCGCACGATCCGCACGGACAGCCCGGCGTCGCGCACAGCGTCCTCGTGCGCCCGCTTGCCCCTGTTGTAGCCCGCGGTGAACCGGTCGATACCGATGATGGACGCGACGATGAGCCGGGAGACGCCCTCGCGCCGCGCGCTGGCCGCCACCGTCCGGGTCGCGGTGGTGAAGAACTCGGCCGCCTCCTCCGCCACCGGACTGGGCCCGGTCGCCGCGTCGATCACCCGGTCCGCGCCGCTCAGGGCGGCATCCAGGCCGGCACCCGTGATCACGTCGACACCGAGCGACCGTGCCACCCGCGACACGGTGTGACCTCTCGCGGTGAGGATGTCCACGACGTGTGAGCCGAGCCGACCCGTCGCACCCAGAACTGTCACCTTCATGTGTCCGCCCCTCTCGTCCCTGGCCTGCCCGGCTTCTCGCGGGCGCCGATGTACTGACCCTCGGGAGCCCGGAAATGTGACGGGCCGGGACGCCGAAGCTGCCGGCGGTGTTCCGTCCGGGCCGGTGGGGGGTAACCATGGTGGCTGACCACCGACCGGCGGAGGTACCCCGATGACCGTGCCCGGCCCCCCCGACTCGCCAGTCCCCTCTCCCAGCCCGCTGCCCACCCCGGAGCCGGCACCGTCCCCGCTGCCGCCGACCCCGGAGCCCGAGCCGCCCTTCCCGCCGCATCCCGAGCCCCTGCCCGTGCCGCCGACCCCGGGGCCGGACCACCCGCCGCTGCCCGATCCGGCTCCCGGCCCGGGTACCGCGCGGGAGTGACCGGGCTCGCCCCGCCCGGCGCGGCCCTCGTCCGGTGACCGTGCGCCCGGACGTGATAGACCTCGCGACGACTGTCGACGGTCCGGTGTGCACGAGACGGGTGGGATGGAATGGGTTTTCGCTTGACGCCGAAGGAGCGCGGTTTCTACCCGCTCTTCCTCCAGGCCGGCGAGAACATCGCCGAGGCGGCGGCCCAGCTCCTGACCCTGGTGCAGGCGGACCCGCCGGAGCGGGACGCGCTGGCCAAGGAGATCAAGGCCATCGAGACCCGGGGCGACGAGCTGACCCACGACATCCTCACCAAGCTGAACTCGACGTTCATCACGCCGTTCGACCGGGAGGACATCCACCGGCTGGCGTCGTCGCTGGACGACGTGCTGGACGAGATCGAGGAGGCCGCCGACCGGATCGTGCTGTACCGGCTGGACACGCTGCCGGCCGGCGTGACCGCGCAGTGCGAGGTGCTGCGCCGCGCGGGCGTGGCCACCGCCGAGGCGATGCCCAAGCTGGCCAGCCTGGACGAGCTGCACGAGTACAACGTGTTCGTGAACTCGCTGGAGGACGAGGCCGACGTCGTCTACCGCGAGCTGCTCCGCGAGCTGCTGACCCCCGCCGAGGCCCCGTCCACCACCGACGTGCTCACCCTGCTCAAGCTCAAGGAGGTCGTGGAGATCCTGGAGAACGCGGCGGACGCGTTCGAGACGGTGGCCAACACGATCGAGAGCATCGCGGTCAAGGAGGCCTGAGTGGACTTCGCGACCGTCGTCGTGGTGATCGTGATCCTGGTCGCCCTCGGCTTCGACTACACCAACGGCTTCCACGACGCCGCCAACGCGGTGGCCACCTCGATCTCCACCCGAGCCCTCACGCCGAGGACCGCGCTGGCCATCGCCGCGCTGATGAACCTGGTCGGCGCCTTCCTGGGCACCAGCGTCGCCGCCACCGTCGGCGAGGGAATCGTCGTTCCGCCGTCCGGGCTCGACGGGCTCACCCTGGTGCTCGCCGCGCTGATCGGGGCCGTGGTGTGGAACCTGGTCACCTGGTACTTCGGCCTACCTTCGTCGTCCTCGCACGCCATGATCGGCGGGCTGGTGGGCGCCGCGCTGGCCGCCGGGGCCGGGGTGCAGTGGTCCGGGGTACTGAACAAGGTCATCGTGCCGATGGTGGTCTCCCCGGTGCTCGGGTTCGTGGGCGCCTCGCTGGTCATGACCGCGATCCTGTGGATCTTCCGTCGCGGCCGGCCGACCAGGATCACCCGGGGCTTCCGGCACGCGCAGACGTTCTCGGCGGTGGCGATGGCGCTGGGCCACGGGCTGCAGGACGCGCAGAAGACGATGGGCGTCATCGTGCTGGCGCTGGTGGTCGGCGGGATGCACACCGGCTTCGACATCCCGTGGTGGGTGATCGTCTGCTCCGCCGGCGCGCTGTCCCTGGGCACCTGGAGCGGTGGCTGGCGGATCATGCGCACGCTCGGCCGGCGGATCATCGACCTGGATCCGCCGCACGGCTTCGCCGCCGAGATCACCGCGTCGTCGCTGCTCTACGTCAGCGCGTTCGCCTTCGCCGCGCCCATCTCGACGACCCAGACCATGACCTCCGCGGTGCTCGGCGTGGGCTCGACGAAGCGGCTGTCGTCAGTGCGCTGGGGAGTGGCCGGCAACATCGCCGTGGGCTGGGTGCTCACCATCCCGATGGCCGCGCTCACCGCGGCGCTGGCCTTCCTGGCGGTGCACGCTGTGCTGACCTGAGGCCCCGGCACCACTCAGCTCAGCCCTCGGGCGGCGGGCGGTCAGCGAGCAGCGGCAGGCCCGGGTCCCACACGGTGCCGTCGGCCGCGTCCCGGCGGCGGCGCGCCATCCCGGTCAGCGCCTCCAGAACGACCCGGTTGGCCAGGAACGACGTGATGTCGGCGTGGTCGTAGGCGGGCGACACCTCGACCACGTCGACCCCCAGCACCGGCAGCTCGTAGGCGATCCGGCGCACCGAGTCCAGCAACTCCCGCCCGGTCAGCCCGCCCGGTTCCGGGGTGCCGGTGCCCGGCGCGTGCCCGGGGTCGCACACGTCGATGTCCACCGACAGGAACACCCCGTCGCAGTCGTCCATCGCGATGCCGAACGCCTCGGTCAGGCACTCCCGCAGCCCGCGCGCCCCGATCTCGCTCATCTCGTAGGAGCGCATCCGCTGGGCGGCCATCCAGTCCAGCGTCTCCGGCGGCGGCCAGTAGCCACGCAGCCCGATCTGCAGGAACCGGTCGCCGCGTACCGCCCCCGACTCGATCAGCCGCCGCATCGGCTGGCCGTGCCCGACCAGCGAGCCGAACTCGATGTCGCCGGTGTCGGCGTGCGCGTCGAAGTGGATCATCGACACCCGGCCGTGGCCGTGATGCGCGGCCACCCCGGCGGCGTCCGGCCAGGCGATCGTGTGGTCGCCGCCGAGGACCAGCGGCACGGCACTGGCGGCAGTCACCGTGTGCACCGCGCGCTGCAGGTCGCGCACCGAACGCTCGGCGTCCCCGGAGAACATCTCCACATCGCCCGCGTCGTACACCCGCAGGTCGCGCAGCCCGTCGACACGCATGGCCAGCGACGGCCGGGACCCGTCGTGCGGCAGGTAGCAGGTCCGCCGGATGTGCCCGGGTCCGAACCGGGTGCCGGCGCGGTGCGACGTGCCGCCGTCGAACGGGGCGCCCAGGATCACCACGTCGGCGTCGGCGTAGCTGTCCGGCTCCGCCCAGTCGCAGCGGTCCACGCCGAGGAAGGTGATGTCCGGGCCGAACTGGGCCCCGTAGCGGCTCATCGGGGCCTCCTCGACCGGCGGTGCGGGCTCGCCGACCAGTGTGTCCGATCCCGCGTCCCGGATCGACGTCCCGGCGAGGTCCGTCGGAGCGGGGCGCGTCAGGGCGAGGTGCCGGCCCTGGTGTCGGCCCTGGTGTCGGCCCTGGTGTCGACCCCGGAGTCGGCCGCGGCCCGGAACTCCCGGCGCAGCAGCACCAGCGTGTACGGGACCAGCGCCAGCACGCCGAAGGACAGCAGCAACGGCAGCTCGAGGGTGCGCGACGGGGCGTAGACCTCGATCAGCCACCACCCGGCCGCGGTCACCGGCAGCATCGGAGCCACCGCCGCCACCAGCGTGACCAGGTGCCGCCGGTCGAGCATCGGCTCGGGCCGGATCGCGACGCGCAGCCGCAGCACGGCGCTCACCGCGCTGGCCACCTCACCGGCCAGCAGCGCCAGCACCAGGCCGGCCAGCCGCGTCCCGTCCGCCGGCAGCAGCAGCGTGCCGGCCGCCGCCACCGCGCTGACGAGCAGCCCGACGATGCTCGCCACGTTCGGCCCCCGGGAGTCGAACCGGGCGAACAGGGCCTGCCGGCTGAGGTCGTGGATGCCGTTGGCGAGCTGGGCGAACGCCGCGACCACCATGCACATCGCCACCTGGGCGATCAGCGCGTCCTGCCGGAGCGCGCCGTTGGCCAGCAGGTCGGCGGTGGGCTGCGCGAACACCGCCAGCAGCAGCGCCAGCGGCAACCCGGCGACCAGTGCGTAGAACACCCCGGTCCGCCAGGCCGAGGCGAACCGCCGGGGGTCACCGACGGAGACGGCGGCGGCCAGCCCGGGCAGCGCGGCCATCGACACCGCCCGGCTGCCGGCGAACGCCAGCGCGGAGAACACCTGGTAGGACAGCTGCACCACCAGCACACCGCCGGGCACCGTGGAGGCCACCACGGACAGCCCGTAGTCGACCAGCGCCGGCGCGCCCGCCACCGGGACCGAGCGCACCATCCGGCCCAGCGTGTCGCCCGCCTCCGGGTCGTCGCGCCAGCCCCGGCGGGGGATCACCGGCACCCCGGCCCGCGCGGCGCCGTAGCACTGCAGCGCGGCGTGCACGACCACCGAGGCCGTGGTGCCGACGCCGAGCAGGATGGCCATGGACATCGGCACCTGGGCCACGTCCAGCCCGACCCCGTACACCGCGGCGGTGACCGCCACGGTGAGGATCGTGCCGATGCTCTCCACCGCGGGTGCCCCGGCCGCCAGCGCGAACCGGTGCCGGCCCTGCTGGGCGGCGACGCCGAGCTGGACGACGGTGTAGATCAGGACCTGCGGCGCCACGAACAGGATCAGCACCGTGCACAGCAGCCACGCCTTGCCCGTGTCCGGCTCGGGCACGCCGAAGGTCAGCGTCCAGGCCAGCAGCGGCGCGGCCAGCGCGGTGAGCGCGGACCCCACCGCGGCCACCGTCAGCAACCGCCCGGCGACCCGGCCCAGCACCTCGCCGGCCCGCCCGACCCCGCCGAGAGCCACCGCGCGCACCACCGCCGGGACCACGATCATCCCGAGCACCGGGCCGGCCACCACCGCGAACACCGTGTTCGGCAGCATGTAGCCGGCCTGGAAGACGTTGGCGAAGTAGGTGGGGCCGAGCAGCGCGCCGACGACCAGCACCCGGAGCATCCCGGTACCCCGGCTGACGATCGTCCACACCGCGACCGTGGCCGAGCTGCGGGCGGTCGACTCGGCCTCGCTGCGCCGCATCTCGGTCACGGCACGCGCCGGGACTGGCTGGCTGGGATCTCGACGCTCCTCGGGACGGGCGGCACGGGCTGTCGGTAGGTCCAACGCGGCGGCGCCGGCGGGGATGCCCGACTCCGGCGGGCGACCCGGTCACACCGCCGCACCGGGGGGCCGCCGCCCTTCCGACGCTACCGAGCCGGGGCACCGCCGTCCCGCCCGGCCGGGGCACCGCCGTCCCGCCCGGCCGGGGCGGCGCGCACGTGCATCCGCTCGCCCTGCGGGCCGAACAGGCTGAGGATCTCCACCGGCTCCGGCCCGGGGTTGCCGAACCAGTGCGGCACGTGGGTGTCGAACTCGGCGGCCTCCCCCGGCCCCAGGACGAGGTCGCGCTCGCCGAGCACCAGGCGCAGCCGCCCGGACAGCACGTAGAACCAGTCGTAGCCCTCGTGCACCTGGAGGTCGGGCTCGCCGGGCGGCCAGTACGGCGGGATGATCTGCTTGAACGCCTGCACGCCGCCGGGTCGGCGGCTCAGCGGCACGTACGTGGTCCCGTGCCGGGCGACCGGGCGCATGTGCACCCTCGGGTCGCCGGTGGCCGGGGCGCCGACCAGCTCGTCGAGTTGCACGTGGTGTGCCCGGGCCAGCGGGAGCAGCAGCTCCAGGGTGGGACGGCGGCGGCCGGACTCGAGCCGGGACAGGGTGCTCACCGAGATACCGGTCGCCTCGGCCAGCTGGGCCAGGGTGGTGCGGTTGCGGCGGCGCAGCGCGCGCAGCCGGGGACCCACCGTGCGCAGCACCTCGTCCGGCCCCGGTCCGTCGTCGGTCATGCCGAGTATTTGCCACCCTGGCAACATTTCTTGTCAAGACCGCGAGCACGCCCGGACAGTGGCGCCATGGATGACAACCAATCCGCGGACCACGGCTGGGCCCACGACCCTGCCCACCCCGGGGCCGGCTACGACACGGTCGTGCTCGGCGGCGGCGCGGCCGGGCTCAGCGGGGCGCTCACCCTGGCCAGGGCGCGCCGCCGGGTGCTGGTGCTGGACGCCGGACGGCCGCGCAACGCTCCCGCCACCGGGGTCTACGGCCTGCTCACCCGCGACGGCGTCCCGCCCGCCGAGCTGGTCACCCTCGGCGCCGCCGAGGTACGCCGGTACGGCGGCACGGTCCTGCCGCTCGCGGCGACGACGGCGCGTCCCGACCCCGGCGGTTTCACCGTGACCGACGCCGGCGGCGGCCGGCACACCGCGCGGCGGCTGCTGCTCACCACCGGGCTCCTCGACGAGCTCCCGGACGTCCCGGGGCTGCGCCGGCACTGGGGCCGGGACGTGCTGCACTGCCCGTACTGCCACGGCTGGGAGGTGCGCGACCGGGCGATCGGGGTGCTGGCCACCGGGCCGCGCGCGGTGCACCAGGCACTGCTGTTCCGGCAGTGGAGCACCGACGTCACCCTGTTCACGCACACCGCGCCCGATCCCACCGACGAGCAGCGGGAGCAGCTCGCCGCCCGGGGCGTCACCGTGGTCGACGGCGAGGTCGACGGCGAGGTCGTCGAGGTGGAGGCGCGCGGGGACGGCCGGCTCGCCGGCGTGCGGCTGGCCTCCGGGCGGTGGTACGCGCGCCGGGCGCTGGTGGTGACGCCCCGCATGGTGGCCGGCGGCGACCTCGTCACCGGGCTGGGCCTGCGCCCCGTCGAGCACCCGCTCGGGCTGGGCGAGCACGTCGAGGCCGACGCGAGCGGGCGGACCCCGGTCGACGGGGTGTGGGCGGCCGGCAACGTCGTGGACCTGACCGCCAAGGTGGTCGTCGCCGCCGCCGCCGGGGTCACCGCCGCCGCCGCGATCAACGCCGATCTCGTCGCCGAGGACACCCGGGCCGCGGTGCAGCGCCGGCGGGCCGGGCCCGGGTCGGAACCCGCGTCCACGCCGGCATCCGGGCCGACACCGACACCGACACCGGCACCGGCACCGCCACCGAGGAGGGACAGCAGGATGGACGAGCAGTTCACCGCCGCGTTCTGGGATGACCGGTACCGGTCGACGACCCGGGTGTGGAGCGGCCGGCCCAACCCCTGGCTGGTCACCGAGGTCGCCGACCTGCCGCCGGGTACGGCGTGGGACGCCGGCTGCGGCGAGGGGGCCGACGCCGTCTGGCTGGCCGACCGGGGCTGGCGGGTGACCGCGACCGATGTGTCCGCCGTGGCGCTGGACCGTGCCGCCGATCATGCCGGGGCACAGCTCGCCGGGCGCGTCACCTGGCGGCTGGTCGACCTGGCCGGCTGGGTTCCGGACGGGCCCACCTACGACCTGGTGAGCGCCCATTTCCTGCACTTCCGCGAGCCCGTGCGGGTGCCGCTGTACGCCGGGCTGGCCGCCTCGGTCGCCCCCGGGGGCACGCTGCTCGTCGTCGGGCACGACCACGCCGACCTGGAGACCTCGGTGCACCGGCACGGGGAGCCGGACATGTTCTTCACCGCGGCGGAGCTGGCCGCCGCGCTCGACCCCGCCCGGTGGGAGATCGTCGTGGCGGAGTCCCGGCCGCGCGTCGCGCCCGACCCGGACGGTCAGGAGGTGACCGTGCACGACGTGGTGCTGCGCGCCCGCCGCCGCCGTTGACCCCGCGCCGCGCACAATGGCGTGGTCCGGATCGACGGAGGGGGTCGCCGAGGTGCCACCGAGCTTGCCGGGAACCCCGAGCCGGGCGCGGCCGGGCGGGAGCCTGGCGGGTGGCGTGTGCTGGGTGCTCGCCGCCGTGCAGTACGCGGTGGCCCAGATGGTCGCGGCGGCCGCGTGGCAGCGGCCGTACAGCCTGCGCCGCAACTACCTCAGCGACCTGGGCAACACCCGCTGCGGCTGGTTCGCCGTTGCCCCGTCCACCCCGACCTACGTGTGCTCCCCGCTGCACGCCGTGATGAACGCGTCGTTCGTGACCGCCGGGGTGCTGGTGGTCGCCGGGGCGGTCCTGCAGCGGCCGACCTGGCCGCCCGGGGGCACCGCGACCGCGGCCGGGGCGCTGTGGGTGCTCGACGGGCTGGGCCGGATCACCGTCGGCCTGGTCCCGGAGAACACGAACATCGGGGTTCACCTGCTCGGTGCGCTGAACATCCCGGTCGGCTCGATCGCCACGCTGCTGACCGCCGTCGCGCTCCGCCGGTCCCGGCCGGGGCTCGGCCTCGCCGGGGTGGCGCTCGGCGTGCTGGGGCTGACGGCGACCGTGCTGACCGGGGTGGCGCAGCACGTCGATTCGGAGTTCTACCTTGGGCTCGGGGTGGGTGGGCTGGAGCGGGCGGCCGAGTACCCGGCGACCCTGTGGATCCTGCTCGCCGGGCTCGCCGCGGCATCGGGGGGATCGCGGCGACTCCGGCCGTCGGGCTGAGAGCCGACCGGGCCGGCTCGCCGGCGGGCGCCCGACATGCAGGTGGCCCGGGCCGCCCGCTGGGGGGCGACCCGGGCCGGGGTTCAGCTCGTCTGGTGCCGGTGTCGGTCTAGTACCAGTGACTACGCCCGCCGATGGCGCGGCCACTGCGGCCCAGCAGGAACAGCACAGCACCGACGACGAGCAGGATGATCCCGATCGTCCACAAGATACTGATCTTGAAGATGAACCCCAGGATCAGGAGGATCACGCCGAGGACAATCATTGTCCGCTCCCTATTTTTGGTTGTGGCGTCGTGGTCGTGGTAACCGGAACTGCCGTCCCACGAACACAACACTGTGGGGCCGGTGTTTCTATTGTTATTTCTGTTTTTCTTGTTCCCTCTCCGCGAAAGGCCTTCCGGCCCGCCGCAGGAGCCATTGGCGGACGGACAGCAGCACCCGGCTCACCCGGGTCGGCCCGTTCCGCTTCTCGATGCGCCCGCCGATCAGCCCGAGCAGCCAGGCCAGCGGCGGCAGCCCGAGGGCCACCAGCAGCCAGACCCGCAACCGGGCCGACAGCAGCGCAGCGATCATGGCGGTTACCGCCGCCCCGCGAAGGTGCGCGCGGACCGCTGTGCCCGCCGGCCACCCCGCGAGGTCACCGTGCCGGCGGCGCGCATCGCGGTGGCCACTCCACGACCGACCATCCGGCCGGTCACCCGCACCGGGTTCAGGTCGTGGCTGAGCTGCTTGAGGGTGTCGAACAGCTGCCCGGTCGCGTCGTCCAGCGGCCGCGCGGCACGCTCGGTCACCGACCGCACCTTGCTGGCCGCCCGCCCGGCGGCGGAGTCCAGCTCCTCGCCGAGGCCCTCGCCCACCACGGCGGCCCGGTCGGCACCGGCGACCACCGAGTCGGTCGCGGCGTCGGCCGTCACGGCGAGGTCGTCCTTCGTGCGCTCACCAGCGGCAACGGCCTCGCCGGCGACCTGGCGCGCGGTGCCGTCCAGCCGCTTGCCGATGTCCCGGCCGGCC
Source organism: Pseudonocardia sp. (assembly GCA_036497465.1). GTDB lineage: Bacteria > Actinomycetota > Actinomycetes > Mycobacteriales > Pseudonocardiaceae > Pseudonocardia. The sequence goes on along the minus strand of DASXJJ010000128.1, from coordinate 5,740 downwards.
GAGCCGACCACCGACGCGGCATCCCGCCCGGCATCGGCGGGGGCCTTCCGGTTGTTCACCACCGCCCGGCCCTCGTCCGCGACCGTGCCGGCGGCGTCCTCCGCCGTGTCGGCGGCGGCCCTGGCCCCGGTTGTCGCCTCACCGGCGACCCGCTTCCCGGTGGCCTCCGCGTCCGCCCCGATCCGGGAGGTGGTGCGGTCGGCCTCCTCGGCGCCGGCCTTCGCGGTGGCGGAGGCTCCGGCGGCGGTGGCCGACGCGGCCGCACCGGCGGTCTCGGTCACGCTCGTCTCGTCGCCCGGGGCAACCGTCCGGGTGTCCCGCACCGCGCCGTCGGCCCCGTGCACGACCACCTGCCCGCCGCCGTCGTTCGCCACGATCTCCATGGCCCGCTTGATCGCCTCGGCCTGGGTCGGCGTCTTGGCGCTGGGACGTTGGGCGCCGTCCTTCTCGACCTGCCAGCCATCATCGGCGGGCTTTACGTGACGGTCGGACATGTCCTCGATCGACCTCCAGATCGCTTGGGCACCGGCGGTGGCGCTCAATTACGTGATACCCGTTATTTCCGATTTCAAAGAAACGGTTGCGCCCGCGGCGCGCGGACAGGCCGCTTTCCCGGCTCCCCAACCGGTGCTCGCGAACGCGCCGGAGCCGGTGGACTGATCGTCCACCGGCTCCGGCGCGCTGTCGAGGGGAGAATCGGCCTCCGGAGACGGTCAGGGGATGACGACCCCGTTCGGCAGCTCGCGGTCGGCCACGCCCAGCGACCTCCCGGTCTGCCGGGGCGGGGTGCCGTCGGTGATCCAGCGGTCGAGCAGGAGCGCGACCTTGGTGTGCATCTCGGTCCGCAGCCGGGTGAACGAGTCGGCCGGGTCGGAGCCGACCCACCCGAGCAGCAGCCACCAGGCCCACGCCGCCGCACCGGCGTTGGCCACGTAGTCCGGGATCACCGGGATGCCCCGCGCGGCCAGCATGGCCTCGGCCTCCGGCGTGGTCGCCGCGTTCGCCGCCTCCACCACGACCTTGGCCACGACGTCGAACGTGCTGTCCGGGGTGATCGCGTAGGAGATGGCGGCCGGCACCAGGATGTCCGCCTCGGTGGAGATGATCGCGTCGCGGGGCAGCTGCCGCACGCCGTCGGGCAGGCGGGTCCGGTCCACCTCGCCGTACGCGTCGCGCAGGTCCAGCAGGGCGGGGATGTCGAGGCCGGCCGGGTCGGACAGGGTGCCCGCGGCGTCGGCCACGGCGACCACCTTCACGCCGGCCTCGTGCAGGTACCAGGCGGCGCCGCCGCCCATCGTGCCGATGCCCTGGATGGCCACGGTGGTGGCCTCGGTCGCCCAGCCCCACGCGGCCGCGGCACCCAGGCAGGCCTGGGCGACGCCGTATCCGCCGATCACGTCTCCCAGCAGGCCGCCGCCGACCTCGGCGTTCAGGCCGGCGCGCACCCGGCGGAGGGTCCGCTTCGGACGCGGCGCGCGGACGATGGCCGCGTGGTAGGACTGCTGCAGCCCGATGCGGTCGAACACCTCGTCGATCAGGTGCTGCGGCACGCCGAGGTCCTCGGCGGTCACCCAGTGCGCGTCCAGCCACGGGCGCATGGCCTGGCAGAACCGCTCGAGCACCTCGAAGGCGCGGGGGTCCTTCGGGTCGAGGTCGACGCCGCCCTTCGCCCCGCCCACCGGCAGGCCGAACGCGGCGGTCTTGTTGGCCATGCCCCTGGCGAGGTCCTCGACCTCGGAGAGCGTGCAGCCGGCGCGCATCCGGGTGCCACCGGTGGCGAGTCCGTTGACCAGCGTGTGCACGACCAGGTAGCCGCGGGCGCCGGTGACCTGGTCGGTCCAGGTGAGACGGAGCATCGGCTCGTGGTCGACGGCGCCCGTGGCGCCGACATCGATCGTCTGCGCGGCACTCCGCAACACGTCGCCGGTGAGGCCCATCGGGTCCTGCATCGTGGTCACGTCTAACCCACCTCCACTCACTGGTCGAATCGCCGTCGCCGCCGGTTGGGTCTTCCGGGGACGGCGCAGCTCGCCATCCCCCCTCGGGTGGCGTGCGCCGTTGCTGAGCTGGTCGTTCACCCGGCCGATGCCCCTCGCGCCGGTAGGTCCAGAGTGGGCCGCGCCGGCCCGCGCGTCCAGTTACGGAACATGCACGGTCGCGTTCACGCTTTCTGTACAACCGGCCCGTAACCGGTTCGGGTCGGGGCCCTCGCGCGGGCGCATACGCTGTCGGTCATGGAGCTCTCGTTGCAGCGTCTGCGGATGCTCCGCGAGCTGCACCGGCGGGGCACGGTCACCGCCGCGGCAGCAGCCCTGCACTACACCGCGTCGGCCGTCTCCCAGCAGCTCGCCCAGCTGGAGCGCGACGTCGGGGCGAAGCTGTTCGAGCGGTTGGGCCGCCGCGTCCAGCTCACCGAGCTGGGCATGCTGCTCACCGAGCACGCCGAGGAGATCCTCGGCTCGGTGGAGCGCGCGACCATGGCGCTCGAGGAGGCGCAGGAGGCCGCCACCGTGCGGCTCACCGCCGGGGTGTGGGCCTCGGTGGCATCCGGGCTGCTGCCGGCCGCGCTCACCGAGCTGGCCGTGAAGCACCCCGGCATCCAGGTACGCACCAAGGAGCTCGCCCCCGAGGACACCGCCGGCGCGGTGCGGGACGGCGCGCTCGACTTCTCCTTCGTGATCGACTACTCCGGCTACCCGATGTCCTGGGACCCGGAGCTGGTCCGGGAGATGATCGCGGTCGAGCGGCTGTACGCGGCCGTGCCCTCCGGTGCCATGTCGGCCACGTCGGTACCGCTGGTCGAGCTGGCCGAGCACTCCTGGATCCTGGCCGGCCCCAAGTCCCACTTCGGCCGGGCCGTGCGGATCGCCTGCCACCGCAACGGGTTCGAGCCGAAGATCAACCACGAGGTGGGCGAGCAGGCGACCGCGCTGGCCATGGTGGCGGCCGGGCTCGGGGTGACCCTGGTGTCCGACCTCGGGCTGTCGCTCTGCCCGCCCGGGGTCGGGATCATCGGGCTGACCGAGCCGGTCATGCGTACCGTGTCCGTCGCCTACCGCACCAAGGCCGCCCGCCGGCCCGCGTTGCTGCAGGTCATCGAGGCGGTCCGGTCGGCCGCCGTGGAGAAGGGGCTCAGCCCGAGCGCTCAGGGGATGCCCGAGGCGGTCGCGGAGGCCGCCCCGTGGCCGAACAGCGCGCCGAGCGCCAGCGGGGACTCGAACAGCGCGTAGTGGTCGTGATCCACCCCGGGCACCACGATCCGGTCGTGCGGGGCGTTCGGGTAGAGGCCGTGGATCCGGCGGTAGAAGTTGGCCCCCCGGGCCGCCCGGTTCGGCCCCTGCAGCATCGCGCCGCAGTCGGTGTCCATGTCACCGTTCTGCACGGTGTCCGCGCCGCCGTTGAGGATCGTCACCCGCCTGCTCAGGTAGGTGGCCCTGGCCTGCTCCGGGGTCAGCCGCCCCGGGTACCCGCCGCGCCCGGCGAGCCCGTACTTGTAGGTGTCGTAGTCCGGGCAGGCGCCACCGGATGGGGTGCGGAACCCGCCTCCGTCGGGCTCCGGCCGGGCCGGGTCGAGGTACACGTAGGACGACGGGTTGGCCACCACGAAGTTCACCCCGACCCCGCGCACGACGCCCGGCGCCAGCCCGAACGCCGCGTAGCGCTGGGTGAACTGGCCGCCGGCGGAGTGGCCGACCACGGTGATGTGCGTCAGGTTCGGGAACCGCGACCGGTCGGCCAGGCTGGTCACGATCTCGTCCATAGCGGCGAACGAGCTCAGGCCGCTCGGCTCGACCGCGCCGTCGCCGACCTTCCAGCCGCCGCTGGTCCAGGTGGCGTCCCGGTCCGACGGGCTGTCCTCGGACGTCTTGAAGAACGGCGCCAGGACGAGCGTGTGCGCGAGGACCCCGGCCTCCGTCGCGGCCCGCATCATGCCGGTGAACGTGCTGACCGGGTTGCGCCCCGTGCCGTGCACCACCACCAGCGCCCTGGTCACCGCGCGGCTGCCGGACATCGGCACGTTGCGGTACACCGACAGCCGCCGGCCGGAGGAGAAGATCAGCTGCTCCCGGCAGCGGGCGCCGTCCTCCCCGCACTGCGCCGGCATCGCCGGCGCCTCCCCCGCCAGCGGCCGGGGTGGGACGGGCCGGGGGTGCGCGACGAGCAGCAGCAGCGCGAGCAGCGCCAGCACGCCGCCGGGCCGGGGACACCCGCCCGAGCGGCGACCCCGACCGGGCCGGGTGCTCCGGGCGTCGATCACCGGCCCAGCGTTCGCGCGGGACCGTGATCGCCGGGGCGGAACGGCGACCGGCCACCCGAACGGACCAGGCGGTCAGCCCGCCGCCCGGTAGCGGCGGGTCAGGCCGTCGGAGAGGTCCAGCACCGGGCGTCCGGCCGGGTCCCAGGTCAGCCCGACGGCGAACATGGCCCGCTCCGCCGGTCCGAGGGACGCGTGGAACACCAGGTCGTCCTGGCCCTCGCCGTGCACCACGCTCTGCCCGCCCGGGTTGATGTAGGCGCCGCCCATCGAGTCGCGGGTCACGAACTCGCCGGGGCTCTTGACGAACGTGCCGGCCAGCGACGGTGACCGGGCGTAGTTCGCGAAGTAGCTGCCGCTGTTGAACGTGTTGCCGGAGTAGAACAGCACGTACTCGCCGCCCTGGCGGACCAGCGACGGCGCCTCCACGATGTACGCCTCCTCCGGCCGGTCGGCCTGGATCAGCGCCCGGCGCGCGCCGAGGAGGCCCAACCCGTCGGGGGTCATCCGCTGCAGCCAGATCGCGGTGCCGTGCCCGCCGCTGGAGTAGAGCAGGTAGCGGGCGCCGTCGACGTCGGTGAACACCTGAGGGTCGATGCTGTCCACCGTGTCCGGCTGGCAGACCAGCGGACCGGGTTCGGCCAGGAACGGCCCGGCCGGCGAGGCGGCGGACGCGACGCCGATGCACCGCACCGGGCGCGCGCCGGCCATCGCCACGAAGTACAGCAGGTAGCCGCCGCCGGGTCCGGCGGTGACCTCCGGTGCGGTCACGTCGCCGACCCCGTTGTGCGCGCTGGACGCCCAGCCGGGCAGCGCGGGCAGCGCGTCGCCCACCGCCTTCCAGCCACCGGCCAGCTCGGGCGCGCGCTGCACCGGGACGTGCCAGAACCGGCCGCCGTAGACGCTCTGGGTGGAGTAGGCGTAGTAGCTGCCGCCGGTGGCCAGCACGGCCGGGTCGGGGAAGTCCCTGCCGATCACCGGCTCGATGTTCGTGACGGCCGTCGACGCGACCAGCACCACCACGACGATCACCACCAGGGCGGCCACGAGCAGGCGGATCCAGCCGTCGAGGGAGAGACGAACCATCGAGGCGGGACCCTAGGCGGGCGGCTCGGCGCGCCACAACGAGAGGCATCTCACCCGATCCCGGGCGGGATCCCCGGCGCGCTGGGAGAATCCGGCCGTGCCCGCAGTGCCGCCCGCAGTGCCGCCCGCAGTGCCGCCCGCCGACCCGCCCGCCGACCCGCCGGCCGACCTGCCCGACCTGCTCGGCCGCCTGGTCCGCCGGGACCCGCACGCCCCGGTCGCGCTGGACAAGGGACCGTCCGGCGAGACGATCACAGTGAGCCGGGCCGAGCTGGCCCTGCGCACCCGCGCGCTGGCCGACGAGCTGATCGACGCCGGCGTCGGCCGGGGCGACTGCGTCGGCGTGTGGCTGCCGAACTGGTCCGACGCGCTGGCCTGGCAGTTCGCTGTGGCGGCCGT
>DASXJJ010000127.1:0-1597 GCA_036497465.1 Pseudonocardia sp. | reverse complement strand
CGACTGCCCCCCGGACGCCTCGGTGGCCGGCGGCACGGCCGACCCGGTCGCCGGCGCGCGGCGCATCAGCAGCCACGCGGCGGCCACCACACCCAGCCCGCCGCCGACGGTGAGCGCGATGAGCAGCCGGTCCAGGTCGGGGCCCCAGGCGAACGGGATGACCGCGTCGTGGAAGCTGAACACGTCGGCCGGCGCGATGATGATGGCCAGCAGCGCACCGGCCACCAGGCAGAGCAACGGCCCGGCCGGCCGGCCCCGCGCGGTCAGCCAGGCACCCGCCGCCCCGATCGGCCAGCCGACCACGGCGAACCCGGCGGCGGCGAGGAACACCCAGATCAGCGTGCCCTGCGCGACCACCAGCGCCGAGCCGTACATGTGCACCACGTGCGCCCCCATCACGACCGCCGTGGCCACCGCCAACGTCCACCGACCCACCGCCGACACCCCACCCCGGGTCCCCCGCGAGTCGGGGCTCTCAGCACACTGAGTCGGGGATTTCAGCACACGCCGCCCCGAGGATCGGTTGCCCAACGCGACCAACCCGACCGGTAGGACCAGCGCACCCGCCGTCAGCAGCCACCACAGCCCGGCGTCCGGCGGCGGTGGCCAGCGCTGCTCGCCGACCAGCGCGATTGGCACGGTGCCGTCGCCGACCCGCAGTGGGATGCGCCAGGCCAGCCGCGCGTCCGGTGGCCGGGACTTGGTCGAGGCGGCGACGATCCGGGGGTCGGACCAGAGGGCGACGTCACCGGGGTCCACCACGGGCAGCGCGTTGATCACCGAGCCGGGTGGGGGCAGCACGCCGACCCGCTGACCGGTGCGGTTGTCCAGCCGTAGCCGGGCGCCGGCCTCCACCACGGTCACGGTCAGCCCGGGAACCGGCGGCTGAATGCCGACGACCACGGGTTCGTTGGACGACGAGGTCAGCCCACCGGCGTGCGCCCACGCCACCCCGTCGCTGACCAACACAGCGACCGCACTGATCAGTGCGGTGGTGATCAGCCGAGCGGCCACGCGTCTCACCGGGCAGACGTTAGCCGGGCGGCAGCGTGCTGAGAGCCCCGACTCGGTGTGCTGAGAGCCCCGACTCGCGGGGATGGGGGCGGAGCCCCCTCACGTACGGGACGGGGGCGGGCGCCTTGGCGCCCGCCCCCGTTGTGCCCGTGCTCGGTATCAGGAGTTGAGGCGCTGCTTGAGTGCTTCGAACTCGTCGCGCATGGAGCTGGGCAGCGAGTCGCCGATCTGGGCGAACCACTCCTCGATGAGCGGCAGCTCGGCCTTCCACTCCTCGGTGTGCACCGCGAGCGAGTCGGCCACGTCGGCGGTGACGCCGTCCAAGCCCTCCAGGTCGATCTGGTCGGGCGTCGGCACGTAGCCGATCGGCGTCTCCACAGCGGCGGCCTTGCCCTCGATGCGCTCGACCATCCACTTGAGCACGCGGCTGTTCTCGCCGAAGCCGGGCCACAGGAAGCGCCGGTCCTCGCCGCGGCGGAACCAGTTCACGCAGAAGATCTTGGGCAGCTTGCTGGCGTCCGCGCTCTTGCCGACGTCGATCCAGTGCTGGAAGTAGTCACTGACGCCGTAGCCGAGGAAGGGC
>DASXJJ010000126.1:0-75291 GCA_036497465.1 Pseudonocardia sp. | reverse complement strand
AAGGGCCTCTACGCCCGCCATGCCCGGGGCGAGATCAGCGGCCTGAGCGGGGTGGACGCCACCTACGAGCGGCCGACCGCGCCGGAGCTGCGTATCCACACCGAGCGCGAGACGATCGTCGAGTCGGCCGACCGGCTGGTCGGCTACCTGCTCTCCCTGCGGGCGGGCGCCTGCCCGACCGGGGTCCGCTGACCGCACCGCCACGTTCAGGTTTCGAGCGGCCGTTCCGGGTTCGAGCGGGCCGTTCCGGGTTCGAGCGGCTCGTCGGGCCCCCGCCGGATCACCCGCAACCGCCACAACCAGGGCAGTGCACCCCACAGCACGGCGAACACCACCAGGGCGCACGCCCCGGCCACCGCGCCCGCGCCCATCCCGAGCACCGCGCCGAAGATGAGCAGCACCACCCCCACGACGGTCGCCCCGAGCAGGCCGAGCCCCGCCACCGCGAACACGTGGCCCGCCGCGACCAGCGTGCGCCGGGCGCGCCGGCGGAACAGCGCCCGGTGCAGGCTGACCGGCGCGATCAGCAGCGCCGTGGCCAACACCGACGTCGACACGGTCGCCAGGTAGACCACGTGCTGGGCCGGCGAGAGCACGTCGAACCGCTGCTGGAACGGAAGGGTGAGCAGCAGACCGGTGAGCAGCTGCACACCGGTCTGCACCACCCGGAGCTCCTGCAACAGATCGCCCCAGTTGCGGTCGAGCCGCTCGGTGGGCGTCTCGTTCCGGTCGTCGATGGCGGGCACGCCGCTCCCCCTCCGCGAGGCTGGGCGCCATCGTCGCCGACGCCACCACCCGCGGGGAAGCCGCGCGCTACCCGGCGACCGACGTCAGCTCGTCGAGGGTGCCCCTGCGCGCCTCGGCCACCAGGTCGGCGAGCTGCTCGAGGCTCATCTGGATGCGCTGCCCGAAGTCGTCGGTGATGACGACGCGGCGCTCCGGCGCGGCCGACTCGTCGACGTAGAGCTCGGGGCAACCGCAGTTGCAGCTGCCGCAGAAAGTGGCGATGTGACGCATCGGGCGACGACTCTCCCTCGGTGTGGCGGTGGACACGTGGACCGTGCAATCTTCACTATACCGGTCAACTTTCAAGGCTGCTAGCAGGTGTCACCCGGCGGAATCGCCAGCCGGACTTCCACATCGGGCACCAACTGGCAGCCATGTGCAACAAATCTACCGGTGCACCTGACCGAAATATGCGCCCATTGATGCGAATTGCCAGCCCATGGCATTTCTCCGGCAATCCGCGCAATGGGGGTGAATGGCGATACGCTCGGTTGCGCGGAATACTATTTCCCCGAGCAGAGGAGCGGCCGGTGAGCCCGACCCCGCACACCCACGAGCACGCCCACGACGACGTGACCCACACCCACGCGCACGTCGAGCACGACCACGACCACACCCACCACGAGCACGAGCACGCCCACGACGGCGAGACGCACACGCACGAGCACGTGCACGCCGACGGTCTCGAGGACCAGCACGAGCACGCCCACTGACTCCGCCCTGGTGACCGCCGCCGCACCGGATGACCACTCCGCCGCGGTGACCGAGCGGCCCCTACCACGCCACGGTCCGGCTGACCGTCCCCGAGCCCGCCCCCAGGACGCGCGGCCCACCCGACCGGATCTTTAGTCCGCGCGCCGGGCGGGTAACCCACGCGCCGTAACGTCCTGTCACCGAGCAGATCGGAGAGCCGTGAGCATCCAGCAGACCGATACCGATCGGACCGAGGCCGACGCGCTGGAGCAGCAACGCGCACTGGTCGACACCGATGACCGGGACTCGGCGAGCGGCCTGTTCCCCGAGGAGGCCGACCCGGCGGATGCGGCCGAGCAGGCACGGGAGGTCGTCGACGAGCTCGGCGAGGAGGACTACCCGGTCGGCTGACCCCGCCGGTTGGCCGGACCCGTCGGCTGGTCCGGCGGGTTCGACGCACCACGAACCGCACACACCACGAAGAACCGCACACCACGAACCAGAGACACGAACCTAGAGACGGACGACGGGCCGGCCGCGGGATGCGGCCGGCCCGTCGTCTGTGTGGTGGCCGCACCGGGCTCCGGCTACCTTGTGGGCGCTCACGGAGCCCGGTGCGCGTCTGTTGGGCGATTCTGCTGAAGGGTTACCCGGCTGGCGGTACCGGCAAACCGACATGCCCACTTTGGGGTGACGAGCTCAACCCCTGAGGCCGCCGATGCCCAGGGTGCCGTCGCCCGACCCGCTGCCCGTCAACCCGAGCTCCCGCTCCACGGTCTCCACGTAGCGCTGGGGGTCCTTGTCGGCGGTGTCCACCTGGTCCGCGGTGGGGTGCTCGGACTTGAACTCGACGAACCGACGGCCCAGCGTCTCGCGCAGCTCGAGGTCCGCGCTCAGCCGGAAGTCGGCGAGGGCGTCGCGCTCCTCCTCCGCGAGGTGCTCGTCGTTGGCCTCGCGGGTGGTGCGGACCCCGGCCCACCACTCGTCGCTGCCCGCCGGGTACCGGTTGGCCTCCCGGACGCCGTCCCGGATGTCGTTGTGGTCGCCGACCGCGTCGACGGTCTCCTCCACCGGGTCCTCCTGCCCCTTGCGCAGCAGCTCGGGGTAGAACACCTCTTCCTCGGCCGCCGCGTGCACGTCCAGCAGCGAGGCCAGCGGGTTCCACGCCTTCGCCAGCTCGACGGGGTCGTTCCGCACCGCGAGCTCGTCCAGGTCGGCGAACCCGCGGCGGAAGGTCTCGTGGTCGGTGAGGATCAGCTCGATGATGTCGTCGGACATGGGCGGCGACGCTACTCGCGCCCCCGACCGGTCGCAGGTGGAGCGCACGGTGCGCGCCGCCGGGCGGTGTGGGTCAGGCTGGGGCGATGACGAGGAGCACGTCCGGCGGACGCCGCGCGGTGGTGGTCGGCGCCGGAATCGCCGGGCTGACCTGCGCGCTGCGGCTGCAGCGGGACGGCTGGCGGGTGCGGATCATCGCCGACAGGGCACCCCGCGCGTCGACGTCGTGGCGGGCGGCGGCGGTGTGGTTCCCGACCCTCGCCGCGCCCCGCGAGCGGGTGCTCGACTGGGGTACCCGCACCTACGCCGAGCTGGCCGACCAGGCGCGGCGCGGGGTGCCCGGGGCGCTGATGCGGGAGAGCCTGGCGCTCTACCCCGACCCGCCTGAGCAGCCGTGGTGGGCGGGGGCGGCCGGCGGGGTGCGGCCGGCCCGGCCGGACGAGCTGCCCCCGGGGTACCGGCACGGGCTGCGGTTCGTGGTACCGCTGGCCGAGATGCCGTCCTACCTGCCGTGGCTGCGGGCCGAGTACGAGCGCGCGGGCGGCCGGATCGAGCGGCGGCGGCTCGGCTCGCTGGCCGGCGCGGCGGGCGGCGCGGCGGGCGGCGCGGCGGGCGGCGCGGCGGGCGGCGCGGACCTGCTGGTCAACTGCACCGGGCTCGGGGCCAGGAGCCTGGTCGGCGACGCGAGCGTGGTGCCGGTGCGCGGCCAGGTGGTGCGGGTGCACAACCCGGGGCTGACGCTTTCGGTCCGGGACGAGTACCACCCCGCCGGCCGGGCCTACGTGCATCCGCGCGGCGACGACTGCGTCCTCGGCGGCACGTTGGAGGAGGACCGCTGGGACGAGGAGCCCGACCCGGAAGTGGCGGCGTCGATCCTGCGCCGGTGCCGCGACCTGGCGCCCGCGCTGGCCGGCGCCGAGGTGCTGGAGCACGTCGTCGGGCTACGTCCGGCCCGGCCCGCCGTCCGGCTGGAGGCCGAGCCGGCCACCGGCGGCGGACCGCCCGTGATCCACAACTACGGGCACGGCGGGTCGGGCATCACCCTGTGCTGGGGGTGCGCAGACGACGTGGCCGCACTCGCCGCCCGGCTCTGACGGCCACCGGCCGGGAATACCTCCGCGTTCGCCCGGTTAGGTTTGAATGTCGGATTGACTCACCCTGGACAGAGGAGAACACCGTGCAGATCGACGGATCCGTCGCCCTGGTGACGGGAGCCAACCGTGGCCTCGGCCGCCAGTTCGTGCGTGCGCTGCTGGCCCGGGGCGCCACGACGGTGTACGCCGCCGCGCGCGACCCGGAGGCCGCCCGGCGGACCGCCGAGGAGACCGGCGCCACCCCGCTGACCCTGGACATCACCGACCCCGACTCGGTGGCGGCCGCCGCCCGCGCGGCGGGTGACACCACGCTGCTGATCAACAACGCCGGTAGCTACACCCACGCCACCCTGTTCGACGGCTCGATCGACGACATCCGGCTGGAGATGGAGACGCACTACTTCGGCACCCTGGCGATGACCCGCGCGTTCGCCCCGGTGCTCGCGGCCAACGGCGGTGGCGCGCTGCTCAACGTCCTGTCCGTGCTGTCCTGGTTCACCGCCGAGCCGTTCGGCCCGTACGCCGCGGCGAAGGCCGCCGGGCTGTCGCTGACCAGCGGCACCCGGCTGCACCTCGCCCCGGCGGGCACCCTGGTGACCGCGCTGCACGTCGGGTTCCTGGACACCGACATGGTCGGGCACGTCGACGCGCCCAAGTCGGACCCGGCCGTGGTGGCCGACCTCGCGCTGGACGGCGTCGAGGCCCGCCGGTTCGAGGTGCTGGCCGACGAGCTGAGCCGCCAGGTCAAGGCCGGGTTGTCCGGACCGGTGGGCGACCTCTACCCCGAGCTGGCCGCATCCGTGTCCACCGGCTGACCCGGGGGCCGAGGGGGAGCACCGGACCCGGCCGAGGCGGACGGTCGGGCCGGGCCTACCCGAGGGTGAACGGGTCGCGGGTGCCGCCGGTGAGCTCCACCCAGATCGCCTTCTCCTCCAGGTACTCGTCGAGCGCGTGCTGGCCGTTCTCCCGGCCCAGCCCGGACCTGCCGAACCCGCCGAACGGCACGTTCGGGGCCACCACCCGGTACGCGTTTATCCACACCGAGCCGGCCCGGATCCGTGCGGCGACCCGGTGCGCCCGGTGCACGTCCTTGGTCCACACCGCGCCGGCCAGCCCGTACGGGGTGTCGTTGGCCAGCTTGACCGCCTCGTCCTCCTCGGTGAAGGTCAGCGCGGCGAGCACCGGCCCGAACACCTCCTCGCGCACCACCGTCGACTCGGGGGTGACGCCGGTGAGCACCGTGGGCTGCACGAACAGGCCGCCGAGACCCGACTCGGCGGCCCCGCCGTACGCCACCGTGGCGCCCTCGGCACGGGCGGTGTCGAGGTAGCCGAGCACCTTCTCGTACTGCGGCCGGTTGGCCACCGGCCCCATCTCGGTTTCCGCGTCGTTCGGGTCGCCGAGCTTGATCGTCGACGCGCGCTCGGCGATCAGCCGGATCAGCTCGTCGTGCGCGTCGGCGTGCACGATCAGCCGGGAGCCCGCCATGCAGGTCTGCCCGGTCGCGGCGAACACCCCGGCGATGATCCCGTTCGCGGCGGCGGCCAGGTCGGCGTCCGGGAAGACCACCTGCGGCGACTTGCCGCCCAGCTCCAGGGTGACCTTGTTGATGTTCTCGGCGGCCGCCCTGGCCACCGCGCGCCCGGTGGCGGTGGATCCGGTGAACGCCACCTTGTCCACGCCCGGGTGCGCGGCCAGGTGCGCGCCGGTCTCCCGGGACTGGCCGGACACCACGTTGACCACCCCGGGCGGGAACCCGGCCCGCTCGAACAGCTCGGCGAAGGCCAGGCTGGACACCGGGGAGTGCTCGGACGGCTTGACCACCACGGTGCAGCCGGCGGCCAGCGCGGGCGACAGCTTCCAGGTCATCAGCAGCAGCGGCGAGTTCCACGGGGTGATCGCGGCAACCACGCCGACCGGCTCGCGCCGGGTGTAGACCAGGTAGTTCGGGTTCGGCGCCGGGATCTGCCGGCCCTCGATCGTGGTGGCCAGCCCGGCGAAGTACTGGTACCAGGAACCCAGCCCGGTCAGCTGGCCGATCATCTCCCGGTACAGCTTGCCCGAGTCGTTGACCTCCAGGCGGGCCAGCCGGGCGGCGTTCTCGGTGACCAGGTCGCCCAGCCGGCGCAGCAGCGCCGACCGGGCGAACCCGGTGAGCCGGCCCCACTCGCCGTCCAGCGCGGCGCGGGCCGCGGCGACCGCGGCGTCCACGTCCTCCGGGCCGCCGTCGGGCACCTGCGCCCACGGCTGGCCGGTGAACGGGTTCTGCGACTCGAACGTCCGCCCCGAGACCGCGTCCGCCGGCTTGCCACCGATCACCATCCGGAACCGTTCGAGCTGCTCGGCCATGTCGCCCGCCCTCCCTGACGTCGCCCCACGACCGAACCTAGGAGCCGGGAGGCACGTTTTCCAGGGCTGTCGCGGATCGAGACGCCGCGGTACACCGCGGAGATCAGGGCGAGCGGGAGGGACATGCCGATGAGCCAGGCACGGATCCGCTGCGGGGACCGGACCCGGACCACCGGCGAGCTCATGGACCGGGCTCGCCGGATCGCCGGCGGGCTGAGCGGGCTGGGCGTGCGCCCGGGCGACCGGGTGGCCGTGGTGCTGCGCAACGACATCGAGTTCGTCGAGGTCAGCCTGGGCATCGCCGTGCTCGGCGCGGTGCCGGTACCGGTGAACTGGCACTGGAAGGGCGCCGAGCTGGGCTACCTGCTCACCGACTGCTCGGCGCGGGCGGTGTTCGCGCACCGCGACCTGCTGCCGGCGGTCGAGGACGTGCTGCCCCGCGACCTTCCGGTGATCGAGGTGGAGCCCAGCCCCGCGCTGCGCGCCGCCTACCGGCTGGGCACCGCCGCCGCCGGGGATCCGCCGCGCTCGGGGCGGATGGAGCTGGAGAGCTGGCTGGCCGCCCAGGAGCCGCTGGCCGAGGCGCCGACGTCCCCGCCGCTGAGCGTCATCTACACCTCGGGCACCACCGGACGGCCCAAGGGCATCCTGCGCGAGCCGATGACCCCGGCGCAGGGCGCGGCGGTCACCGAGCGGCTGTTCCGCGCGTTCGGCCTGGACCCCGCCATGCGCACCCTGGTGCCGGCGCCGATGTACCACTCCGCGCCGAACGCGCACGCCCTGTTCGCCGCCACCTCCGGCATCGACCTGACGATCATGCCCCGGTTCACCGCCCCGGACTTCCTGGACACTGTGCGCCGGCACCGCATCGAGCACTCGCAGGTGGTGCCGACGATGTTCGTGCGGCTGCTGGCGCTGCCCGAGGAGCAGCGCGCGGCCGCCGACGTGTCCTCGCTGCGGGCCGTTGTGCACGCCGCCGCGCCGTGCTCCCCCGAGGTCAAGCGGCGGATGATCGGCTGGTGGGGGCCGGTGATCCTGGAGTACTACGGTGCCTCCGAGATCGGCACCGTGGTCGCCTGCGACAGCGATGAGTGGCTGGCCCACCCGGGCACGGTCGGCCGGGCACTGGACGGCTGCCGGCTGCGGATCCTGGCCGAGGACGGCACCGAGGCGCCCCCCGGCGAGGTCGGCGAGGTCTACGTCGATCCGGGCCCGGCGTGGCCCCGCTTCACCTACATCGGCGACGACGGCAAGCGGGCGGCGATGGAGCGGGACGGCTTCCTGACCCTCGGCGACGCGGGCCGGTTGGACGCCGACGGCTTCCTCTACCTGAGCGACCGGCTCAGCGACATGGTCATCTCCGGCGGGGTGAACGTCTACCCTGCCGAGATCGAGAGCTTCCTGATCACCGTGCCCGGGGTGCGCGACGTGGCCGTGTTCGGCATCCCGGACCCCGACCTCGGCGAGGCGCTGGCCGCGCACGTCGACACCGACCCGGACAGCGGTCTCACCGAGGACGACATCCGCGAGCGGGTGCGGGCGAACCTGGCCGGCTACAAGGTTCCCCGGGTCGTGGTGCTGGACCGCGAGCTGCCCCGCGAGGAGTCCGGGAAGCTGTTCAAGCGGCGGATCCGGGAGCGTTACTGGACGCCCGCCTGAACCTCGTACGCCGGCCTATTCCCGCTGAGCCGGGTGCGGATACACCCAGGACAGCTCACGCCCGGCCGCCTAGCGTGGGGAGCTGCCGACCCGCCGAGGCGGGCGGCCCAGGAGAGCGAAGGAGCAGACACCGCATGATCCCCCGCACCACACTGGGCAGCTCCGGGCTGGCCGTCAGCGCCATGGGCCTGGGCTGCATGGGCATGAGCGAGCACTACGGCCCCACCGACTGGGACACCTCGATCGCCACGATCCACCGGGCGCTCGAGCTGGGCATCACGCTGCTGGACACCGCCGACGTCTACGGCAGCGGGCACAACGAGGTGCTGGTCGGCCGGGCGATCCAGGACCGCCGCGACCGGGTGCAGCTGGCCACCAAGTTCGGCATCGACCGCAGCGGCGGCGACGCCGAACGCCGCATCCGGGGCGCCCGCAACTACGTGCTGCGCGCCTGCGACGCATCGCTGCTGCGGCTGGGCGTCGACGTGATCGACCTCTACTACCTGCACCGGCCACCCGGCGACGTGGAGATCGAGGAGACCGTCGGCGCGATGGCCGAGCTGGTCCAGGCCGGCAAGGTCCGCCACCTCGGGCTGTCCGAGGTCGACGGCGACCTGCTGCGCCGCGCGCACGCCGTGCACCCGATCACGGCGGTGCAGAGCGAGTACTCGCTGTGGACCCGCGACGTGGAGGCCGTCACCCCGGTGATGGCCGAGCTGGGTGTCGGCCTGGTGCCCTACTCGCCGCTCGGCCGGGGCTTCCTCACCGGTGTGCTGGACCGCTCCGCGCTGGGCACCCAGGACTTCCGCAGCCGCAACCCCCGGTTCACCGGCGAGGCGGGCGAGGCGAACGAGAAGATCGCGCAGACCGTCCGGGAGGTCGCCGAACGTCTCGGCGCCGCCCCCGCGCAGGTCGCGCTGGCCTGGGTGTACGCTCAGGCCGAGCGGCTCGGGGTGTCCCTCGCGGCCATCCCCGGCACCAAGCGGCCGGAGCGGCTGGAGCAGAACGCCGGGGCGCTGGCGGTGGTGCTGGACACCGAGGCGCTGCGCACCCTCGACCCGCTGGGCGACCAGGTGTCCGGCGACCGCTACCCGGCGGGAGCGCTCGCGCCGAGCCCGGCCGCTCGCTGAGGCGGCCGCCCGCTCGCTGAGCCGGCCACCGTCCGGTGGCCCGGCCGCTCGCCGAGCCGGCCGCCGCCCCGGTGGCCGGGTCGGTCCCGGCCGGGGCTACCGGGGCGACGCACGGGTGGCGCGCAGCGTGGCGAGCACCGCCGCCAGGTAGGCCAGCACCGCGGCCGCCAGCGGCGCGACGAGACCCGCCGCGGTGGACCCGGCCGCCGCGTACAGCGCGCCGAGCGCGCCACCGGTCTGCCGCGCGGTGTTGAGCACGCCGCTGGCCACGCCGGTGTAGCTGCTCGGCGCCGACAGGGCGGTCGCGGTCATCGCCGGCATGGCCAGCGAGCACAGTCCCAGCACCGTGCCGCCGATCACCACCAGCGGCTCCGCCCCGGCCACGCCGCCCGCCGCGACGAGTACCGCCCCGACCCCGCCGAGGGTGAAGCCGGCCAGCATCGGCGGCCTCGGCCCGAACCCGCGCGGTCAGCCGGCCGCTCGCGGTGGCGCCGATCCCCACGGCCAGCGCCAGGGGCAGGATCGCCAGGCCGGCGCCGGACGGGCCGCGTCCCAGCGGCCCCTGCAGCACCAGCGACAGGCACAGCAGCACGCCGTAGAGGCTGAAGTTGAACAGGAACCCGGCCGTCGTCGCGGCGTGGAACCGGCCGGCGCGAAAGATCGACAACGGCAGCATCGGCGACTCCGTGCGCGCCTGCGCCCGGCCGAAGAGCGCCCCCAGCGCCAGGCCCGCGCCGAGCAGGCCGAACCCGGCCGCCCGCGCGTCGGCCTGGCCCCAGCTCGATGCAGCCGCCGGTGACACAGGCCAGTGCGGCGGTGCCCAGGAGCAGGCCGCGCAGATCCGGCCGCGCCGTCGTCGTGCGGCCGGTCACGGCGACGAACGCGCAGGTCAGCGCGATCGCCACGGCACAGATCGGCAGGTTGACGAGGAAGATCGACCGCCAGCCCGCCCAGGCCACCAGCGCACCGCCGGCCGCCGGCCCGGCCGCCATCCCGATCGCACCGATGCCGCCCCACACGTCCAGCGCGTGCGCCCGGGCCCGCCGGTCCGGGAACTGACCGACGATCAGCGTCAGGGAGGACGGCAGCAGCGCGGCCGCGCCCACGCCCTGCAGCACCTGGGCCGCGACCAGCGCACCGATGTCCGGGGCCAGCGCGACAGCACGCCGACCCGAGCGCGAACACCCCCAGGCCGACCACACACACCCGCCGCGCCCCGTACCGGTCACCGGCCCAGCCCGCGCCGAGCATCCCCGAGGCCAGCGCCAGGGCCACCCGGACCGCCCGTCACGCCCACCGGATGCCGAACCGGTCGGCCAGCGCGGTCTCCCCCGCCGGAGTGACCCGCAGCCCCCGCCCGACGTCCCGGCGGCGGACCCAGTCCCGCGCCAGGAAGTGGTCCAGCAGCGCGCGCCCCAGCCGGCCGGCCAGGTGGTGGCGCTGCTCGCTCCAGTCGACGCAGTAGCGGACCAGGCGCCGGCGGCCCGGTGGCACCCGGACGCCGACCCGGTCGAGGAACTCCTGGCCGCCCTCGGTGAGGGTGTAGTCGACGTCGGCGCCGTAGGAGGACAGCCGGTCGCCGTCGGCCAGGTCCGGGTGGTACTCGCCGTCGCCGCCGGTCAGGTGCCCGGCGCGGAGCAGCTCGGTCATGAGCTCGACCCCCAGCCGGCCGGCCAGGTGGTCGTAGCAGCTCCGCGCGCTGCGCAGCTGCTCGGCCCGGGTGCCCTCGCGCAGCGAGCGGACCGGCCGGGCGGGGGCCAGCTCGGTGAGGCTCTCGAGCAGCCGGCCCACGTGCGGCCCGGCCAGCCGGTAGTAGCGGTGCTTACCGTGCGACTCGACCGCGAGCAGCCCCGCCTCGGTGAGCCGGCCGAGGTGCCCGCTCGCGGTGGACCGGGACACCCCGGCCTCGGCGGCGAGCACGCTGGCCGGCAGCGCGCGGCCGTCGTCCAGGGTCATCAGCACGCGGCAGCGCGCGCGGTCGGCGAGCAACGCGCCGACCTCGGCGATGTCCACGTCGCCCGCCCTGGTGGTCCGCTCTCGGGTGCCCATGGCATCGACCGTAACTCCGGCACGGTTCGGTCGCGGCCGAACCGTGCCGGAGTTACGGCGCCGAACCGCACCCGGCCGACGCCACCCGCCCACCGGCCGGAACCGTTCCGAGTCGCGGGCCCGCCCAGGTTGCCTATCCTGGCTGGACATCGCCGAGGTGTCTCACCGTGGAGGGCAACGCGGATGGCGGATGGTGCTTCCGGCACCGGGAGATCGGCGAGGGTCACCCTGAACGACGTGGCCGTCGCCGCCGGGGTGGACCGCTCCGTGGTGTCCCGGGTGATCAACGACGATCCCCGCCTGCACGTCCGCCCGCAGACCCGCCAGCGGGTGCGGGACACCATCCAGCGGCTGGGGTACCGCCCGAACGCGGCCGCCCGCAGCCTCCGCACCGCGCGAACCTACATGTTCGGGCTGCTGGTCCCGGACTTCACCAACCCGGTGTTCGCGGAGATCATCAAGGGTGCCGAGGTCACCGCGGGGCAGCTCGGCTACGGGCTGATGACCGCCAGCTCCGACGGCGTGCGCCGGGGCCTCGAGCAGTACCTCGACCTGCTCGGCCAGGGACGGGTGGACGGGCTGCTGTTCGCCGGTGAGGACGCCGGCCACGAGCTCGCCCAGCTGAGGTCCTCGCTGGTGCCGTGGGTGCTGGTCAACCGCCGGGTGCCGGGCTCGCTGCGGCACGTGCTGCTGGACGACGAGCGGGCCGGGCGGCTGGCCGTGGAGCACCTGGTCGAGCTGGGACACCGGCGGATCGGGCACCTGGCCGGCCCGACCGGCGCCGACACCGCCCGCCGCCGCCGGGACGGCTACCTGACGGCCATGGCGGACGCGGCGCTGCCGGTCGCCGACGGCTGGATCCAGCACGCCGACTACACACCGGCCGACGGCGCGCGGAGCCTGCGGACGCTGCTGGACCACCCGGAGCCGCCAACGGCCGTGTTCGTGGCCAACATCGCCCCGGCGGTCGGCGCGCTGCACGCGGCGTACGCGCGCGGGGTGCCGGTGCCCGGGAGCCTGTCCGTGGTGGCGGTGCACGACATGCCGCTGGCCAGCCACCTGGTGCCGGCGCTGACCACCGTGCGCATGCCGCTGGAGGAGCTGGGCCGGCGCGCGGTGGAGCTGCTCGCCCAGCGCGGGCCGGACGACGACATCGCCGAGGTGGTGACCGATCCGGTCGAGCTGGTCGTCCGCGACTCCACCGGCCCGCCGGGTTGACGGTCCGGCCCCAGGGCCGCCCGGGAGCCGGAGCCGGGAAACAGCCGTACGGTCGGGAGCCGCAAAACGGCCGTGCGGTCGGGTCGATCACTCGACTATGAAGGAGGGGTGGCCCCGACTCGTCGCACCCCGTTCCACGCCCTGCCCGACTACCTGGCCCTGCCCCGGCTGTCCGGCCTGGCGCTGTCCCCGGACGGTGAGCGGCTGGTCACCACAGCGGCCACCCCGAACCCGGACGGCACCGCGTTCAGCACCGCGCTGTGGGGGATCGACCCGTCCGGCCGGCGCCCGGCCCGCCGGCTGACCTCGGGAACGACCGGCGAGAGCTCCCCCGCGTTCACCAGCCGGGGCGACCTGCTCTTCGTCACCGCCCGCCCGGACCCGGAGCTCCCGACCCAGGGAAGCCCGCCCGAGCCACCACCGGCGTTGTGGCTGCTCCCCCGCGACGGCGGCGAGGCACGGCCGGCCGGTGAGCGGGCCGGCGGCCTCGCCGCGCCGACCCCGGCGAGCGCCGGGGACACCGTGCTCGCGGTGGCCCCGACCCTGCCCGGCTCGGTGACCGGCGAGGACGACGCCACCCGTCGCACGGCGCGCCGGGAGCGCAAGGTCACCGCGATCCTGCATTCCGGCTACCCGGTCCGGCAGTGGGACCACGACCTGGGGCCGGACCAGCCCCGGCTGGTGGCCGGGCGGCTCGGCGACGACGACACCGGCACCGACGCCGCGGCCGGTACCGGCCGGATCACCTGGCGCGACCTCACGCCGACCCCCGGTGACGGGCTGCGGGAGAGCGCACCGGACCTCAGCCCGGACGGGACGAGGGCCGTGGTCGACTGGGCCGTCCGCGAGCCGTACGGCAGGCAGCGGCGGGCGGTGGTGGCCATCGACGTGCGCAGCGGCGAGCGCCGGACGCTGCTCGACGAGCCAGGGTTCGAGTTCCTGGCCCCGAAGATCAGCCCGGACGGCAGGACGGTCGTCGTGACCCGCGAGCGGCGCAGCACGCCGACCTCCGCGCCGCGGGTCGACCTGGTGACGGTGCCGCTCGCCGGCGGGGCCGCGCGGGAGCTGACCGCCGGCTGGGACCGCTGGCCGACCCAGGTCCGGTGGACGCCGGACTCGGCCGGCCTCGTGGTGGCCGCCGACTCCGACGGGCGCGCCCCGCTGTTCGCGGTGTCCGTCCCCGACGGACGGGTGACGCGCCTGACCGGCGACGACGGTGCCTACACCGACCCGTGCGTGTCCCCGGACGGCGGCGCGCTCTACGCGTTGCGCGCCACCGTGGGCTCGCCGCCGGCACCGGTGCGGCTGGACCCGGTCACGCCCGACCAGTACCCTACCGCGCTGCGCGTACCGGCGGCCGCGCCGGAGCTGCCCGGTCGGTTGACCGAGGTGACCGCCACCGCCGAGGACGGCAGCCCGCTGCGGGCGTGGCTGGCCCTGCCGCACGGCGCCGGGCCCGCCGCTCCGGACGGCGCACCCGGCGAGGACGCGGCGGGCCGGCCCGCGCCGCTGCTGCTGTGGATCCACGGTGGGCCGCTGGCCAGCTGGAACACCTGGCAGTGGCGGTGGAACCCGTGGCTGATGGTGGCCAGGGGGTACGCGGTGCTGCTGCCCGACCCGGCGCTGTCCACCGGGTACGGCCAGGCGTTCGTCGAGCGGGGCTGGGGTTCCTGGGGCGCCGCGCCGTACACCGACCTGCTCGCGCTGACCGACGCCGCCGAGGCCCGCCCGGACGTCGACCACACCCGCACCGCGGCGATGGGCGGCTCGTTCGGCGGCTACATGGCGAACTGGGTGGCCGGGCACACCGACCGGTTCGCCGCGATCGTCACCCACGCCAGCCTGTGGGCACTGGACCAGTTCGGCCCGACCACCGACGACGCGCAGTACTGGCTGACCGAGATGACCGCCGAGATGGCCGAGGCGAACAGCCCGCACCGGCACGTCGACGCGATCACCACGCCGATGCTGGTGATCCACGGGGACCGGGACTACCGGGTGCCGGTGGGCGAGGCGCTGCGGCTGTGGTGGGAGCTGCTCGCCCGCCAGGAGGACCCGGAACGCCAGCCGCACCGGTTCCTCTACTTCCCGGACGAGAACCACATACCTCTGACCTGCGGAAACACCCCGCTCAACGGCGCTCGGGTCGTGGTGGGGTCGTGACAGAATCGTCCGGGCGGTCGGCAATCGAGCCGAACGCGGCGTTGATAGCCCGCCGCGCGTGCTCTTCCCGGCCCGGCATGAGGTGGCCGTAAGTGGTCATCACCAGGGTCGCGTTCTCGTGGCCGAGCAGCTCGGCGACCGCCACCACGGACTCACCGGCGGTCAGCAACACCGACACGTAGTGGTGTCGCAACGCGTGCGGTGTCGTGGCGAGAGGAAAGGACTCGTCGGCCGCGTGCGCCCTACGGACTGCGCCGGTGAACGCCCGGGTGCGGTAGTCCTGGCGCAGCAGCGGGGTACCCACCCGCGTGTGGAAGATCAACCCCTCCCATCCGGCGCGTTCGCCCGGGGGGCAGCGGCCGATGTGCGCCGACAGCTCGGCGGCCACCACGTCCGGCAGCGGCAGGGTGCGTCGGCTGCGCGGCGTCTTGGTTTTGACTAGCTGGCTGGTGTCCTGGTCGATCTGGTAGTGCACCCGCACCGTGCGCCGCAGCCAGTCGATGTCCTGTACTCGCAGCGCGAGCACCTCGCCGATTCGCAAGCCGAGGCCGGCCTGGGCGATGACCAGCGCGCGGTAGCGCGGACCGATCAACTCGGCCAGGGCGGCTACCTGCTCGCTAGTCAGCGGGACGATGCGCTCGGCCACCACGCTGGGGAGCACGACGTTCTCGAACGGGTCGCCGACCATGAGATTGTCGGCGCGGGCCGCGCGCAGGGCACGGCGTACCGCGCTCACCAGGCGGGCGAGTGTGCTGGGCGCGAGCACCTTGGCGCGGTCGGATACCCATGCCTGCGCCTCACTCGGTCGTAGTTTGGACAGCCGCCGCCCACCGAGGGTGGTCGGTTCGATGTGGTTGCGGATCTGGGTGTCCAGCCGCGTGGCTGTCCGCGGGGAGTGCGACTGGACCTGGGCGTGTGTGCGCATCCACTCGGCGACGGTCGTGGTGTTCGTTGGGTCGACCCATGCACCTCGCAGGACGCGCCCTTCTAGCTCGGTGAGCGTCCTTTCCGCGACCGCCTTGACCTTGAATGACCCGCCGTACTTTTCGCGGCCATCGACGGAGTACCAGACCTGCCAGCGGAGACCCTTTCCGTGCCGAGCGGACGGCTTTCGTGCCTGCCCCTTGCCGACGTACCAGCGATCCGAAATGTGTCCCATGGGTCAGCTCTCGATACCGAGGTCGACCCCGAGCTGCTGCGCGCGGTGCAGGACGAACTCCGGCATCGGTGGAGGTGTCATCCCGGCGGCCACGAGTTCCTTGAGGTAGGCCGCGAGCCCGGTCACCAGCGACCGATCCGCCCGGTCGTGCGACTCGGTGTCGAACCGCTCACCGAGCGCCATCTCGGTGAGCGCCCCCCGAGAGCTGGACCGTTCGAGCAGGTCAACCAGGGTGGCGATCTGCCACAGCCGCTCGATCATCGTCGCGGCCGTGGTCCACGCGCCGTCGGGATACCCGTGGTCATCGAGCGGCTGCTTACCGATGATCCACAGCAGCGCGGACCCGGCGTCGGTGTCCACGCCGTCGACCACCGGCGTGGGGCCACCGCCTGGGTTCACGAGCAGCGCCACCGGAGGTACCCGGAGCGAACGAGCGAGCGCCAGCAACTCCTGCACCGACACCGCGTCGCGGCCGGTCTCAGCGCCGGTGGCGCGGCTGTTGGTCGGCGCGCGCCGTTCGAGGTTTCCCACCGTCGCGCGGGTCCACTTGATCCGTCCCGCCGCGACCATCGCCTGCGCGAGCTCCGCCTGGGACATGCCCCGGGACGACCGCAGCTCGCGTACGCGTTGCGCGATCACCGTCGTGACGGGCTCGACGGCGGTCCGTTCGTTTGTGTCGGTCATGGAGCGCAGCCTAGACCCGATGTTCGACGACGAGATTCCCAGGCTCGCCCGGTTGACTCCGGCTTGTCCCTCGTGCACACTCCGATCATGCTCGAAGATCGAACAGCCAAGTTCGACGACCGACCATAGAGGAGTGGAATTGAGTAGCCAGCCCCTGCCCCGGGACCTGATGAAAGACACGGAACTAGGTGACGAGTGGCATCTGTCGCCGAAGACGCTCGCCAACCGCCGCCTACGTGGCGAAGGGCCACCGTTCATCCGCATCGGCCGCACCATCCGCTACAGCCGGCAGGCGTGCGCGGAATGGCTCGCCGCGCAGCAGGACTAACCGCCCTACGCCAACACCCGACCTGCGCGCCCCCGACGAGCAGTGTCATGCACGCGGATCAAGAGGGGAAAACGTGATAACGCAAGGCAACGGCGGCCCCGTGACCGAGACCGCCGCCGCAGTTCCCAAACAAATGACCGCCGCCGACCAACGGGGCCACGGCCAGGGTACCGAACCAGCCGGACCGGCGACCAGCCCGGCCGACCGAGCGGTCGATCGGTCCGAGACCACGGCGGTGACGCCACCGGCCAGTGACGGTCCGCTCCCGGTGACCGTGACCGGCCGCCAGGTAGCCGACACCAACACCGTGACTGAGCCGGCCGACGGTGACGACGCGCTCCGCCGGGTGCTCGACGCGGACGACGAGCAGCTCGATCACCTGCTGCGCTTCGACGGGCCGGTGCGGGACGCGTTGCGGTGCTGGCCGAACGACGGGGGTGTCGAGGAAATGCGCACGCTGGTCGCTGCCGCGCGGATCGAGCGTCGTCGCCGCCGCGCCCGGAACGTGCTCGCCGCCATCACAGGAGAGCGTCGGTGAGCCCGCCGTTCCTGACCACCGACCCAGACCGGTTGGCCGCCGAGATCGACCGGCTCTACTACGACGAACAGTGTGACGTCTTGGCCATCGCCTCGAATCTCGGGATCCGCCAGGACCAGGTGATCGCCGTCCTGGATGCGGACGACCCTGGCGAGCAGCAGTCCGCGTCACCGCAGGACACCCCGACCCCGCCACCGCGATCGCCGGACGAGCCGCCGCCGGCCGAGCCGCCGCCGGCCGAGCCGCCGCCGGTCGGATGCGCGCCGGGCGCCGAACGCCACCATGGGCAACTGCGGTTCGCCGAACGGTTCACCCGCGCCTACGGCGACCAGTTCTTGCACGTGCACGGCATCGGCTGGCACGCCTACGACGGCACCCGGTGGGCGCCCTGCCTAGACGGCGCCGAGACCCGCGCGGTCCTCAGTCTGATCAAGGGCGCGTTCCGGCAGCTCGCGGATCTCGACCGCGACGACCGCACCGACCTGCTACGCGACATCACCAAGGTTGAATCCGCCAGCGGCGTCCACGGTGTCCTCGCGCTGGCGCGCAACATGCACCCGTGCACGTTGGCCGCCGACGCGCTAGACGCCAACGCGCACCTGCTCAACACCTGCACCGGCACCGTCAACATCACCACCGGAGCCGTGAGCGACCCACGACCGGCCGACTACCTGTCCAAGGTCACCGGCGCGAAGTTCGACCCGCACACCCGCTCGGAGCTGTTCGAGGAGTTCCTGGCCACGATCCAACCGGACCCGCAGATGCGGGCGTTCCTGGCCCGCCAGCTCGGGTCGTCGCTGCTGGGCAGCGTCCGAGAGCACGTGCTGTTCCTGTGGTACGGCACCGGAGCCAACGGCAAGGGCACCCTGCGCGACGCGGTCCGCCACGCCCTCGGGGACTACGCCGTCGAGGTGCCGGCCGACATCCTGCTGGTCAACAAGTACGGCCAGCAGGCCATGGCACCGGAACGGATGCGGCTCAAGGGCACCCGGGTCGCGTTCTGCTCGGAGATCGAAGAGGGCGCCCGGCTCGACGAAGCGACGATGAAAAAGCTGACCGGTGGGGACCCGGTCAACGCGAAGCTGCTGTACCGGAACCCGATCGAGTTCGAGCCCAGCCACATCTTGTTCATGCTGACCAACCACCTGCCGCAGGTGAAGGGTGACGACCCGGCGACGTGGCGGCGGATCCACGCCGTGCCGTTCGGCGTGGTGGTGGCCGAGGGCGAGCGGGACGGTGAGCTGCCGGAGAAGCTCAAGGGCGAGTCCGAGGCGATCCTGGCCTGGGTGTGGCGTGGCTGGCTGGATTACCAGCGCAACGGGCTAAACCCGCCGGACGCCGTCCGGCAAGCCACCAGGCAGTACCAGTTGGACTCCGACGTGGTGGCTCGGTTCCTGGCCGACGAGTCGGTGGTGTGTCGCGGTCACGGCTCCGAAAGTTCTGCGCGGCTGTACCGGGCATTCACCGACTGGATCCGCGCCCAGGGCGAGGACGTGGCCATGACCAATAAGGCGTTCACGAAGGCGTTGGAGATCCGTGAGCATCACAGGGTCAAGACCAGCGCTGGCGCTCGGTGGACCGGGATCACGCTCGTGTCGGAGCAGTACCAGTCTCACCCAGGCGCTCAATGTTGATCTTTCGGGTCACGTTCAGACAGTGGTGGGTGGTGGGTGTGGTGGGTGACCCAGGATTTCCTACGCGTGCGCGCATGGAAAAAGCCTGGATGTGCCACCACACCCACCACTGTTCCGCGTTTCCGCAGCTCACCGCCATACACCGTCCTGACGGCTCACCGCGCCGTCGTCCGCCGGGCCGCGGTCGGCAGCAGTCGGCCGCGGTCGACGACACCAGCGCACAACAACAAGATCAATCGACTTGAGAGGGACCCGTCCGATGACCACCGAGACCGCCATCACCCAGCCGGATTACCAGGTCATGCCGCCGCTGACCGACGAGGAGTACGCGGCGTTGGAGTCAGATATCGCCGAGCGTGGCGTGCTGGTCCCGGTCGTCCGCGACCAGCACGGCAACCTGCTCGACGGCCACCACCGCGTCGAGATCGCCACCAAGCTCGGCCTGCACTACCGGACCGACACCGTCGAGGTCGGCGACGACGAGGACGCCCGCCGCCGCGCCCGCTGCTACAACCTGGCACGCCGCCATCTCAGCCGCCAGCAGAAACGCCAGCTCATCGCCGACGAGGTTAACGCGGACCCGACCCGCTCGGATCGGGCGATCGGACGGCTGCTCGGCGTTGACCACAAGACAGTCGGGTCGGTGCGCCGCGAGCTGGGTGGGGAAATTCCCCAGCCATCGGCTGACCCCGCCCGGGTGCCGAGCGAACACGATCTCGCCCAATGTCTGATCGACATCATCATCGCCCGGTACGACCAGTCTGAGACCGCTCGACAAGAGCGGATCTGGGCGCTGCCGCTATACCTGCGTGACGACATCATCCAGTGGTCTACCAGCGACGTCCCCAACCTGGTGTCATTCACCAAGATCGCAGCGGTGCTGTACGCACACGACGCGGATGATGAAGTCTGGGAAGTCATGGCACCGTGGCTGCTGGCACTCGCCGAGTGCTCTCTTGCGGAGTGCGCGGACGTCCGAGCGGCCCGCAACGCCGGAGACGATTGGCGGCTGCCCGGTGAACGACTGGCCGAACTCACGATCGCGCTGTGGAGCGACGACATCCCCACGGATGTTCGACCGGCCGTGTACCGGTCGCTGGAAGGCCCGCTGGCCGCTGCGGTCGTTGAGACCGACCAACGGTGGCCGATCCCGACGAGGGACACGGTCATCTCCGGGGCTGCCCGCGTCATCGCGCACCTTGCGCAGGCCGAGCCGCTTAGCGGGGCCGGTCAGCCGGAACGGACGCCGTGAGCCGTGGACCAGGCCGTATCATGCACGCGGCACTTTCCCTCATCGAAACGCGCGGCACGGCCACCCCGTACACCGTGGTGCTCGCCGATCAGCATCGTCACGAGTGCGGCTGCGACGAGTTGCTCTGCACCGAGTGGCAGGACCGCACCTTCTACCAGCCCACGCGATCCCAGCTCGAATCAGCACGCCGCGCGCTTCGCACCCTCGCCGACCGCAACATGGTCCGGCTCGACACGATCCGCGCTCTCGTTGCGGTACGCCGGGTCGTGCCCCGCGCGGAACGGGTCTATGCCGACGACCGACGGATCGAATGGGAGAACCGACAGCGTCTGGTCGCACGCACCGCCAAGTGTTGTACGGCCCGCAAAGTTGCGGAAATCTCCGATGACTGAGCACCCAACCCGGCAAGTCGCGCCCGTCACTGCCACCCTCGCGGAATGCTGCCCCAGCCCCAGCTCCCCAGCGGCATCCTGGCCGCCCTGCGCACCATGCCGGAGCTCGTCGACGCGAGCTGTGTCGGGATGGCCGAACAGTTCGACGACCTGGTCTCCGGCGAACACCACACCCACCGAGCAGCACGCCACCGCGCCGCCGTCCGGATCTGCCACCGCTGCCCGGCGTTCGACGCCTGCGAACAGCTCGCCGCCACCGTGCCCGCCCGCGAGCTGTCCGGGATCTGGGCCGGCCGGGTCCGGGGCGCCGGCTGACCACTGGCGGCCGCCATGGTGACCGTCTCCGGGCGCGTCGCGCAGATCTTGCTGACCGTCGGGCGGCTCGCGGAGTACCGCCGCGTCCACGCCGGTGAAGACCCCGAAGTCGACGGGGTGCTGCTGCGGCTGACCCTGGCCGGCCGCCGATACCAGCTCGGCCCGGTGCCGTGTTCAGTGCAACCCGACCCACCGGACTCCGACACCGGAGATGATCGACAAGTCAGTACGGCCGAGGCAGCCGCGGCGATCGGCGTGGACCCGAGCACGATCGGGCGCGCGATCCGGCGCGGTGACCTTCGGGCCGTGCTGATCGGCGGCCGGTACGCGATCCGGACCGGTGACCTGGCCCGGTACGCGGCACGACGCGCTGACACAACCGAATAGGGCTGCTGTTCGCCGCCGGGAGCGCGCCACGCTCGGCCAGACGGACACCCGGGACGCCGGCTGAGTGGCGACAGCCAGCGTCCCACCCACCATCACGGAAGGACACCCGGTGCCGCACATCCCGATCTCTGAGCGCGAGACTTGGCGGCAGGCCGCCGAACTCAAGGCCACCCACGCCCGAGCCGTTGAGCACATCCGCGGTCGCCAGGATCTCAACGCCGACGGCCGCCGCCGCCAACTCGCCAAAGCTCATAAGATCTGCCGAGACGGACTCGCCGAACTCCGCGCCGCCGACCAGCAGTATCTCGCCGAACGCCAAACCGAACTCGTCGAGTCGCTGTTTCGGCCCACCCGCAGCGGACGCACAACCGAGTCGGTCATGGCCGACCGTGACGCGATGGCCCGCTGCAACACCATCACCACCCCAGAACAAGCACAGCGGATGCTCGCCGCCGCGCACGATCTCGACGACCGGGCACTGGCCCGAGCCGCCGCCCGCCGCGCCGCGGACCTGCACGACGAAGCGGACGCGTTCGACCGGGAACGCTGGGCCGCGGTGATCGATCAGTGGGCGGGATCCGATGCCGCGCCACCGCTGGCGCGAGACCACATCGCCACGCTCGACGCGATCGAAGCCGAGCAGACCGACGCCATGACGAGGTTTGCGGCACAGGCGCATTTCAACCACACCCCGGTCCGGGAGCTGGCCGGTCAGGCACACCAGATCGACCGGCTCGCCGCCGAGTCTGATGCCGACAACCAGCCCGCCGAGCCGACGGCAGCCGAGCAGGCGTGGCGGCGGCTGGTCGCGACGGTGCACACGGAGCCGGAGTAGCGCATGGCCACCGTCACGGGCATGGCCAGCATCGTGGCCACGGCCACCGCAGGGATGGACACGGCATGACCAGCGCGATGGCCACGTCGACGGGCATGGCCACGGCCACCCGTAGGCCACCGGCCACCATGCCGGCCACCGGCCACGGCCACGGCGCCGGCCACGGCCAACCGGCTGGCCAGACGGCGACGGCATGGCCAACTGCGACGGTCGAGCCAGGTGATGACCACCGACACCGCCACTGGCGAGGTTGGCGCCGATCGACACCATCCTGCCGGCCGAGTGGATCATGGAATCAGACAGCCGGAGCCGATCAAGGGTGTGACCCACCCCCCACCGACCCCCAAGGCCCCCAATGCGTCATACCGGCAGGTACTGGGGCCGAGGCCGTACGACCCCTCTAACGCACTCGCGCGGGGACGCGCAGGAGGTTGATGATGACGCAGGAGATCGTTCCGGACGGCCTGAGCGCCGCTGGGCGGGCGTTGTGGGACTCGATCGTCGGAACTTACGACCTGGACCCGCACGAGCGGCAGGCGTTGATTCAGGCGGCGCGGTGCGCGGACCGGCTCGCGGCGCTGCACGAGATCGTCGACCGCGAGGGTGTGACCACGTTGGACGAGCGGCGGGGTATCGAGATCGCCCATCCGGCGCTGGTGGAGGCGCGGCAGCAGCAGATCACGCAGGTCCGGTTGATGACGGCGTTGCGGCTGCCGGATTCGGATGGTGTGCGGCCGCAGCATCGTGGGGTCCGGGGTGCGTACCGGCTGCGCGCGGCCGGGAACGAATAGATGGCGCGGCGCAGGGAGCCGGAGCCAGTCGTCCCGGCCGCGATGCCGGCTGCGCTTCGTGAGTACCGGGCGCAGGACTGGATGACGGCCGACGAGATCGCCGAGCAGGATCAGTACGCCCGGTATCGGTCGGCTCATGACTACCGGCGGGCCAGGGCTCGGTGGTTCGAGGAGCAGGGGGAGCCGCGGGATGCGGCGTGGCGGCTGGCGAACGCGGACGGCGGTTCCGGACGGGATGTGCTGTCCCCGGGGTGGCGCTGGCCGTCGTCTCTGGTAGCCGGTGACCGGAGTCGCGGGCACCGAAATGCCCAGGGCGACGCTGACCCTGGGCATCAGGCTCCGGCAGGCGACCCGCTAGGGGTTGTTCCGGTTCGTCTGGCCACAGTCGGCGAGCCCGAAGTTATCGACAAGCCCGGCGTGAGCGGCATCGGAGACTGCGGCTCCGAACCCTGGCCCCGCGGATGAACTGACCACGTCGCCCGCGCAGTCGTGCCCGTTGGGTGGTGGCGCGGCCGAGGCCGACGTCGCTGTTGCCGCTGACAGACCGGCGATCATCACGGTGAGAGCTGCGAAGCGTGTAGCGATGTTCATGTCGGCTCCTTGATCGACAATTGCCACCAGCTATCGGTGTAGCCATTGGCCCAGTGGATGGCCCAGTCTCGGCGACGCCGTGGCGACAATCTTCCCTTATTTAGAAGATATTGAGGTTGGCGTGCTCGCCGTCGTGCTGGCGAGCGCTTAGCGGACATGCTGCCAGTCACTGACAGGTGCGGTTCTTCCTATCCCACAGCAGAACAATCCGCTGGTCCTGCACCGTGAGCAGATCGAAGAGGGTCTTCATGCCGGCTTCGGAAAGCAACTCGACAAGGTGTTCGAACACCTTGGTGGCGGTGGTGGAACTGAAGCAGACTTCGACCCATCGCCCGCCGGTAGTCCTTAGCAAGAAGGACCCGTACTCCTGCCATTGTCCGTCGTTGCTGGTCCACACGGCGACCTTGTCCAGTGCAGCGAGTATCGGGCCGAGGTGCAACGGCGATTCCCGCGGTGGCCTTCCTGAAAATGGACGTGTGAGCCGTCGGCGCCGCAGCGACTCATACCGCGGTCTACGAGACCGCGGAACTGCCCCGACGTGAGTGGCGGCACTGGCTACCACCACGGGCCGTTGGGACCTGATAGACATCCAGCTCCTTCGGAGGCTTGGCCACAGCGTGCGCCTGAGGTGCCCGTTCACTGGAACGGGTCGTCTCGATCGACGTCGTTCTAGGGGCTGTCCTTGTTACTGGCGGTGGCCAGGGTGGTTGAGTCTGCGTCGCTTGGACGGTCTCCGCGTGACCCGAACGGGTGAGATTGGGCAGAAAGAGTCTAGTGTGACGATACGGATCGGTTCGCTAACCCAGGGTCACGTGGATTGCTGTCGGCGCTACCCGGAGCCATCACCCCGAACGGGAACCGCACGCGGGCAGATCTGCCCGTATACGGCACAGCGCGGGCTCGGAAAATCGGGAATCGCGTTCCCGTTTTTGCACCCAGTTGGAGCGGCTCCGATCACCGACTCACGATCAGCACACCGAGTACGCCGATCACCAGCGCGGTCAGGTAGATGACGGCCACGGCGAGCACTACCGGCCAGATTCGCGGTTCGTTGGTCGGTGGCTGGTGATGTCCGTGTTGCCGGTGCGGCAGTCGCACGCCAACGAGTGTCCTGTAGGCACATCACGACGCGGCGTCGGCCTGCTCGCGTTTGTGGGCGTAGAAATCCTTCGGGCTAGAGCTACCCACATTGTGGGTAGCTCTAGAAGTGCCGTAGCGGTTGCCGGTCAGCTCGCGCATAGGTCAGCAAGATTGTTCCGCTACGGCACCAATTCCGCTGCTTGTCACAATGTGACAAGCAGCGGATCGTAGTCGCGCCGGAGTCGGCGGTCTGAAACGACCAGACGTCGAAGTGCTGCCGCGACTCAGGCGGGTTCGGAAAATTCGGACTGATCCGAAAATTCCGAGACCCACGCTTTGGCCGTCTTGTCAGTGATGTTCGACTGTTGCTGCTTCCGCTTCTCGATAAGGTCCGGCGCGTGCTGTTCGATCCGCTTGAGCGTGGTCAAGTTACGGCCGGAGGTCCCGACAATCTTCGCTGCCTGCTCACGGGATTTCCGATCCTGCACCGACGCTTGTGGAAAATTTTCCACAAGCGTTCGCGTTGGCTCCGGCGCCTTTTCTGGGAGCGCCTTGCTTTCTGCTGTCGCCTTTGCGCGCTGTTCGGTTGTGACGTTTACGCTGGTCATAGGCTTGGAGATGTTCAGTTTCGAACACCTGGTGGTGCGGCGGGCAGAGCGGGGGATTGCGCTGGTGGTGCGGCAGGGCCAGCCCGTCGGAGCCGTCCGGAAGCAAAACGATCATGACACCACCGTGAACCAACACGGCCCGGCGGTCCGCGATTCTGGTCCTTGTCACAATGTGACAAGGACCAGCCCGGCGGAGTTCTACGCGCATCGGCGCGAGCAGATCGACGCCCATGACATGGCTGACGGGGTCGACGATGCGGCGTTCGAAGAGGCGCTAGAGGAGTCCCGCGCCGAGGGCAACCTGACCCGCAGCAACGTCGCCGGTGAGTCCAACACGGTCGTCGCCGACACTCAGGTGGTCCGTTTTGGACCACCTGCTCCGGCTCCGGCTCACGCGGCTGCTCCTGCGCCGGTTCAGGTGACCCATTTGGGTCACCTGCTACGGCTGGCCGGTCGATATGGCCGTCACCGGGTGCGGGTGACTCAAATGATTCACCAGGTGGGTGAGTTTCACCCACCTGGTGAAGATCACCACCGAACCCGCGCGGAACACCGGGAACAGATCGAAGTGCTGCCGCGACTGCGGCGCGGAATCACCGCAACTTTGCGCCCATTCCGCACGTGGACGGAATCGTCCACCTGACCTCGGACTGGTCAGCGCTTGAGCTTACGCGTCCGCACATCGAATCGGTGCCATAGCCACCGACGGTGGACGCGCAACCGTCGGCGACGTCCGACTTGTTCGACCGAGTGGACCTTGAACCCGCGATACGGCACGGGCAGGTCGATGACGATGGCGCGCCCGCTGGTGGTGATGCGCAGTCGTGGTACCCCGAATTGGCGGCCGACGCCGGAGAAGCCGCACATCTGCACCTTGATGGCGTGACCCTACCGGCCGGGAGCGGCGTGGTGGAGTGGTTGGCCGGCCGGGACGTGCGAGAAACCTCGCACCTGAGCGGGTGCTTACCGACCCGGGTCCTGGCGGTCGGCTGACTGACGACGGCGCAGCGCGGCATACTGTTCGTTTTCGAGCCGGTCGATATATGCCACCCGCTCGGCCACGTTCGTCGAACTCTTCGGCTACTTCCCGCTCCCGCCGGTTGCCTAGCGACGCCGCGATGTCCGCCCACCCGGCGCCACCGTCGCGGCAGCGTAGAACGGCACGGTCGGTCTCCCGCTCGACGGCCAACGCCAGTTGGTAGAGCGCGGTCAGGGTTTGCAGCTCCCCGCCGATGGTCCCGACTAGGTCGGGGTGGTGTTCGAGCGCGTCCTGCACGTACATCGCGGCCGTCGGGGTGGCCAACAGCAGCCCAGATGTCACGTGGTCGGCGGGTGCGGCGTCCAACGGGGGCGGTGGCGGGCGGCTGGTCATGCCGGGAACCGTGTCGGGTGGGCCGTGGCTGGCGCAACCGCCACCCGGTGGCCGAGGTGTCAACCGAGCGGTCGATCGGTACTGACGATCCGGACCTGTTGCGGCTGTTGCGTAAGGCGAAGTCGGTCGGGCGTGGCTCGGCCGGACGGGGTCAGCCGTCAGTAGCTCGTGCAGATTCTGCACGGCCTAACCGGAGTAGCGAGCGGTCGGACTACACCGCCGACCGGCTGGCTCGTGATCATCCGGAGCAATACGGCACGAACGTGGCTCGGGTACTGCTCGATAGACGTGGACCCCTTGGCTGTCGTCATCGAGGTCGTGCAGCCGGTATGTGGTGGTCGAGCCCTCGGTGGCCTCGCGGCGGACCGGTTCATCGGGGAGGTTGATCTCGTGGGGTGCCCTACCGGCCAGGTCCGCCACAACTGCCACGGTCTGTCCCTCGCGTGGACCGTCGTCGAGGAAGGCGCGGATCTGCGAGCTACTCACGCCGGAAAACGATGCCAGGCAGATCCCTCGGTGGCTAGCGAAGCCAGCCGTGAGGAGTCTCATCCTGCGGTTCTGTAGCTACCAGGCCCCATCTGTGGGTCCCCTGTCGTCGCGTCGGCGCGTTCACGCCTGCACAGCTCGTGTTCGGGGTGCCACCCATGCTTTCCCGGGTGGCGGCCCGGGCGCGAGCTGTGCTGCCCTCTGGGGCCGTCGTGGCGGCAGGGCTGACCCACCTGTCGGAGCCGAGGCCCGCCGGAGGCGTGCGCTTAGCACTGGTCGCGGGAACGCATCTCGCGTAGCTGACGATGTAGGTCGTCGACGTCCCACCGCAGATGTCCACCAGCGGTGGCCAGGGCGGGTTGGACCAGGTTCTCGCGCGCCCACCGAGCCAGGGTGCGGGGGCTGATGCCGACGGCTCGCGCTGCGTCTCCGGTTGGGACGAGTTGGTCGGTCATGCGTGACAGGATCCCACCCTTTTAGACCATTTGGAGATGTTCTGTCTCGTTCGGTCCGTTTAGGATACGATATGCCGTACGGGACCGTTAGGTCCCTTCTGCGACGACTAAGGGACGGACCCGACCATGATCAGAACGATTCCCGTGCACATTGACCGCTTCACCCTGCTCTCGACCGGCCACGTGAACGCCGTCGACGTCTGGACCGAGCTACCCGACGGCCGCCGGCAGCCGACCGGAGCCCAGGCCACCGACGACGAGACCGGCGACCTGCTCTGGACGGTGGACTGTTTGGCCGCCGATCAGGACCGCGGTGAGGTCGTGTCTGTGCAGGTCCGCGCCCGGCACATGCCGGTGTTGGAGAAGTTCGCGCCGGTCACCTTCCGCGACCTTGAGGTGCGGGTCAGTAAGGGTCGGGACGGGAACGTCCGGCTCTACTGGTCGGCCAGCGGCGCCGAACCCGCCCGGGCCGGGATGACGCCACGCCCGACTCCGGGCAGCGACCAGGCAAAGGCCGCGTAGCCACACCCCTCGCACGACCCCCCATCGGCCGTCGCGTCCGAGCACCACCCGCTCGGCGCGGCGGCCGTCCTTGTCATGCCCGGGAAAGGGCCGAAGTGAGACCGCACCGAACACCCTCACGGTCGCTGCGCTGGTCAGCGGCCCGGGACACCGCCGAGCTGGCCCGGGTATGGCGTGAAGCCTGCGCCGCTGTCCCTGGCGCCTGCCAGGTGATCTCTACGGTCACCGGTCCGACGATCCGGACGCCCCGGGTTGGTGCCCTGTCCGCTGGGCCACCGGTCGCGTTCACGGTCCAACTCCTACCCGGCCAGCTCCCGGACGACTTACGGGCCGCCGCGCACCGGATCGCTGCGGCTCTCGGTGCGGTGCGGCTGCGGATCACCGACCGCGGACTCGGCCTCGCCCGGATCGAGCTGCTCACCGACGACCCGCTCGTCGTGGTCCTGCCACCGGTCGCGGCGGTTAGGTCGGCGCTTTCCCCGATCACCCTGGGGGTCACCGAGGACGGCCACCCGTTGACCCTGGACCTGCTCAGCTCGGCGCACCTGATCGTGCAGGGCGCCACAGGCTCCGGGAAGAGCGTCGGCTGTTACTCGCTGCTCGGCCAGCTCGCGGCCGCGCCGGACGTGCGGGTCACCGGCTCCGACGTGTCCGGACTGCTCCTCGCCCCCTGGGTTATCCACCCCCGCCACGCCGGACACCAGGTCCTGGGCACCGGCAACCCGCTGGCTCATGTCGAGTTGTTCGAACGGCTCGTGGCCGAGATGGACAAGACCATCGCCCGCATCCCGGCGGGACGGGACTCGGTGGTCCTCGGCCCCGACCAGCCGATCACCCTGATCGTCGTCGAGGAGTACCCGGGGCTGCTGCGGCTGCTGGACTCCGCCGACCCGAAGCTCGGAAAGCGCGCCCGGATGGCGGTGGCCCGGCTACTGGCCGAGGGTCGAAAGGCCGGCTACCGGGTGCTGCTGATCGTCCAGCGCGCCGACGCGGCCATCGTCGGGGCCTACGAACGCGGCCAGGCCAGCCACCGGGTCAGCTTCCGGGTGGACACCCTCGACGCGCTGCGGATGCTGCACCCCGACGCCACCGGAGAGGTCGCTGAGCGGCACGCCACCGCGCTGTCGGGGATCGCCCTGGCCACCGCACCCGGCTTGCCGCTGACGCGGCTCAGGGCCCCGCACGTCGACTACGCCGGCTATTGCGCCGCGGTCGGGGTGGCCGCGTGAACACCACGGTCAGCAGCACGGTGGCGGTCGGGCCGCGCGCGCCGGCGCCGGAGGCGCGAGGCGTGCGGAGGCGCGCGCAGCGTGCCGGGGAGCGCCCCCTTGGTACTCCCGCGATCAGCTCTTCCCCCGCAGCTCAACAGCCCGACCGTGTCGAGCGCCGGACCCTGCGATCCGATCAACGGCGACTGCTCTGGAAGGTGAGTTCATTGGCACGAGTCCGGGACTGCGGACGGATCACCCACATCTCCGGGGCCGGACCCACGCTGCGGCTATCCAAGACCGACGACGGCGTCTCCGTGGCCGGCTACGCCGGACTCGTCTCCTGCGGATCAGTCTGGTCCTGCCCCACCTGCGCCGCGAAGATCGGCAACGAACGCGCCGGAGAGATCAAAGACCTGGTCCGAGCCGTCGACTCCGCTGGCGGTGGCGCCGGGCTGATCACCCTCACTCTGCGGCACCACCGAGGGCACCGCCTCGACGAAGCCTGGGGGGCGCTGCGGCACGCCTGGTCCCGCGTCACCTCCGGCAAAACCTACATGGCCGAGGTGACCCGGTTCGGCATTGACGGGTGGGCGTGCGCCGTCGAGGTCACCCACGGCGCCGACCACGGCTGGCACCCCCACGCCCACGTGCTGGTCATATTCGACCGGCCGGTCTCCGACGAGACCGTCGAAACGCTGGCCGGGCGGTGGTGGCTGCGCTGGTCCCGCGCCCTGGCCCGCAAAGGGTTCGACGCGATCGCCGACCGGGGCGGGCTGGACGCCCGACAGGTCCGCCTCGACCCCGAAGCCGGGGCCGTGTTGGGTGGCTATCTCTCGAAGATCGCCCGGGAGGTCACCGGCGGCCACACGAAAACCGGCCGGCTCGGGAACCGCACCCCGTTCCACATCCTCGACGACGCGCTGACCATCGGCCTGGTCGATGACTTCGATCTGTGGTCGGAGTGGGAACAAGCCTCCCGTGGTCGCCGGCAGTTGACGTGGTCGCGTGGTCTGCGGGACCGCTACGGGGTGCGTCACGAGCGTTCCGACGACGAGATCGCCGCCGACGACGATCTCGCGTCGGATGATCTGGTGGCGCTGCCGGCCGAGACGTGGCGGGAGGTGCGGCCGGTCGCGGAGGATCTCCTGACCGTCGCCGAGCGGGAGGGTCTGCCGGGCGTGGTGCGCTGGCTGGACGCTCGCGGTTTGGGCTGGATGTGGGCCACCCGAGCCCCCAGACGCGATCGCGGCCGGGTCAATGGCCGATCTGCCACCCACCCGGTGAGCCAGTGAGTGGCCGATCGGCCAGCGACTGGCCGCTGATTGATCACCGACGGAACGAAGCTGACCCGTGGACATGATCGAGTGCGCCGACTGCGGACACCTGTTCGAGCCGGAGTCGAGTCCGCACCTGGACCGGTGCTGGCAGTGCGCCGAACACGCCGTCGAGGAGATCGGTTGGGCGTCATGATCATCGGAGGTACCAGTTCCCCCTAGGGGTATTCAAGTTGATCTAGCCTCGGGTCGTCGTGGGGTCGTGAGAGAAAGGTTTCAGGCGGGTTAGAGCGGGACGGGCAGGGATGAGCCGGGACCGGCGTTTCCGCAGCTCAGACACGCTTTTTGGCCGCTTCGCGCAGGTCCCAGGCCGGAGCGCGTTTTGCCTGTTTTCACTACTTCCCGGACGAGAACCACTGGGTGCTCACGCCCCAGCACGCCGAGATCTGGTACGGCACGGTCCTCGCGTTCCTGGAGCACCACCT
Organism: Pseudonocardia sp.; assembly: GCA_036497465.1. Classification (GTDB taxonomy): domain Bacteria; phylum Actinomycetota; class Actinomycetes; order Mycobacteriales; family Pseudonocardiaceae; genus Pseudonocardia. The sequence continues at coordinate 44,473 of DASXJJ010000126.1, read as the reverse complement.
GCACGGCGCCGAATTCGTGGTGCCCGACCTGCTGCGGTGAGCGGGGCGCTGGGTCAGCGCGCGGCCGTGCGCTGCCGGACCGCCTCGTAGAGCAGGATGGCCGCCGAGGTCGAGACGTTGAGCGAGTCGACCAGCCCGTTCATCGGGATCAGCGCTCGGTGCCGCGCGGCGGCGAGCCAGGCCGGCGAGAGCCCGTGCTTCTCCGCGCCGACCGCCACGGCGAGCGGCCCGCGCAGGTCCAGCTCGGTGTACGGAGCGCTGGCCTCGGGCGTGGCCGCCACCACCGGGATGGACCGCGCGGCCAGCCAGGCCAGGGTCTCCTCCCCGCCCGCGGCCACCACCGGCAGCGCGAACACGGCACCCTTGCTGGCGCGCACCACGTTGGGGTTGGCCCAGTCGGTGCCGGGGTCGGTGGCGATCACGGCGGTCACCCCGGCGGCGTCGGCGGTGCGCAGCATGGCGCCCAGGTTGCCGGGTTTCTCGACGCCCTCGCAGATCAGCAGCAGCGGCTCGGGGCCGGGCGCCAGGTCGGCCAGTGCCGTGTGTACCGAGGGCAGCACCGCCAGCCAGCCGTCCGGCGACTCGCGGTAGGAGATCTTCTCGAACACCGCGCGGTTGACCACGGCCAGCTCGGCGGCGGCGAACCCGGGCCGCGCGCGGGCCTGGTCGAGCTCGCCGGGCCGGGCCAGGTCCGGGCAGTGGTAGACGGTGACCGGCTCGACCCCGGCGGCCAGCGCCAGCGACAGCTCCTCGTAGCCCTCGACCAGGGTCAGGCCCCGCTCGTCGCGGTGCCGCCTGCGGCGCAGCCGGGCCAGCGCCTTGACCCGGGGGTTGGTGGTGCTGGTGATGTCGTAGTGGGCGGCGGGATGCACCGGGGGATTGTCCCCGGCCGTCGCGTCCGACCGCCGCGCGGCAGGCCGGTTCAGCTGTTGAACGACACGTGCACGTGGTCGAAGTGGTTGGCGGTGGGCGAGCCGCGGTCCTCCATGGGCTCCCAGCCCGAGCCGAAGTTGATCCGCTGCCGCCAGATCACGTATTTGATCTTGAGCTCGCGCCGGTACTCCAGCGCGTACTCGGCGAGGTTGTCCCCCGCCGAGCGGCCGATCATGAAGTCCAGGGCGAGGCCGCCGGGGTGGTCCGAGGCACCCGCGCGGCCGGCCACGCCACCGACCGTGCCCACGCCGAAGATGCACCGCAGCCAGTGCCCTGCGTCGGACACCCACGGCTTGACCGCTCCGAAGCCGGCGCTGTTCGGCGAGCACCGGGAGCCGCGCACCGAGGGCTTGTCGGCGAGCAGGGCGGCCTGCTGGGCGGCACGCTGGCGGGCCACCTCGGCCGCCCGCCGGGCCTCCTCGGCCTGCCGCCGCGCGGCCTCGGCGAGCCCGGTGGCCTTGCTCAGGGAGGCGACGTCGGCCTGAGCACCCGCCGCGCGGGCGGCGCCGACCGGCTCGAACGCGCCCAGCGCGGGGGCGTCGGTCCGCTCCGCGGCCGCCCGGACCGGGATTCCGGCGGTGACTGTGCCGGCCGGGGCGTCGACCCTCGCGGGGGCGACCGGTCCGGTCGGGGTGGTGACGGCCTCGGCGGTGACCGGGGCGTCCACCGCGTCGGTGTCCGACAGGCCGGGGAGCGCCGAGAGGTCGGTCTGGGACAGGGCAACCTGGCCGAGGACGACCACGGCGCCCGCGGCAGCGACCAGCCCGCGACGGGATGCCAGTGGGTGCGCGGCGAGTGCCGCGCTGGGAGCCCGGTGCGAACCGCCGGCCCCCGCCGCCAGGAGTGGCCCTGACGGCGGGGGCAGCCGGTACGCGCCACGGCTCTGGGGGGAGCGATGCCGTGCCACGAACCTTCCCTTCGGATCGACGGCTGATGAGGACTGCCGGGCTGGGGGGTACCGGCGGACGTCGGGGGTCGTCCGTGTCCTTCTCGTTATCTCACCGTCATGAATCCGTGAAGAAAGTTACCGCAGCGCGACCGGGAGTCCACCCAGAAGTCACCCTGGGTCAGATTGTCGAGCACTTTGCCGCGCTGAACGGTGAACAGGTCTCCACCCCTTTTCGGCAGCCCGCCACTGAGCGCGGTGGGCGGGAAGGCCACCGACATCCGCCTGCCGCCGAATGGCCTAATCCGCGGGGCGGGGCCACCGGTCATCGCGGCAACGGCACGGCGAGCGGACCGGCTAAGGCGTCATCGCCCGGCGCCTGCGAGGTCCTCGCGGCACCGGCGTGACGTGCGCCAGACCCTCCCGGGGCGCCCGGTCACGCCCGGGTCACGCCGGCGGGGCGCCCGGCACGGCACGGGAGGCGAAGGAGGACGGCGCGGCGATGCGCACCGCGTTCCGTCCGTCCCGCTTGGCCACGTAGAGGGCGCCGTCGGCCGCCTCCAGTACGTGGTCCAGCCCGGCGCCGTGCTCGGGGAACACCGCGCCACCCACCGAGGCGGACAGCCCGGCGATGGTCAGCGACCCGGCCGGGGTGGACACCACCACCGTCAGCGTGCTGATCCGGTGCCGGATGCGCTCGGCCACGGCGAACAGCTCCGCGGTGCCTGGCGCCTGGTTGCCGAGCTCGGGCAGCAGCACGACGAACTCCTCGCCGCCGAACCGGCCGACCAGGTCGTGCTCGCGCACCTCGGTACGCAGGGCCGAGGCCACCGCGGCCAGCACTTCGTCGCCGGCCAGGTGCCCGTGGTCGTCGTTGACCCCCTTGAAGTGGTCGAGGTCGAGAATGAGCACGGCGGCCGAGCCTCGGCCGCGCTGCGCCCGCCGCAGCTCCTTGGCCGCGAGCGTGCGCCAGGCCGCGGCGTTCAGCAGCCCGGTCTTGCTGTCGGTACTGGCCACCTCCTCCAGCTGGCGCACCAGCACCGCGCGGTGCAGCACGAGCAGTGGAGCCAGCACCAGGGTGACCAGCCAGGGGTTGGTGGCCAGCGCCAGCGCGGCGAGCGCGCCGAGGCACAGCGTGGCCAGCTCCAGCATGTTGTCGTCCCAGTGCCCGATCAGCTGGGCGGGCGAGAGCCGGGGGGCCGGGGCGCTCAGCGCGATGGCCGCGGCGACCAGGCCGGTGTTCACCGTGGCGTAGGCCAGCACGGCCAGCCCGATGGTCAGCAGCTCGCGCGAGTCGACGCCCGCGAGCGCCCGCAGCCCCGGCCCCGCGCTGGTGTAGGCGAGGACGGCCGAGGCGGCGTAGCAGGCCAGCACGACGGTCGCGGTGCTGAACGTGTGCCGGTAGGCGGGGACGCGGATCCCCCGCCACACCCGGAACCACTGGTGCGTGAAGATCACCAGCACCACGACGGTCGCCATCGATGGCGGCAGCAGCATCGCCGCCGCGAACGTCCACACCGAACTGAGGTCGCCGTGCGGGGTGTCCGTGGTGCGCCTGCGCAGCCGTTCGAGCCCGACCGCGGCCTCGGTGTGGGCAACTCCGAGAATGCTCAGCAGCAGTGTCCCGAATACGGCTGACTGGGTGATGGAGACCCGCCATGCGTCCGTCAGAAACAGGCTCAGCGCGGTGAGTTCCACCAAAAGGACGGACGTCAGCGTCCGAGCCGGGAGCGTCCACACGGCCCAACGGGTGAGCCGCCATGGGCGAGCCGGTGACGACTCCGCCTCCATGTGTTCCCCCAGCTCAGTCGGGTTTCATACTCACCGTGACCTTGGGGTCACCACAAGTGAGAGTAGTCCGTGATCCGCCTGCTGTCACGGTGATCGTATCCGCCGCGTAGAGAGGAGACCGCCGTGCGGAACAAGCATTGGCACTGATCTCTGCGTGATCGCTGATTGATCACCTTCCGTTCCTCGGAGATGCCGCGGGAATCAATCCCGGTGTCACGCCGGTGCACGCGGTGAGCAATTCCTCGATCAATTTCTCTTCATTCTGCCGGATTTGTCGTCGTGCACCGGCGGTCCGTCCACAGGCGACCCGCCACGACTGCCCGGCCCGCCGTTCCGTCCACGACGACGGGGTCACATCACTACCGATCGTTGCTCGTGACTCTTTCGTTACATCCGCTCGCCCTCGAGGGAGGCCCCGCCGTGCGCAACCGCCACTGGTGAACCCGCCCGTCCAGCCGACCACCACCAGCCGAAAGGAGCCCAGCCATGCGCAACCGCCACTGGTGACTCGCTCGCCCCGGCCGCCGCAAGCCATCCGAAAGGAGCCCCGCCGTGCGCAACCGCCACTGGTGACTCGCTCCGTCCCTGTCCGCCCACCTGACTGAGGAGTCACGCCATGCGCAACCGCCACTGGTGAACGGGTGACCGCAAACCGCCCGAGCAGTAACCCGATCAGCCCAGGAATGAGGTGCGCCATGCGCAACCGCCACTGGTGACACGCGGGACACGCGGGTCAACGCCCACGGGCGAGGGGCACGCCGTCGGCACCGAGGTCCGGGTGACCGACGGCGGCCCGCCGCCAGCCCACCGCCAACCCGACCGCGAGCAGGAGCCCGAGCAGCCCGGTGCCTCCGATGGCCGCCGCGGCGCCCACCCGCTCGGCAAGCAGCCCGGCGACCAGGATGGCCACCCCCTGCGCCGCGATCAGCCCGGACGCGGCGACCCCGATCGCCCGGCCACGCAGCTCGTCCGGGGTGGCCCGGACGAACGCCGTCTGCGCCTGCACCAGGCAGGCCGAGGAGCACACCCCCGAGGCGCCCCACAGCAGCGCGGACACCAGCACGCCCGGGCCCGCCCAGCAGGCCGCCAGCGCGAGCCCGCCGCCGGCCGCGAAGCCGCCGAGCAACCGGGACCGCCACCATTCCGGTACGAACCGGGTGACCAGCCAGGCGCCCAGCACCCCGCCCGCCGGGTCGGCCGCCATGAGCAGCCCCACGGCGAGCGGCCCGGCCCCCAGCTGCGCCGCGTACGGCGCCGCGAGTCCCTCCGGCACGACATAGCAGCCGACCAGCCAGACCAGCGAGGCCAGCACCCGGCGTCGCGGATCGGCGGACACCGCCACCACGCCGGCTCGGGTGTCGGCCCACCACCTTCGGGCGACCCCGCCCGGCGCGATAGACCCGTTCGCCCCGACAGCCCCAGCGGGTGCGCTGGCGCCACCCACCCCGTCAGCGCCGCCAGCCCGACCAGCCCCGCCAGGCGTGATAGCCCCACCAACCCCGCCCCGCTCGACCCCGCGAGCCCCGCCGGACGGGGCAGTCCCGTTCGCCCCGTTCGCCCCGCCGGACTCAACGGCACCGCGGAGCCCGGCGGTGTCGGGGGTGGCGTCCCGGCCCGGGGCCGGCCGGTCGCGCACCCCGATCCGGACCAGTGCCGCCGAGGCGAGGAAGGTCAGCGCGTCGGCGGCCAGCGCGACCCCGGGCGGGACGGCGGTGAGCAGCACCCCGCCCAGGCCGAAGCCCGCGAGCTGCGCGGCCTGGCTGGTGATCTGCCGGACCGCGAGCCCCTGCTCGAACCGCTCCCCCAGCACCTCGGGCAGCAGCGCGCCCTGGGCGGCGCTGTGCGGAGCACCGAGCAGCACCACCGGCACGAGCAGCGCGCAGAGCACCCCCAGCGGCATCCCGGGCAGCGCCATCACGCCGAGCAGCGCGGCCCGGCCGACGTCGGCCAGCACCATCACCTCGCGCCGCCGGCACCGGTCGGCCAGCCAGCCCAGCAGCACGCCGCCGAACAGCGCGGGCAGGAACGTCAGCGCGTAGGTCACCGCGGACCACGCCGCCGAGCCGGTCCGCCCGTACACCAGCACCGCGAGGCCGACCCTGGCGAGCTGGTCGCCGAGTACCGAGGCCAGCTCGGCCAGCCACAGGGCACGGAACTCGGGGCTCGAGAAGACCGGGCGGAACCCGTGCTGCGGCGGCATGTGCGTCCGGGTCCACTCTCCGTCGGGGCACGGCGCGCGACGCCGGACGTCGGCCCGGGTACGCCCGCGTGGATCCGGTCAGCCTAGGCCGGTCGGCGACCGCCCCGACAAGGGTCGGCGGGAGCGACCACCCCATCCGCGCGCCCGGGTCCACCGGTCAGCCGAGACCGCCGGTCACCCAGCGTGGCGAGATCCGGGCGGCGCTACCCGGACGGGGCTCCGACCCGGTCGAGCAGGTCGGCGACGTGCCCGATCTCGTTGACCGTGCGCACCGAACGCCGCCCGGAGCGGGACAGGTGCACGCGGGTGATGCCGGTGTAGTCCAGCGGGAAGGCCAGCGGCCGGTCCAGGCCGAGCAGCCGCATGAGGAACACGTTGATCGTGCCGGCGTGCGCGAAGCAGGCCACGGTGGCCGGGCCGGGGTGCGCGGCGCCGATGTCGCTCAACGCCCGGACCACCCGGTCGGCGAACACCGGGACGTCGATGTCGCCGGGGAGCTGGCCGTCGCGCATCCGCCGGTAGCTCTCCGGGTCGGCCTCCGCCATCTCGTGCACCGGGATGTAGTGCCCGACCCGGGAGTCGTACTCGGCCAGCCCGTCGTGCGGTGTCGGGACCCGCCCGAGCAGCCGGGCCAGCGGTTCGGCGGTCTCCCGGGCCCGCCGCTGCGGGCTGCTGTACAGCCCGTCCAGCGGCACCCCGGCCAGCGCGACCGCCACCCGCTCGGCCTGCTCGTGACCGAGGTCGGTCAGCCCGGGGTCGGCCGGCCCGTGCCCCGGTCCGCCGTCCGTGCGGTGCGGCAGCGCGTGCCGAACGAGGATCAGGCGCACCCGGTCAGCCGGGGACGGACGCGCCGTGGCCGGCCTCGCGCAGCGCCCCGCGCAGGGTGTCGGCGTTCTTGTCCAGCTCGGCCTGGTCCGGGTCGGTCTGGGCGTTGCGGAAGTCGAAGTCGGTGAGCTGCCACGCCGGGTAGACGTGCAGGTGCAGGTGCGGCACCTCGAACCCGGCGATGACCATGGCCACCTTCGGCGGCTGCCAGATCGCGCTCACCGCCTCCCCCACCCGGTGACTGACCCGGTGCAGGTGGCCGAGCAGGTCGTCGTCCGCGTCGACCCAGTGGTCGACCTCCTCCACCGGTACCACCAACGTGTGACCCGGCCCCATCGGATTGATCGACAGGAACGCGACCGCACGGTCGTCCCGCCAGACGAACCGTCCGGGCAGCTCCCCCTGGATGATCCTGGTGAACAGCGTCGCCATCGGCGATCCCCTCCCAACGCCTCGCGGTGCGGCCGCTCCGCATCGTAGTGCGGCGGCTGCGTCACACCCGGTGTGTACACCCGGTGCCGGTGCGCCCGGCCCGGCTAGCCTGTCAGTCCTGAGCCGAGCGGATGATGGCCACCCCGGGCCGTCCCCCGGCAGTCACCGACCCGGGCGAGCGTGCACGCCGGTACGGACAGGCAAGAAACAGCGAGGAGAGACCGAATGCAGCCGTGGCCGGGAAGTTCCTACCCTCTCGGGGCCAGCTACGACGGCGCGGGAACCAACTTCGCGGTGTTCTCCGAGATCGCCGACACGGTGGAGCTGTGCCTGTTCGACGAGGCGGGCAACGAGGAGACCATCCGGCTGCGCGAGGTGGACGGTTTCGTCTGGCACGGCTACCTGCCCAGCGTGGAGCCGGGGCAGCGCTACGGCTACCGGGTGCACGGCCCGTACGACCCGGGCACCGGCAACCGCTGCAACCCGAGCAAGCTGCTGATCGACCCGTACGCGAAGGCGGTGGACGGCGGCGTCGACTGGGACGAGTCGGTGTTCGGCTACCACTTCGACTCCCCGGACGAGCGCAACGACACCGACTCCTCGGCGCACGTTCCGAAGTCCGTGGTGATCAACCCTTACTTCGACTGGGGGGCCGACCGGCCGCCGAGCACGCCGTACCACGAGACGCTGATCTACGAGGCGCACGTGAAGGGGCTGACCATCGCCCACCCGGAGATCCCGGCGGAGGAGCGCGGCACCTACGCCGGGCTCGCCCACCCGGTGATGATCGACCACCTGCAACGGCTGGGGGTGACCGCGGTCGAGCTCATGCCGGTGCACGAGTTCCTGCAGGACCACCACCTGCAGGAGCGGGAGCTGAGCAACTACTGGGGTTACAACACCGTCGCCTTCCTCGCGCCGTACCACGGCTACGCGGCCGACACCCGGCCCGGCGGCCAGGTCAACGAGTTCAAGGCGATGGTGCGGGCGCTGCACCAGGCCGGGATCGAGGTCATCCTGGACGTGGTCTACAACCACACCGCCGAGGGCAACCAGATGGGTCCCACGCTGTCCATGCGCGGGATCGACAACGCCGCCTACTACCGGCTGGTGGAGGACGACAAGCAGTACTACATGGACTACACCGGCACGGGTAACTCGCTGAACGTGCGCAACCCGCACACCCTGCAGCTGATCATGGACTCGCTGCGCTACTGGGTGCTGGACATGCACGTCGACGGCTTCCGGTTCGACCTGGCGTCCACCCTGGCCAGGGAGTTCTACGACGTGGACCGGCTGTCCGCGTTCTTCGACCTGGTCCAGCAGGACCCGGTGATCAGCCAGGTGAAGCTGATCGCCGAGCCGTGGGACGTCGGCCCCGGCGGCTACCAGGTGGGCAACTTCCCGCCGCAGTGGACGGAGTGGAACGGCCAGTACCGGGACACCGTGCGCGACTTCTGGCGCGGCGAGATGGGCACCCTGGGCGAGTTCGCCTCCCGGCTCACCGGCTCCTCGGACCTGTACCAGCACGACGGTCGCCGGCCCTATGCCTCGATCAACTTCGTGACCGCGCACGACGGGTTCACCATGGCCGACCTGGTCTCGTACAACGAGAAGCACAACGACGCGAACGGCGAGGACGGCAACGACGGGGAGAGCCACAACCGCTCCTGGAACTGCGGGGTGGAGGGTCCCACCGACGACTCGGCGATCCTCGAGCTGCGCACCCGCCAGCAGCGCAACTTCCTGGCCACCATGCTGTTCAGCCAGGGTGTGCCGATGATCCTGCACGGCGACGAGATGGGCCGCACCCAGGGCGGGAACAACAACGTCTACTGCCAGGACAACGAGATCTCCTGGGTGGACTGGGAGCTGGCCGACAAGAACGCCGGCCTGATCGGTTTCCTGGCCGGGGTGGCCGCGATCCGCGCCGCGCACCCCATCTTCCGCCGCCGCCGATTCTTCTCCGGCCGGTCGCTGGTGCGCGGGGCGGTGTCCGACACCGACAGCGACTCGCTCAACGACATCGCCTGGTTCACCCCCTCGGCGCAGGAGATGACCGACGCTGACTGGTCGTCCGGGTTCGGCCAGTGCGTGGTGGTGTTCCTCAACGGCGACGGCATACCCGACGTGGACGAGCGCGGCGACCGGCTGACCGACGACTCGTTCCTGCTGTGTTTCAACGCCTCCGGAGAGGACATCCCGGTGGCACTGCCGGGATCCCGGTACGGGGAGACCTGGGCGTTGGTGGCGAACACCGACACCGGCGAGGTGATCACCCTCTCGGACGCGCCCGGGGTGGTCGCGGCCAGCCCGACGACGCTGCCGGCCGGCGGGTCGCTGACCGTGCCGTCCCGGTCCCTGCTCGTGCTCCAGCGGACGGAGTGAGCCCATGACCACGACACCGAACCCCGGGGTGCCCGCCTCGACCTACCGGCTGCAGCTGCACGCCGGCTTCACCTTCGGGCAGGCCGCCGACCTGGTCGACTACCTGGACACGCTCGGGGTGGGAGCGCTCTACGCCTCGCCGATGCTGGAGTCGACACCCGGCTCCACCCACGGCTACGACGTCGTCGACCCCGCCCGCACCTCCGCCGAGCGCGGCGGCGAGGCGGGCCGCCGCGCGATGGCCGCCGCCGTGCGCGGCGCCGGGATGAAGCTGCTGGTCGACATCGTGCCCAACCACGTCGGGGTGGCCGTGCCGACCGCGAACCCGTGGTGGTCCGACGTGCTGGTGCACGGCCGCGCGTCCCGGTACGCGGACTTCTTCGACATCGACTGGGCCGCCGGTCTACTGCTGCTGCCGGTGCTGGGCGCGGAGTCGGAGGCCGGCGAGCCGGCCGAACTGGACCGGCTGGAGGTGGTCCGCGACGAGCAGGGCCACCCCGGCCTGCGCTACTACGAGCACCTCTTCCCGGTGGCCTTCGGCAGCGCCGACCAGGGCACCGCGCGGGAGGTGCACGATCGGCAGCACTACCGGCTGGTGTCCTGGCGGCGCGGCGCCGCCGAGCTGACCTACCGGCGCTTCTTCGACGTCTCCGACCTGGCCGCGGTGCGGGTGGAGAGCCCGGCGGTGTTCCGTGCCGCGCACGAGGAGGTGCTGCGCTGGGTGGAGCGGGGCGAGGTCGACGGGCTGCGGGTGGACCACCCGGACGGCCTCACCGACCCGGGCGGCTACCTGCGTCGGCTGCGCGCCGCGATCGGCCCCGACCGGTGGCTGCTGGTGGAGAAGATCCTGGGTGTGGGCGAGGAGCTGCCCGCGTCCTGGCCGGTGGACGGCACGACCGGGTACGAGGTGCTGCGCGAGGTCTGCGGGGTGTTCGTCGACCCGTCCGGGGCCGGCCTGCTCACCCAGTTCGCCGCCGAGCACACCGGCGGTCGGCCGGCCGCGCACGCGGTGGAGCGTCGGGCCCGCCGCGAGGTCGCCGACACGATCCTGGCCGCCGAGGTGCGCCGGATCGCCCGGCTGCTCACCGAGACCGATCCGGCCAAGGCCCGCGACGCGGTGGCCGAGCTGCTCTGCTCGTTCCCGGTGTACCGCTCGTACCTGCCGGAGGGCCGGTACGCGCTGGACGTGGCGGTGTCCTCGGCACGCAGCAACCGGCCGGACCTGACCGAGCCGCTGGAGCTGCTGTACGCCCGGATGCTCGCCGAGCCCGACGGCGAGCTGGCCCGGCGGGTGCAGCAGACCTCCGGGATGGTCACCGCCAAGGGCGTGGAGGACACCGCGTTCTACCGCTACAACCGGCTGGTGGCGCTGAACGAGGTGGGTGGCGAGCCCGCGCGCTTCGGCACCCCGGTCGCGGAGCTGCACGCCGGCGCCGCCGCGCGGGAGGCCGCAACCCCGGCCGGCATGACGACGCTGTCCACCCACGACACCAAGCGCTCCGAGGACGTGCGCGCCCGCCTGGCCGTGCTCTCCGAGATCCCCGGCGAGTGGGCCACCTCGGTCCGGCGCTGGTCGGCGGGCTACCCGCTGCCGGAGCGCTCGCTGGAGCTGGTGGCCTGGCAGAACCTGGTCGGGGCGTGGCCGATCGAGCCGGACCGGATGGCCGGGTACCTGCTCAAGGCCGCCAAGGAGGCGAAGCTGGCCACCAGCCACGTGGACGCGGTGCCGGAGGTCGACGAGGCCATCTCGCGGTGGCCGGCCGAGGTCACCGGCGACCCGGCGATGTGGGCCGACCTGGACGCGTTCGCGGCCCGGATCGCCCGCCACGGCAGGAGCAACTCGCTGGGCCAGAAGCTGCTGCAGCTCGCCGGGCCGGGGGTGCCGGACGTCTACCAGGGCACCGAGTGCTTCGAGTACTCGCTGGTCGACCCGGACAACCGGCGGCCGGTCGACTTCTCCGCCCGCCGGGCGCTGCTGGCCCGGCTGGACGAGGGCTGGACGCCGGACATCGACGCCGAGGGCGGAGCGAAGCTGCTGGTCACCTCGGCGGCGCTGCGGCTGCGGCGGTACCGGCCCGAGCTGTTCACCGGGTACCGGCCGCTGGTCGCCGACGGGCCGGCCGCCGGGCACGCCGTGGCGTTCAGCCGGGGCGCCGGGGCGCTGGTCGCGGTCGCCACCCGGCTGCCGGTGGGGCTGGCCGCGCGCGGCGGGTGGGGTGACACCACGCTGGCGCTGCCGGCCGCCGCCGACGACTGGACGGACGTGCTCACCGGGGAGTCGGTGGTCGGCGCCGCCCCGAGGCTGGCCGACCTGCTCGCCCGGTACCCGGTCGCGCTGCTCGTCCGGCCCGCCTGACCGCGGCCGGGGGCGGGCCGCCCGAGCAGGGCCGGCGGGGTACCCGTCCCGAGCCGGCCCGGTCAGCGGCGGCTGCTCGCCCGCTCGACCAGCCGTGCCTCCAGCGTCCGCACGGTCACCTCGAACTCCGGGCCGGCACTCCCGATCGGGGCCCCGGCGGCACGGGATTCAGCGGCACGGGCCTCGGCGGCCCCGGCGATCCGGTCGAGCAGCAGCCGGGCGGCCAGCGCCCCGAGGTCGTACGCGGGCTGGGCGACCATGGTCAGCGGCGGGTCGAGCAGGCTCGCCCAGGGCGCGTCGTCGAAGGCCACCACGCCGACGTCGGCGCCCGGGCGGAGACCGGCGGCCCGCAGCGCCTCCAGCACGCCGATCACCTGGGCGTTGTTGGCCACCAGCAGCGCGTCCACCGGGTGGGCCGCCGCGAGCAGCTCCTCGGTGGCCCGGAGGGCGCCCTCGGCCCGGTACACGGTGCGGCGCACCAGCGCGGGGCGCACCGGCAGGCCACCGGCGGTCAGGGCGTCCCGGTAGCCGGCCAGCCGGTCGTCGGCCGTCCACACCCCGGCCGGACCGGTCACGCAGCCGACGCTCCGGTAGCCGGCGCGCAGCAGGTGGGTGGTGGCTTCGGCGGCGGCGACCCGGGTGTTCACCAGCACCTGGTCCACCCCGTCCAGCGGGCGGTCCACCGCCACCACCGGGGTGCCCCGGCGGCGCAGCACGTCGGTGCTGGTGCCGGCCCCGGTCGGGGACAGCACCACCCCGGCGACCTGCTCCTGCACGGCCACGTCCAGGTAGCGCCGTTCCTTGCCGGGGCTGTCGTCGGAGTTGCACAGGACCACCGAGTAGCCGGCGGCCAGCGCGACGTCCTCCACCCCGCGCGCCACCGAGGTGAAGAACGGGTTCTCCACGTCGGCGATGATCAACGCCAGCACGGCGGTACGTCGCTTGCGCAGGCTGCGGGCGAGGCTGTTGGGGTGGTAGCCGAGCTCGGTCGCCGCCGCGCGCACCCTCGCGGCGAGCTGCGGGGCCACCGTGGACTTGCCGTTGAGTGCGCGGGACACGGTGGCGACCGAGACACCCGCCCGCGCGGCCACGTCGCTGATGGTCGCCATGGTGCCTCTTCCCCGGTCCCCATTGCCCGGGCCGCGGTTTGACCCGGTCACACACTAGCGTGCTCAGTAATCGTTTCCTGGATCCGGCCGCGGTTCCTCGGGGCGCCGCCGGGCCGGGGCGGGCACCCCAGCGGGCCCGGATGCGCGCCGCGCGCCGCGACCGCTGCCCCCACCCGCCCGGCCACCGACCTAGGATCGGGCGTCGTGACCATGTTCGAGGTGTGGGCGCCGGCGCGGACCCGCGTACGGATCCAGGTGGACGACACCGCGCGGGAGATGGCCGAGGCCGGGGACGGCTGGTGGCGGCTGGACCTGCCCTCGGCGGGACCGGGCACGGACTACGCCTACCTGCTCGACGACGACCCCACCCCGCTGCCCGACCCGCGCTCGCGGCACCAGCCGAACGGGGTGCACGGCCCGTCCCGGGTCTACCGGCCCGAGTCGTTCGCCTGGACCGACCACGCCTGGACCGGCCGCGCGCTGCCCGGCAGCGTGCTCTACGAGCTGCACATCGGCACGTTCACCCCGGGCGGCACCTTCGACTCGGCGCTCGAGCGGCTGGACCACCTGGTCGACCTCGGCGTGGACCTGGTCGAGGTGCTGCCGGTCAACGCCGTGGACGGGCCGCGCAACTGGGGCTACGACGGCGTGCTCTGGTACGCGGTCACCGAGAACTACGGCGGCCCCGAGGCGTTCCAGCGGTTCGTCGACGCCTGCCACCACCGCGGCCTGGGCGTGGTGCTGGACGTGGTGCACAACCACCTCGGCCCGTCCGGCGCGTACCTGGACCGGTTCGGGCCGTACTTCGCCGGGAAGAACATCTGGGGGCCGTCGCTGAACCTGGACGGCCCCGGCTCGGACCAGGTGCGCCGGTACGTGCTGGACAACTCGCTGATGTGGCTGCGCGACTTCCACGTCGACGCCCTGCGGCTGGACGCGGTGCACGCGCTGGTCGACACCCGCGCGGTGCACCTGCTGGAGGAGCTGACCGTCGAGGTCGAGGCCCTGTCCGCGCACCTGCGCCGCCCGCTGTCGCTGATCGCCGAGTCCGACCTGAACGACCCCCGGCTGGTCACCTCGCGCGAAGCCGGCGGCTACGGGCTGACCGCGCAGTGGGACGACGACATCCACCACCAGCTGCACGCCGCGCTGACCGGCGAGCGGCAGGGCTACTACGTCGACTTCGGGGCGCTGCCCGACCTGGCTGACACGCTGCGCAGGGCGTTCTTCCACGTCGACACGGAGTCGGCGTTCCGCCGCCGCGCGCACGGGCGGCGGGTCAACACGAACCTGGTGCCGGCCCACCGCTTCCTGGCCTACCTGCAGAACCACGACCAGATCGGCAACCGGGCGGCGGGCGACCGGATCTCGGCGACGCTGTCCCCCGGGCTGCTGGCCTGCGGGGCCGCGCTGGTGCTGTGCTCGCCGTACACCCCGATGCTGTTCATGGGCGAGGAGTGGGGCGCGTCCACCCCGTGGCAGTTCTTCTCCCACTTCCCCGATCCGGCGCTGCGGGAGAGGGTCCGCCAGGGCCGCACCGAGGAGTTCGCCGAGCACGGCTGGGGCGCGTCGGAGGTGCCCGACCCGAACGCCGGGTCGACGTTCGCCGACTCCCGGCTGGACTGGTCCGAGCCGGCGGCCGAGCCGCACGCCGGGCTGCTGCGCACCTACCGGGACCTCATCGCGCTGCGCCGCGCCCGGCCGGAGATCACCGACCCGTGGCTGGACGACCTGGTGGTCGACACCGACGAGGAGGCCCGGACCGTGGTGCTGCACCGGGGCACCCTGCGGGTGGTGGTCAACCTGGGCGGGCGGCCGGCCACCCCCCGGTTCGACCCCCCGGTGGCGGAGGTGCTGCTGAGCAGCGCGCGGGCCGAGGCGGACGGCCCGGCGCTGACCGTCCCCGCCGAGTCGTTCGCGGTGGTCCGGCTGGCCGGCTGAGGCAGGGTGCCGGACCACCGGCGGCAGCGCCGGGGGTACCGGTCGGAGGACACGGGGGTCGGACACGCCACAGGGCGGTCACAGCTGACTGCTCGCGTTCTAGAGTGTTCTGCCATGACAGTGCCGTCGGATTCGTCGTCCGAGTCCACCCTGGTCCTGGCCGGCGAGTTCCCCCAGCCCGCCCGCGACGAGTGGCGTGAGGCCGTCGCGGGGATGCTGCGCAAGACCGGCCGACTGCCCGAGGACTACACCGGGTCGATCGAGGACCTGGTCGCCAGCACGCTCGCCGACGGGGTCCGCGTCGAGGCGCTCTACACCGCCGAGGACTCCCCCGACCGGGCCGGAGCACCCGGGGTGGCGCCGTACGTGCGCGGGTCGCGGCTGCTCGGTGCTGGTCCGGACGGCTGGGACATCCGCGCCCGGCACGCCGACCCCGACCCGGCGCGCACCTCGGAGGCCGTGCTCGCCGACCTGACCAACGGCGTCGCGTCGCTGTGGCTGGTGCTCGGCGAGGGCGCGCTGCCGATCGACTCGCTGCCCCAGGTGCTGCGCGAGGTGCACCTGGACCTCGCGCCGGTCGCGCTGGACGCGGGAACCGACACCGAGGCGGCCGCCGAGGCGCTGTTCGCGCTGGCCGCCGAGCGGGACGTGCCGGCCGAGGCGCTGGCCGGCACCCTCGGCGCCGACCCGATCGGGCTGCTGTGCACCGCCGACTCCGAGCACGACGTCACCGCGGGGCTGCGCACCGCCGGCGAGCTGGCCGCCCGGTGCGTGCGGGAGCGGCCGAACCTGCGCGCGGTCACCGTGAACGCCACCGTCTTCCACGGTGCCGGCGCGGACGACGCCCAGGAGCTGGGCTACTCGCTGGCCGCCGGGGTCGCCTACCTGCGGGCGCTGACCGGGGCCGGGCTGTCCCCCGCCGACGCGCTGGGCCAGCTGGAGTTCCGCTACGCCGCCACCGCCGACCAGTTCGCCACCATCGCCAAGCTGCGCGCCGCGCGCGGGCTGTGGGCGCGGGTGGCCCGGGAGTGCGCGCCGGACGCCGGGGCGGCGGCCGCGCAGCGCCAGCACGCGGTCACCTCGGAGATCATGATCACCGCCCGCGACCCGTGGGTGAACATGCTGCGCGGCACCCTGGCCTGCTTCGGCGCCGGGGTGGGCGGGGCCGAGGCGGTCACCGTGCTGCCGTTCGACGCCGCCCTCGGGCTGCCCGACGCGTTCTCCCGCCGCATCGCCCGCAACACCCAGTCGCTGCTGGTCGCCGAGTCGCACCTGGCCAGGGTGGTCGACCCGGCCGGTGGCTCCTGGTACGTGGAGCGGCTGACCACCGAGGTGGCCCGCGCCGCGTGGGAGGTCTTCACCGGCATCGAGCGCGCCGGCGGGCTGGTCGCCGGGCTGCGCGACGGCTCGGTCACGGCGGCCGTCGCGGACGGCTGGGCCCGCCGGGAGCGGCGGCTGGCCACCCGCAAGGACCCGATCACCGGGGTCAGCGAGTTCCCGAACATCCACGAGAAGCTGCCGAAGCGGCCACGGGACCGCCGCCCGGCCGCCCACGGGGTGCTGCCCCGGGTGCGCGCGGCGGCGGCGTTCGAGGGGCTGCGCGACCGCGCCGACGCGCACCTGGCCGACACCGGCTCGCGGCCGGCCGTCTTCCTGGCCACCGTCGGCGGCCCGGCCTCGTACACCGCGCGGTCCGGGTTCGCCGCGAACCTGTTCCAGGCCGGCGGGTTCGACACCCCGACCAGCGGGACGGTCGAGGAGGTGGGCGCGCTGGGTGTCGCGTTCCGCGAGTCGGGCGCCCGAATTGCCTGCGTGTGCGGATCGGACAAGACTTACGCCGAGCAGGCGGAGCCGGTCGCGCGGGCGCTGCGCGAGGCCGGGGCGCAACAGGTGCTGCTGGCCGGCAGGCCGGGCACGGTGGAGTCGGACGCGATCGGCGGGCACGTGTTCGCCGGGTGCGACGCGGTCGAGGTACTGACCGGCACGCTGGACGAACTGGGGGTGCGGTGATGGCACAGGGAATCCCCGACTTCGGGGGGCTGCCGTTCGAGGAGCCGGCCGCCGACCCTTCGGCCGCGAAGCAGTGGGCCGAGCAGGTCGCCGAGGACACCGGCACCGACCCGGCCGAGCTGGCCTGGACCACCCCGGAGGGCATCGACGTACCCCGGCTCTACACCGCCGGCGACACCGAGGGCCTCGACTTCCTGAACACGCTGCCGGGCATCGCCCCGTACCTGCGCGGGCCGTACCCGACGATGTACGTGACCCAGCCGTGGACGGTGCGCCAGTACGCGGGGTTCTCCACCGCCGGCGAGTCGAACGCGTTCTACCGGCGCAACCTGGCGGCCGGCCAGAAGGGCCTGTCCGTCGCGTTCGACCTGCCCACCCACCGCGGCTACGACTCGGACAACCCCCGGGTGCCCGGCGACGTGGGCATGGCCGGGGTGGCGATCGACTCGATCTACGACATGCGGCAGCTGTTCGACGGCATCCCGCTGGACCAGATGAGCGTGTCGATGACCATGAACGGCGCGGTGCTGCCGGTACTGGCGCTGTACATCGTGGCCGCCGAGGAGCAGGGGGTGGCGCCGGAGAAGCTGGCCGGGACCATCCAGAACGACATCCTCAAGGAGTTCATGGTCCGCAACACCTACATCTACCCGCCGCAGCCGTCGATGCGGATCATCTCGGACATCTTCTCCTACACCTCGACGAAGATGCCCAAGTTCAACTCGATCTCCATCTCCGGCTACCACATCCAGGAGGCCGGGGCCACGGCCGACCTGGAGCTGGCGTACACGCTGGCCGACGGGGTGGAGTACCTGCGCGCCGGGGTGGGCGCCGGTCTGGAGATCGACAAGTTCGCGCCGAGGCTGTCGTTCTTCTGGGCGATCGGGATGAACTTCTTCATGGAGGTCGCCAAGCTCCGCGCCGGGCGGCTGCTGTGGGCCAAGCTGGTCAAGCAGTTCGGGGCGGAGAACCCCAAGTCGCTGTCGCTCCGCACGCACAGCCAGACCTCCGGCTGGTCGCTGACCGCGCAGGACGTCTACAACAACGTGGTCCGCACCTGCGTGGAGGCGATGGCCGCCACCCAGGGGCACACCCAGTCGCTGCACACCAACGCGCTGGACGAGGCGCTGGCACTGCCCACCGACTTCTCGGCGCGGATCGCCCGGAACACCCAGCTGCTGCTGCAGCAGGAGTCCGGTACCACCCGGGCGATCGACCCGTGGGGCGGCAGCTACTACGTGGAGAAGCTCACCCACGACCTGGCCGCGCGCGCCTGGGAACACATCCAGGAGGTCGAGGCGGCCGGCGGGATGGCCAAGGCGATCGACGAGGGCATCCCGAAGATGCGCATCGAGGAGGCCTCCGCCCGCACCCAGGCGCGGATCGACTCCGGCCGCCAGCCGGTGATCGGACTCAACACCTACCGGGTGGACGCCGACGAGTCGATCGAGGTCCTGAAGATCGACAACGCCGACGTGCTGGCCCAGCAGGTCGAGCGCCTGCGCCAGCTGCGCGAGGAGCGCGACGGGCAGGCCTGCGAGGACGCGCTGCACGCGCTGACCGCCGCCGCCGAGGCCGCCGAGCGCGGCGACCGCGGCCCCGGGCTGGAACAGAACCTGCTGGCCTGCGCGGTCGACGCCGCCAGGGCCAAGGCCAGCGTCGGGGAGATCTCCGACGCGCTGGAGAAGGTCTACGGCCGGCACACCGCGTCGCCGAAGACGATCTCCGGCATCTACCGGGAGGAGTCCGGGCAGGTGGACGCGATCGAGCGGGCCAGGGCCGCCACCGAGCAGTTCGAGGCCGACACCGGCCGCCGGCCCCGGATCCTGGTGGCCAAGATGGGCCAGGACGGCCACGACCGCGGTCAGAAGGTGATCTCCACCGCGTTCGCCGACCTGGGCTTCGACGTCGACGTCGGCCCGCTGTTCCAGACCCCGGCCGAGGTGGCCCGGCAGGCGGTGGAGGCCGACGTGCACATCGTCGGGGTGTCCTCGCTGGCCGCCGGCCACCTGACGCTGGTGCCCGCGCTGCGCGACGAGCTGGCCGCGCTGGACGCCGGCGACGTGCTGGTCGTGGTGGGCGGGGTGATCCCGCCGGACGACTTCGACGCGCTGCGCGAGGCCGGCGCCGCCGCCATCTTCCCGCCCGGGACGGTGATCGCGGACGCCGCCGGTGAGCTGCTCGACACCCTGCGCGAGCGGGCGCACGCGCGGACGTGACCTCCGAGGTGACCTCCGACCTGGCGGGCGACGGGGCAGGCGACGGGGCGGGCGACGTCCAGCCCTATCTGGACGGGGTTCGCCAGGGCAACCGGCGGTGGATCGCCCGCGCCATCACCCTGGTCGAGTCCCGCCGCGCCGACCACCGCGACCTGGCCCAGCGGCTACTGGTCGAGCTGATCCCGGACACCGGCAAGGCGCACCGGGTCGGCATCACCGGGGTGCCCGGGGTGGGCAAGTCCACCTTCATCGACTCGCTGGGCACCCGGCTGACCGGCGCCGGGCACCGGGTCGCTGTGCTGGCCGTGGACCCGTCGTCGTCGCGCAGCGGCGGCAGCGTGCTGGGTGACAAGACCCGGATGTCGCGGCTGGCCGGCGACGACTCGGCGTTCATCCGGCCCTCCCCCACCGCCGGCACGCTGGGCGGGGTGGCCACCGCCACCCGGGAGAGCATGGTGGTCATGGAGGCCGCCGGCTACGACGTGCTGATCGTGGAGACGGTCGGCGTCGGGCAGTCCGAGTACGCGGTGGCGGACATGGTCGACACGTTCCTGTACCTGACCATCGCCCGCACCGGTGACGCGCTGCAGGGCATCAAGCGGGGCATCCTCGAGCTGGCCGACGTGATCGCGGTGAACAAGGCCGACGGCTCCGGTGAGAAGGACGCGACGCGTGCCGCGCGGGAGCTGGCCGGGGCGCTGCGGATGCTCCGCGGCCCGGACACCGACGGCACCGGCTGGGAGGTGCCGGTGCTGACCTGCAGCGCCGCCACCGACACCGGCATCGACGAGGTGTGGGACAAGGTCACCGACCACCAGCGGCGGCTGGACGACTCCGGCCAGCTCACCGAGCGACGCCGCCGCCAGCAGGTGCGGTGGATGTGGACCATGGTGACCGACCGGCTGCGCGCCGAGCTGCGCGCGCACCCCGCCGTCCGGGAGATCTCCGGCGAGCTGGAGACCTCCGTGCTGGACGGCGGGCTCACCCCGGCGCTCGGCGCGGCCCGCATCCTGGACGCCTTCCACTCCCCCCGCGACCCCGGCGGCGAGCCGGCATGACCGAGGCCGGTGACGCGGCCGACGACCGGCCCGGGCACCAGGTGCTGCCCGGCGCGGACAGCTCCGGCTACGCGTCACTGCGCCGCCGCCCCGAGTCGCGGGCCGAGCGGTACCGGCTGGGCAAGGCGCTGCGCAAGCGGGTGCCCCGCTCGGCACTCGGGACCTGGGAGCCGCCGGCCGACCGGCCCGACCCGGTCGAGCAGATCATCGAGTCGCACCGGGGACGGGTGGACCGGCTCGTCCCGGTGCGCGTGGCGCGGATGGCCGCCTCCCCGTACGGCTTCCTGCGCGGCTCCGCGGTGGTGATGGCCGCCGACGTCGCCGCGCTGCCCAGCACCGGCATCAGCCCGGTGGTCTGCGGTGACGCCCACCTGGGCAACTTCGGCTTCTACGCCTCGCCGGAGCGCGACCTGGTGATCGACCTCAACGACTTCGACGAGGCCCACCCCGGCTGCTGGGAATGGGACCTGCGGCGGCTGGTGGCCAGCATCTGGGTCGCCGGCCGGGAGAACGGCGCCAAGGAGGGCGAGTGCGCGCGGGCGGTCCGGGCCTGCGCGGCCGCCTACCGGGCCGAGGTCCGCCACCTCTCCGGGCGGCCGCTGCTGTCCCGGTCCTACGAGCGGGTCGACGTCGACCGGCTGGCCCGTGACGCCGAGGACAAGCAGCTGCGGCACGAGATCAAACGCGCCGCCGAACGCGCCCGCAAGCGCACCAGCGACCGCGCGCTGCCCCGGTTCACCGAGCGGCGGGGCGGGGCGCGGCGGATCGTCGAGGAACCGCCGCTGATCACCCGCGTGCCGGACGTGGAGGCCGAGCAGCTGGCCCACGCGCTCGACGACTACCTCGCCACGCTCGCCCCGCACTGGCGGCGGATGCTGGCCGGCTACACGCTGGTCGACATCGCGCACAAGGTCGTCGGGGTGGGCAGCGTCGGGTTGCGCGCCTACGTGGCGCTGCTCGAGGGCAGCAGCGCGGACGACGTGGTCTTCCTTCAGCTCAAGCAGGCCCGACGGTCGGTGCTGGCGCGGTGGGTGCACGGCGAGTCGGCCTGGCACGACCACCAGGGGCAGCGGGTCGTGGAGTACCAGCAGGCGCTGCAGACCGTCAGCGACCCGCTTCTCGGCTGGACCACCGCGGGCGGCCGGCAGTACTACGTGCGCCAGTTCCGGAACATGAAGGGCACCGTCGCGCTCGACTCCATCGACTCCCGCGCGCTCGACGACTACGCCGGGGTGGTCGGTCACCTCCTGGCCAAGGGGCATTCGCGGACCAGCGGCGCCTCGATGATCGCCGGCTACGTGGGCAAGTCCGACCCGCTGGACCGCGCGCTGTCCCGCTTCGCGCGCGCCTACGCCGACCAGACCGAGGCCGACCACGAGGCCCTGTGCGCGGCGATCCGCTCCGGCCGGCTCCCGTCCGACTGACCCGCTGCCCGGATGGCGGGGAATACCGCGGTCAGCGGGCGGGCCGGTCAGCGGAGCGCGGCGGCGAGCACGGCGTTGACCTGCTCGACCTCGACCAGGAACGCGTCGTGCCCCCGGTCGGAGTGCACCACGTGCGGCTCCACGCCGAGCAGCCCGGCCAGCTCGAGCTGCTGGTGCAGCGGGTAGAGCCGGTCGGAGTCGACCCCGACGACAGTCGGCGCGGCCGTCATGGCGGCCAGTGCCGCCGCCGTACCACCCCGGGCCCTGCCGATCTCGTGGCTGTTCATCGCGGCGGTGAGCGCCACGTAGGTGCCGGCGTCGAACCGATCGCGCAGCCCGTCCTCCGCGTGCTGGAGGTAGGACTCCACCGCGAACCGGCCGCCGACCAACGGGTCCAGCTCGCCCTGCCAGCCACGGCCGAACCGGGTGTCCACCTCGCCGGCGGTGCGGTAGGTCAGGTGCGCGATCCGCCGCGCGATACCCATCCCGACGTGCGGGCCGGCGTCGTCGGCGTAGTAGTCGCCGTCGAGCCAGCGCGGGTCGGAGCGGATGGCGTCGATCTGGATGGAGCAGGTGCCGATCTGGTCGGCGCTGGCCTCCGCGGAGGCGGCCAGCAGGATCATCCGCGCGACCCGGTCGGGCGCCATCACCGCCCACTCCAGCGCGCGCATCCCGCCCATCGACCCGCCGACCACCGCCGCCCAGCGCCGCACGCCCAGCGCGTCGGCGAAGCCGAACTCGGAGGCCACCTGGTCGCGGATCGTGGTGACCGGCCAGCGGCTGCCCCACGGCGCCCCGTCCGGAGCCGCCGACGACGGCCCGGTGCTGCCCTGGCAACCGCCGATCACGTTGGGGCACACCACGAACCAGCGGTCGGTGTCCAGCCCCAGGCCGGGGCCGATCACGCCCTGCCACCAGCCGCCGGTGGGGTGGCCGGGGCCGGGCTCGCCGGTGGCGTGACTGTCGCCGGTCATCGCGTGCAGGACCAGCACCGCGTTGTCGCCGGCCGCGTTCAGGCTGCCCCACGTCTCGTAGGCCAGCCGCACCGCCGGCAGCCGCCCGCCGAGCTCCAGCTCCAGCGCGGGCAGGTCGACGAACCGCCGGCGGCCCACCGGGTCGCCGTCCAGCCACGCCCCGGTGACCCGGCGCGCCGCCGCGTGCTCCGCCTCGGTTCTCATCGGCCGCTCACCGGCCGGACGCCGGTCGGCCGCCGCCGGCGCTCACCGCTGCCGCCGCGAGGTGATCACCCCGGTGTCGAACCCGGCCAGGTGCAGCCCGCCGTGGAACCGGGCGTGCTCGATCTTCAGGCAGCGGTCCATCACCACGGTCAGCCCCGCCTCCTCGGCCTTGCGGGCCAGATCGGGTGCCCACAGGCCGAACTGCAGCCACCAGGCCTTCGCCCCCACCGCGAGCACCTCGTCGAGCACCCCCGGCAGGTCGTCCGCGCGGCGGAACGTGTCGACCAGGTCGGGCACGACCGGAAGGTCGGCCAGCGACGGGTACGCCGGGCGGCCCAGGATCTCCGCCGCGTGCGGGTTGACGAAGTACACCTCGAAGTCGGTGCTGGCCAGCAGGTAGGTGGCGACGAAGTTGCTGGCCCGCGCCGGGGTCGGCGACGCCCCGAGCACCGCGACGGTCCGGGTGCGCCGCAGCAGTGCCAGCCGCGCGCCGGGTGCCGGGTTCGTCCAGTCCGGGCCGCTCATCCGGCTTCTTTCACCGCGGCCGCGAGCGCCTGGTCGAGGTCCCACAGGATGTCGTCGGGGTCTTCCAGGCCGACGCTGATCCGGATCATGTCCGGGGGCACGCCGCCGGCGCGCAGCTGCTCGTCGGTGAGCTGCTGGTGGGTGGTCGACCCGGGGTGGATCACGAGGGTGCGCACGTCGCCCACGTTGGCCAGGTGACTGCACAGCTCAACCGACTCGATGAACGTCTGACCGGCCGCCCGCCCGCCCCGCACCCCGAACGCGAACACCGCGCCCGGTCCCTGCGGGGTGTAGCGCGCCGCCCTGTCGTGGTGCGGGTGGTCGGGCAGCCCGGCCCAGCGCACGTACTCGACCCGAGGATCGGCGGCCAGCCACTCGGCCACCGTGCGGGTGTTCGCCAGGTGCGCCTCCATCCGCTGCGGCAGCGTCTCCACGCCCTGCAGCAGCAGGAACGCGCTGTGCGGGGACAGCGCCGGGCCGACGTCGCGCAGCTGCTCGGCACGCAGCCTGGTCAGGAACCCGAACTCCTGGAAGTTGCCCCACCAGCTCAGCCCGCCGTAGGACGGGATGGGCTCGGTCATCTGCGGGAACCGCCCGTTGCCCCAGTCGAACCGCCCGGACTCGATGACCACGCCGCCGAGCGTGGTGCCGTGGCCGCCGAGGAACTTCGTCGCCGAGTGGATCACGATGTCCGCGCCGTGCTCGATCGGCCGGCACAGGTACGGGGTGACCAGCGTCGCGTCCATCACCAGCGGCACCCCGGCGGCGTGCGCCACGTCGGCCAGCCCGGCGATGTCGGCGACCTCGCCCGACGGGTTCGCCACAACCTCGGCGAACACCAGCTTGGTGCGCTCGGTGATGGCGGCGGCGAAGTCGTCCGGGTCGCCCCCGCCGACGAACGTCGTGTTCACCCCGAACCGGCGCAGCGTCACGTCGAGCTGGGTGACCGTGCCGCCGTACAGCCCTGCGGCCGCCACGATCTCGTCGCCGGCGCCGGCCAGGCAGGCGAAGGTGAGGAACTCGGCGGCCTGGCCGCTCGCGGTCGCCACCGCGCCGAGCCCGCCGTCCAGGCTGGCCAGCCGCTCCTCCAGCGCCGCAACGGTGGGGTTGGCGATCCGGCTGTAGATCGTGCCGAACTTCTGCAGCGCGAATAGGCTGGCCGCGTCTGTGGTGTCCTCGAACACGAAGCTGGTCGACTGGTAGATCGGCACCGCGCGGGCGCCCGTCGTCCGGTCCGGCGCCGCCCCAGCATGCACCGCGCGGGTGCGGAAGCCCCACTGCCGGTCGGCCATCAGATCCCCCCGTCCCGGCGCATACCAATTACTAGCACAAGGGTTAACTTTCCCGCGCCGAGCTCTCCGCCACCTCGACCCGGGGCGAGCCGTACCGGGCGCGGACCCTGGCGCGCAGGTCCGGGTCGGTGCGCGGGACCGGCTCCAGGAAGATCTCGTCCAGGTCGGGGAACTCGGTGCGCAGGTCGGAGTCGATCCGCACGCAGGCCAGCTCCATCGCCGAGGAGGTCACCGAGTCCACGAAGTCCAGCCGGGCACACACCAGCACCCGGTCGGTTCCGGTCAGCATGGTGAGCAGGTCGACCACGACCTCCACCTCGGGTTGCTGGTCGAGCCGTTTCCGGACCGCCGCGAGCAGCCGGGGGTCGGCCTGCCGACCGATCAGCAGGCCCATGTTCGTGCGGCCCAGGAAGTAGGCGACGACCACCAGCAGCAGCCCGATCAGCAGCGACGCGACGCCGTCGTACACGTGCGAGCCGGTCAGCTGGGTGAGCCCGAGACCGCCGAAGGCGAGCAGCAGGCCGACGATCGCCGCGCTGTCCTCGTAGAGCACTGTCTTGACCGTCGGGTCGTCGGTGCGCCGCAGGTACAGCCGGAGGCCGAGCCTGTCCTCGGCCTGCTCGCTGCGCACCTGCTTGATCGCCTGGCGCAGCGAGATGCCCTCCAGGACCGCCGCGATGCCCAGCACGATGTAGCCGATCAGCGCGTCCTGCTGCTCCTCGCCGTGGCCGGTGAGCGTGCTCACCCCCTGGAAGATGGAGAACATCGCACCGGCGGTGAAGATCGACACCGCCGCCAGCAGGGACCAGAAGAAGCGCTCCTTGCCGTAGCCGAAGGGGTGGCTCTGGTCGGCCGGCTTGGCGGAGCGGCGCAGCGCGGTGAGCAGGAACAGCTCGGTGCCGCAGTCGGCCACCGAGTGCGCCGCCTCGGACAGCATCGCGGCGCTGCCGGTGATGACGCCGGCGACCGCCTTGGCCACGGCCACCGCGAAGTTGGCGCCGAGCGCGAGCAGCACCGTGAGCATGCTCTCGCCGTGCTCGCCCTCGTCCTTCGACTCGTCCGTCGACCCGGCCCCGTCCGTCGACCCGGACTCGGACTCGGACTCCGGTTCGAACTCGACATCGGGCTCGGGCCGGGCCCCGGGCTCGGGGGCCGCGCGGGGGTCGGCCTCGGGGCCGCTCTGGGGTCGTTCGTTCAGCACCATCGCCTGAGAGGCTAGCCCCCGGAGCGGGAGTCGGCCCCACCGTCGAGGTGCTCGCGGAAGAACGAGACGACCCGGTGGCGGGCGTCGACGGCACTGGGCTCGTGGTACCCGGCGCCCATCGGCGTGTACGGCCCCACCATGCGCAACACCCGTCCCGGGGCCTCGGTGTAGAAGGAGTGCCCGGCCTCGGGGTAGACCTTCACCTCGTGCGGCACGCCCAGCCGCGCGAGGTTCTCCTCCAGCCTGGCCGGGTCGGCCCGCAGCACCTTGTCCCGGCCGCCGTAGCTGGCCACCACCGGGCAGGACCGGGGCATCTCCTTCGGCGCCGTCCCGTAGAACGGCGCGCTGGCCCGGTAGTGCCCGGTCATGGCGAGCAGCAGCGCGAACCCGCCGCCCATGCAGAAGCCGATGACGCCCATCCGCTGCGCGTCCACCCCCGGTTGCCCGGCCAGCCAGCGCCGGGCGGCGTCCAGGTCGTCCAGCGGCGGCCCCTCCCCGCTGGCCACCGCGCGCAGACAGCGGGCGATGCACAATGGTTTCGCACCCCGGGCGAACAGGTCCGGGATGAGCACGGTCCAGCCCTCGCCGGCGAGGTCGCGGGCCGTCGAGGCCATCTCCTGGTTCATCCCGAGCGCCTCGTAGATCAGCAGCAGCCCGGGCCTCGGCCCGTCGGCCGGGGTGTCCGGGGTGGTGAGCACGCCGGGCATCGCGAAGCCGTCGTCACAGCGGAACGTCACGTCGGTCTGCATGCCGCCGACCCTACTGTCCGCCGACCCGCACCAGGCCCTCCTGCACCGTCGTGGCGATCAGCCTGCCGTCGGCGGCGAAGAACCGGCCGGTGGCCAGGCCCCGCGCCCCGGAGGCGACCGGTGAGAAGCACTCGTAGAGGAACCACTCGTCGGCGCGGAACCCGTGGTGGAACCACATGGCGTGGTCCAGGCTGGCCCGCCGCACGTCCTCCTGCGGACCGGGCAGCCGGTGGCGGGCCAGCACCGAGTTCAGCAGCGTCAGGTCCGAGGCGTAGGTGAGCAGGCAGACGTGCAGCAGCCGGTCGTCCGGCAGCGTCCCGTCCGCGCGCATCCACACCCGCACTGGCTCGGTGGTCGGTTCGTAGTCCGGCGACCACACCGGCTCGCGGACGTAGCGGATGTCCAGCGGGCGGGGCAGCCGCTGGAACGCCCCCACCTCGGCGCGCATCCCCGCGATCCGGGTGCCCATGTCGGGCAGCGACTCCGGGTCCGGCACCCCGGCGGGCATGTCGACCGAGTGCTCCAGCCCGGGCTGCGGGAGCTGGAACGACGCGGACAGCGTGAAGATCGGGTCCCCGTGCTGGATGGCGAGCACCCGGCGGGTGGTGAACGAGCGCCCGTCGCGCACCCGCTCGACGTCGTACACGATCGGCACGGTCGGGTCGCCGGGCCGGATGAAGTAGGCGTGCAGCGAGTGCACCCCCCGGTCCGGCGGCACGGTCCGCCCGGCGGCGACCAGCGCCTGCCCGGCGACCTGGCCGCCGAACACCCGGGGCGGCGACTCGGTCGGGCTGGTGCCCCGGAACAGGTTGACCTCGATGCGCTCCAGGTCGAGCCGCGCCACCAGCCGGTCCAGCACGGCCTGGCCCCGGGGCACCCCGTCGGCGGCGATCTCCGCGCCCGGGATGCCGGTGGCGGCGGTCTCGGATCGTGTCATGTCGACGGAGTCTGCCGTACCCCGCCGGGGCGGGCGCGCGACCGGCGCGGGTCGGTCAAGCGTGATCGTCCTCGCCCAGCCGGTGCACCCGGATCAGGTTGGTCGAGCCGACGGTGCCCGGCGGCGAGCCCGCGACCACCACGACGAGGTCGCCGGGCCGGGACCGCTCGATGGTCAGTATCGCCGCGTCCACCTGGCGGACCATCGCGTCGGTGGACTCCACCTGGTCGACGAGGAAGGTCTCGGTGCCCCAGGTCAGGGCGAGCTGGCTGCGCACCGCGGGCACCGGGGTGAACGCCAGCAACGGCAGCTTGCTGTGCAGCCGGGCCAACCTGCGCACGGTGTCGCCGGACTGGGTGAACGCCACCAGCGCACGGGCGGACAGCCGCTCCCCGATGTCCCGAGCGGCGTAGGACAGCACGCCCCGCTTGGTGCGCGGCACGTGGTTCAGCGGGGGCACGCCGAACGAGCCGGCCTCCACCGCCTCGATGATCTCCGACATGGTGCGCACCGTCTTGATCGGGTAACGGCCCACGCTGGTCTCACCGGAGAGCATGACCGCGTCGGTGCCGTCCAGCACCGCGTTGGCCACGTCGGACGCCTCGGCCCGGGTCGGCCGGGAGTTGGTGATCATGGAGTCGAGCATCTGGGTGGCCACGATGACCGGCTTGGCGTTCTCCCTGGCGATCTGGATGGCCCGCTTCTGCACCAGCGGGACGTTCTCCAGCGGCAGCTCCACGCCCAGGTCCCCGCGTGCGACCATGACCCCGTCGAAGGCCAGCACGATGGCCTCCAGGTTGTCCACCGCCTCCGGCTTCTCCAGCTTGGCGATCACCGGCAGCCGGCCGCCGCCCACCCGGTCCATCACCTGGTGCACCGAGTCGATGTCGGCCGGGCTGCGCACGAACGACAGCGCGATGAAGTCGACCCGCAGGCCCAGCGCGAACTCCAGGTCGGCGATGTCCTTCTCGCTCATCGCCGGCACCGTCACGTTCATCCCGGGCAGCGACAGCCCCTTGTTGTCGCTGACCGTGCCGCCCTCGGTGACCCGGCAGACCACGTCCAGGCCCTCCACGCAGGTCACCCGCAGCCCGACCTTGCCGTCGTCGACGAGCAGCCGGTCCTCCGGGCGGGCGTCGGTGGCCAGCCCGGTGTACGTGGTGGACACCCGGTCGTGCGTGCCGGCGACGTCCTCGACGGTGATCCGGACCTCCTCACCGGTGCGCCACTCCACCGGCCCGGCGGCGAACCGGCCGAGCCGGATCTTCGGTCCCTGCAGGTCGGCGAGGATGCCGACCGCGCGGCCCTCCGCGTCGGCCGCCTCGCGGACCTGTTCGTAGACCCGCTTGTGGTCCTCCCGGTTGCCGTGGCTGAAGTTCAGCCGGGCCACGTCCATCCCGGCCCGGACCAGGTCCCGGATGCGGTCCGCGCTCGCGGTGGCGGGACCCAGGGTGCAGACGATCTTCGCGCGACGACTCACGACTCCGAAGCGTAGTCCTGCCCGCCGACTGACACGCCGACCGCGAGGTGAACGGCTGTCGGCCCCGCGCGGCACAATTCGCCGGTGCCGGGTCGCCTGCTCCCCTTCGTCGTGGTCCTGCTGATCAGCTTCTATGCGCTGTTCAGCCCGGCCTCCGGGGTGCCGTTCCTGCCGCCCGGGGTGGACAAGCTGGGGCACTTCGCGCTGTTCGCCGCCCTGGCGTGGACCGGTCGACGGGCCGGCATCCCGGTCGTCGGGCTGGCGCTGGGCCTGCTCGGGTACGCCGTCGGGTCGGAGATCCTGCAGGCCGTGCTCCCGCTCAACCGGGACGGCGACGTCTGGGACGGGCTCACCGACCTGTCCGGCGCGGGAATCGGCATGTGGCTGGCCAGGCGCGACGGGCGGTGACTTCAGGGCCGCGGGGTCACCGTCCGGCGTCCCCTGCGGGGCTCGGGCGGTGGCTCCGGCGGGGCTCGGGCGGTGGCTCAGCGGCGGTGGCTCAGCGGCGGTGGCTCAGCGGCGCGGCTCCTCGGTGGGGCCGACGTGGTCGGTCAGCCACTCCAGCAGCGGGGTGAGCTCGCGCCAGCGGGCCGCGACGAGCTCGGGCAGCTCGGGGCTGAGCAGCTCGTCCTCCCCGGTCCAGCGCCGCCAGGCGTACAGCGAGCGGTGCCGCAGCAGCTCCAGGCGGGGGTGTCCGGGGTCGGTGCCCCTCGGGCGGGTGGCCAGCAGGTCGCCCGCGACGGTCATCCCGGCGCCGGCCAGCGCGTCCACCCGGCGGCGCAGGTCCTCGCCCCGGCGCTCCTCGTCCACCGCGATCCGGTAGCGCCGCACCTGGTCGCCGGCCATCCGGTAGTACCCGCCGGCGATCATCAGGCCCTCGGCGTCGGCCTGCACGTAGTAGCCGTCGAGGTAGCCGCCGCAGTGGGTCTTGTACGGCGTCTTGTCCGCGCTGAACCGGACGTCCCGGTACGGGCGGAAGATCTTGCCCTCGCCGAACTCGGGCTCCAGCGCGGCCAGCAGCGCACGCATCGGCTCGCGGACGTGCTCCTCGTACACCGCGCGGTGGTCGGTCCAGTACGCCTTGGAGTTGTCGGCGACCAGGCCGTCGTAGAAATCGACCAGCCCTTCCCCGAACCCGGCGAATCCCATGCCCGGCAGGCTATCCCGCTCACTCGGCGAGGGTCGCCAGCACGCCCTCGCCGTACTTGGCCAGCTTGTTCTCCCCGATACCGCTGATCGTGCCCAGCTCGGCGAGGCTGCCCGGCATGCGGGTGGCGATCTCCCGCAGCGTGGCGTCGTGGAAGATCACGTAGGCCGGCACGCCCTGCTCCTTGGCCGTGGCGCCCCGCCAGGCGCGCAGCCGCTCGAACACCGGGGCTGCGCCCGCCGGCAGCTCGGCGGCCGCCGCGCCCTTCCCCGACGAGCGGGACCGGGCCGGCCGCTGGGCGGCCGGGTCTCGGCGCATCATCACCTGGCGCTCGCCGCGCAACACGTCGCGGCTGGCGTCGGTGAGCACGAAGGTCTGGTAGTTGCCCTCCACCGAGAGCAGCCCCTGCGCCATCAGCTGCCGGATCACCCCGCGCCACTCGCCGTCGGACAGGTCGGCGCCCACCCCGAACACGGTGAGCGAGTGGTGGTCGAACTGCTCCACCTTCGGGGTGTGCTTGCCGCGCAGGATGTCGATGATCTGGCCGGCACCGAACTTCTGCCGCCGCTCCCGGTCCAGCCGGAACACGGTGGACAGCACCTTCTGCGCCGGGACCGTGCCGTCCCAGGACTCCGGCGGGGTCAGGCAGGTGTCGCAGTTGCCGCACGGCTCGGTGCCCTCGGACAGGGCCTGGCCGAAGTAGTTCAACAGCCGCAGCCGCCGGCACTCCACCGTCTCGCACAGCGCCAGCATCGCGTCCAGGTGCTGGCTCAGCCGGCGGCGGTGGGCGAGGTCGCCGGGCGAGTCGTCGATCATCTTCCGCTGCTGCACCACGTCGGCCAGCCCGTAGGCCAGCCAGG
The DNA here is from genome assembly GCA_036497465.1 of Pseudonocardia sp. Taxonomy (GTDB): domain Bacteria; phylum Actinomycetota; class Actinomycetes; order Mycobacteriales; family Pseudonocardiaceae; genus Pseudonocardia. Next base: position 13,529 of record DASXJJ010000126.1, on the reverse strand, counting down.
CGGTGGACGGCAGCCCGTCGCGGCCGGCGCGGCCGGTCTCCTGGTAGTAGCCCTCGACGGACTTGGGCAGGTCCAGGTGCGCGACGAACCGCACGTCCGGCTTGTCGATGCCCATGCCGAAGGCGATCGTGGCCACCACCACCACGCCGTCCTCGCGCAGGAACCGGGACTGGTTCGCCGCGCGGGTCCGCGCGTCCAGGCCCGCGTGGTAGGGCAGCGCGGTGATCCCCTGCCCGGCCAGGAACTCGGCGGTCTGCTCAACCGAGTTGCGGGACAGGCAGTAGACGATGCCCGCGTCGCCGGGGTGCTCGGTGCGCAGCAGCTCCAGCAGCTGGCGGCGCGGCTCGTTCTTCGGCGCGATCCGGTACTGGATGTTGGGCCGGTCGAAGCTGGCGACGAAGTGTCGGGCGCCGGTCGACTCGGTGAGGTTCAACCGGGTGGCGATCTCGGCGTGGGTCGCCTCGGTGGCCGTGGCGGTCAGCGCGATCCGGGGCACGTCCGGCCAGCGCTCGTGCAGCCGGGACAGCTCCAGGTAGTCGGGCCGGAAGTCGTGGCCCCACTGGGCGACGCAGTGCGCCTCGTCGATGGCGAACAGCGCCACCGTGCCCCGGTCCAGCAGCCGCAGGGTGGACTCCACCTTCAGCCGCTCCGGCGCCAGGTAGAGCAGGTCGAGGTCGCCGGACAGGAACGCCTGCTCCACCTCGCGGCGCTGCTCGGGGTCCTGGGTGGAGTTCAGGAACCCGGCGCGCACACCGAGCGCACGCAGCGCGTCGACCTGGTCCTGCATCAGGGCGATGAGCGGCGACACCACCACCCCGACGCCGTCCCGCACCAGCGCCGGGATCTGGTAGCACAGCGACTTGCCACCGCCGGTGGGCATCAGCACCAGCGCGTCGCCGCCGCCCCGGACGTGCTCGATGATCTCGGCCTGGTTGCCCCGGAAGGCGTCGTAGCCGAAGACCCGCTTCAGGACGTCGAGCGGCCCGAGTCGGTCCGGCGCGGTGTCGGGGAGAGCCACCCCCCGATCGTACGGGCCCGGCGGCGCGCGCCCGATCAGGCCATCAAGGGCAGCGCGGTGGGGTGTACCGGGGACGGCAGTGTGGACGCCCCGGTGAGGTGGGCGTCCACCGCGTGCGCGACCGCCCGGCCCTCGGCGATCGCCCACACCACCAGCGAGGCACCCCGGTGCGCGTCGCCGCAGACGAACACCCCGGGCGAGGACGTCTGCCAGTCCGGGCCGCAGCTCAGGTGCCCCCTCGGCGCGCGTTCCAGGCCCAGCCCGCCGAGCAGCGGCATGTCCTCCACACCGGTGAACCCGATCGCCAGCAGCGCCAGCTGGCAGGGCAGCTCGATGACCTCCTCGGACATCGGCACCACCTCGCGGCGCCCCGTCGACGGGTCCTTCTCCACCCGCACCCTGCGCAGCTGGACCGCCCGCACGTGGCCCAGCTCGTCGCCGAGGAACCGCTCCACCGCGACCTCCCAGCGACGCTCGCCACCCTCCTCGTGCACCGGGTAGGTGCGCAGCACCCACGGCCAGGTCGGCCACGGGGACCGGTCGAAGTCGGGCTCGTCCGGGGGGCGGGGGTACTGGTCGAGCTGGTGCACCGAGGCCGCGCCCTGGCGCAGCGCGGTGCCGTAGCAGTCCGCCGCGGTGTCGCCGCCGCCGACGATCACCACGTGCCTGCCCTCGGCGGACAGCGGGGTCGGCCCGTCGCCCTCGCACTCGCGGTTCGCCGGCACCAGGTGCTCCATCGCCAGGTGCACGCCGTCCAGCTCGCGGCCCGGCAGGTCCGGCGCGTCCCGACCGGCGAGCGCGCCCACGGCGAGCACCACCGCGTCGTGCTCGGAGCGCAGCCGCTCGATCGGCAGGTCGCCGCGCGCCGACCCGCCCACCTCGCAGGAGGTGACGAACCGGGTGCCCTCGGCGTGCATCTGGGTCAGCCGCCGGTCCAGCACCGACTTCTCCATCTTGAACTCCGGGATGCCGTAGCGCAGCAGGCCGCCCAACCGGTCGTCCCGCTCGTACACCGTGACCTCGTGCCCGGCGCGGGTCAGCTGCTGCGCTGCGGCCAGCCCGGCCGGCCCGGAGCCCACCACCGCCACCCGCCTGCCGCTGGCCAGGCCGGGGCTCTGGGCCACCACCAGCTCGCGCTCCCACGCGGTGTCCGCGATGGTCTGCTCGACCCGCTTGATCGCCACCGCGCCACCGGCGGCCGGGGTCAGCGCGAGCACGCACGCCGCCTCGCACGGCGCCGGGCACAGCCGGCCGGTGAACTCCGGGAAGTTGTTGGTCGCGTGCAGCCGGTCGCTGGCCCGGTCCCAGTCGCCCCGGCGGACCAGGTCGTTCCACTCCGGGACCAGGTTGCCCAGCGGGCAGCCCGCGGTGCCGGAGTGGCAGAACGGGATGCCGCAGTCCATGCACCGGGCCGCCTGGTCGCGGGTGCCCGCCAGGTGGTCCGGCGTCGACTGGTCGGCGTACACCTCGTGCCAGTCGTGCGCGCGGTCGGCCGTCGACCGTTTCGGAGCGTCGACGCGGCCGTAGGTGAGGAAACCACGAGGGTCAGCCACGAGCGGCCTCCGTTTCGCTGGTCGGCCTAGCCACGGGCGGCCTCCATGATCGCGTCGTCCGGGTCGCGGCCCTCGGCGGTGGCCAGCCGGACCGCCTCCAGCACCCGCCGGTAGTCCCGGGGCATGATCTTCGTGAACGCCCGGGACCGGCGCGGCCAGTCGCCCAGCAGCGAGGCCGACACCGCGGAGCCGGTCAGCTCGCCGTGCCGGACGACCACCTCGCGCAGCATCTCCAGGTCCTGCTCGCCGGGCGTCTCCAGGTCCACCAGCTCCCGGTTGACCCGCCCCGGGTCGAGGTCGAGCACGTAGGCGGTGCCGCCGGACATCCCGGCCGCCACGTTCCGGCCGGTCGAGCCGAGCACCACCACCGTGCCTCCGGTCATGTACTCGCAGGCGTGGTCGCCCACTCCCTCGGCCACGGCCAGCGCGCCGGAGTTGCGCACACAGAACCGCTCGCCGACCACGCCGCGCAGGAAGATCTCCCCCGCCGTGGCGCCGTAGCCGATCACGTTGCCCGCGATGACCTGCTGCTCGGCCGCGAACGTGGCGTCCGGGTGCGGCCGCACGATGATCCGGCCGCCGGACAGCCCCTTGGCCACGTAGTCGTTCGCGTCGCCGGTCAGCTCCAGGGTGATGCCCGAGGGCAGGAACGCGCCCAGCGACTGCCCCGCCGAGCCGTCCAGCCGGATCCGGATGGTGTCCTCGGGCAGGCCCTCACCGCCGTAGCGCCGGGTCACCTCGGCGCCGAGCAGGGTGCCCACCGTGCGGTTCACGTTGCGCACCGGCAGCTGGACGGTCACCGGGTACGCGTCCTCCAGCGACGCCTCGGCCAGCTGGATCAGCGTGCGGTCCAGCGCCTCGGCCAGCCCGTGGTCCTGCTCGCGGGTCCGGCGCCGCGACATGTCGGGCAGGTCGGGTACCTCGAACAGCGGCGACAGGTCCAGCCCGTGGTCGGCCTTCCAGTGCCGCACCGCGTGGTCGGTGTCCAGCAGCTCGGCGTGCCCGATCAGCTCATCCAGCGACCGGTAGCCCAGCTCCGCCAGGTACTCGCGCACGTCCTCGGCCAGGAACCGGAAGAAGTTCTCCACGAACTCCGCGCTGCCGGTGAACCGGGAACGCAGCTCGGGGTCCTGGGTGGCCACCCCCACCGGGCAGGTGTCCAGGTGGCAGACCCGCATCATCACGCAGCCGGCCACGATCAGCGGCGCGGTCGAGAAGCCGTACTCCTCGGCGCCCAGCAGCGCGGCCACGATCACGTCGCGGGCGGTCTTCAGCTGGCCGTCGGCCTGCACCGTGATCCGGTCCCGCAGGCCGTTGAGCAGCAGCGTCTGCTGGGTGTCGGCCAGGCCGATCTCCCACGGCGCGCCGGCGTGCTTGAGCGAGGTCAGCGGGGCCGCCCCGGTGCCGCCGTCGTGCCCGGAGATCAGCACCACGTCGGCGTGCGCCTTGGCCACCCCGGCCGCCACCGTGCCCACCCCCACCGAGGACACCAGCTTCACGTGGATGCGGGCGTGCTCGTTGGCGTTCTTCAGGTCGTGGATCAGCTGGGCCAGGTCCTCGATGGAGTAGATGTCGTGGTGCGGCGGCGGGGAGATGAGCCCCACCCCGGGAGTGGAGTGGCGGGTGCGGGCGATCCACGGCCACACCTTGTTCGGCGGCAGCTGCCCGCCCTCGCCGGGCTTGGCGCCCTGCGCCATCTTGATCTGGATGTCCCTGGCGTGCACCAGGTACTCGCTGGTCACGCCGAACCGGCCGGACGCGACCTGCTTGATCGCGCTGTTCCGCCGGGGGTCGTGCAACCGGTCGACGTCCTCGCCGCCCTCGCCGGTGTTGGACCGGGCGCCCAGGTTGTTCATCGCGACGGCCAGCGTCTCGTGCGCCTCCGCGGAGATCGAGCCGTAGGACATCGCGCCGGTGTTGAAGCGGGCCAGGATCGACGCCGCCGGCTCCACCTCGGCCAGCGGGACCGCCGGCCGGCTCCCGGTGCGCAGCGCGAACAGCCCGCGCAACGAGCCGCCCTCGGCGGCCAGCCGGTCGCACTCGGCGGTGTAGCGGCGGAACACGTCGCGCCGCCCGGTCTTGGTGGCGTGCTGCAGCAGGAACACCGTCTCCGGGGAGAACAGGTGCAGCTCCCCCTCCCGCCGGTAGGCGTACTCGCCGCCCACGTCCAGCCGCCGGTGGACCCGGTCGGTCGGGTTCTCCGGGTAGGCCCGGCGGTGCCGCGCGGCGACCTCCGCGGCCAGCACGTCCAGCCCGACCCCACCGAGCTGGGACGCGGTGCCGGTGAAGTACTCCTCGACCAGGCCGGTGGACAGCCCGATGGCCTCGAACACCTGGGCGGCGGTGTACGCGCCGACGGTCGAGATGCCCATCTTGGACATCACCTTGAGCACGCCCTTGACCAGGGCCTTCACGTAGTTCCGGACCGCGACGATCGGATCGGTGCCGGTGATGTCACCGGACCGGATCATGTCCTCGATGGTCTCGAAGGCCAGGTACGGGTTGACCGCGGCGGCGCCGAAGCCCAGCAGCAGCGCGACGTGGTGCACCTCCCGGCAGTCGCCGCTCTCCACCACCAGCGCGACCCGCACCCGCTCCCGCTGACGCACCAGGTGGTGGTGCACCGCCGAGGTGAGCAGCAGCGACGGGATCGGCGCCATCCGGTGGTTCGAGTCGCGGTCGGACAGCACCAGCACCCTGGCGCCCTCGGCGATGGCCTCGGAGGCCTCCCGGCGCACCCGGTCCAGCGCCTCGGACAGCGCCCGCTCGCCTCCGTCCACCTCGTACAACCCGCTGATCACCGTCGCGGCGAACCCCTGCAGGTTGCCGTCGTCGTTGATGTGCAGGATCTTGGCCAGCTCGTCGTTGTCGATCACCGGGTAGGGCAGCCGCAGGTGCCGGCAGGACGCCGGGGTGGGCTCCAGCAGGTTCTGCTCCGGGCCCATCACCCGGGCCACCGAGGTGACGATCTCCTCCCGGATCGCGTCCAGCGGCGGGTTCGTGACCTGGGCGAACAGCTGGACGAAGTAGTCGTAGAGCATCCGGGGCCGCTGGGAGAGCACGGCCACCGGGGTGTCGGTGCCCATCGACCCGGTGGGCTCAAGGCCCTTGATGGCCATCGGGCCGAGCAGGATCCGCAGCTCCTCCTCGGTGTAGCCGAAGGTGAGCTGGCGGCGCTGCACCGACTCGTGCGGCTGCACCACGTGCTCCCGGGGCGGCAGGCTGGACACCTCCAGCAGCCCCGCGTGCAGCCACTCGTCGTAGGGCTGGGCGGCGGCCAGGGACGCCTTGATCTCCTCGTCGGCCACGATCCGGCCCAGCTCGGTGTCCACCAGGAACATCCGCCCCGGCTGCAGCCGGCCCTTGGCCACCACCTCGCCGGGCGGTACGTCGAGCACGCCGGACTCGCTGGCCAGCACCACCCGGCCGTCGGTCAGCTGCCACCAGCGGGCCGGGCGCAGCCCGTTGCGGTCCAGCACCGCTCCGACCACCGCGCCGTCGGTGAAGGTGACGCACGCCGGCCCGTCCCACGGCTCCATCAGGCTGGAGTGGAACTCGTAGAACGCGCGGCGGGCCGGGTCCATCTCGGCGTGGTTCTCCCAGGCCTCCGGGATCATCATCAGCACCGCGTGCGGCAGCGGGCGCCCGCCCAGGTGCAACAGCTCCAGCACCTCGTCGAAGGACGCCGAGTCGGAGGCGTCGGGGGTGCAGATCGGGTACAGCCGGTCCAGCTCGCCGGGGATCAGCTCGCTGGCCAGCAGCGCCTCCCTGGCCCGCATCCGGTTCCGGTTGCCCCGCACGGTGTTGATCTCACCGTTGTGCGCCACGTACCGGAACGGGTGCGCCAGCGGCCAGGACGGGAACGTGTTCGTGGAGAACCGGCTGTGCACCAGCGCGATCGCGCTCTCCAGCCGGTCGTCGCCCAGGTCCGCGAAGAACAGCGGCAGCTGGTGGGTGGTCAGCATGCCCTTGTAGACCAGGGTGCGGCAGGACAGCGAGGCGAAGTAGGTACCGCAGTTCTGCTCGATGCTCTCCCGCTCGGCCCGCTTGCGCAGGCAGAACGCGAGCCGGTCCAGGGCGACACCGGTGGCGGGCGAGCAGGCGTCGGCGGGCTCGGAGGCCACGAACAGCTGGGCGAACCGGGGCATGCAGGCGCGTGCCGAGGACCCCACGTCGGCGACGTCCGGGCGGGTCTCCACGTCCCGCCAGCCGAGCACCCGAAGCCGCTCCTCCTTGGCGATCCGCTCGATCAGCTCCACCGCGGCGGCCCGCTGGTCGTCGTCGGAGGGCAGGAAGGCCAGGCCCACCGCGTACCCGGCGGCGCCGGCGTCCGGGTCGGGCAGCTCGAAGTCGACCGAGGCGCGCAGCATCGCGTCGGGCACCTGCACCAGGATCCCGGCGCCGTCCCCGCTGGTGGGTTCGGAGCCCGCGGCGCCCCGGTGCTCCAGGTTGGCCAGCGCGGTCAGCGCGTCGGTGACGATGGAGTGGCTGCGCCGGCCCCGCGAGTCGGCGACCATGGCGACACCGCAGGAGTCGTGCTCCCCGGCCGGATCGTAGAGACCCTGGGGCCGAGGCACCGTGGAGAAGATCACCGCGAGAAGCCTCCCTCGACGCTGTGACTGCATGTCGGGACGTCGATGGCCCGCGGAGTGCCGGGAACTGTAACAGGCGTGGTCGCGGGCGACGATCTTGTCGGCACACGGACGGCGGCCGGGACCGCACCGGCACCGAGCCACCCGGCGCCGGGTGGCGGTTCGCCGTGGGCACGCACACCACCACACCGGGGTGCGACCCTCCACGCAGGATACGGCACCCCGGCCGGTTGTCGTCGGTCGAGGGAGCCGCCGCCGTCAGGGCGGTGCTCGGGGCGGTGCTCGGCGCGGACCGGGGCGCCGGTCGGTGCGGCTCGGGGCGGCTAGGCGGAGCCCGGCCCGGAGCGGTAACCGCCGGCGTCGGCGGCCGACTCGGCGGGCCGCTCGGACGACCCTTCGGACGTGGTGTCCCGGCTCCCCGACGGCTCCTCGTCGGAGTCGGTGTCCCGGCCCTCCGACGGCTGGCCGGCGGCGTCGGTGTCCCGGCCCCCGGACGGCTGGTCGGCTGCGTCATTGGCGTCCGCACCGGCCGGTACGGCGACTCCGCCAGTCGCCCCGGCGGCGGCCCGGTCGGTGCCCTCGCCGTCCCGGTCGGCGGCGTCGGCCTGCCCGGGCCGGTCGGAGCCGTCCGCGGCCGGGTGCTCGCCGGCGCGGTCCGGCCAGGCAAGGACCTCGCGTGGCTTTCGCATCATCACCAGGTAGGCCACGGCCCCCAGGAAGACCATCCCGGCCACCACCACGTTGATCCGGATGTCGCCGAACACCCGGGTGGCCGGGTCGTCGCGGATCTGCTCGATGAAGAACCGGCCCAGCGTGTACCCCGCCACGTACAGCGCGAACGCCCGTCCGTGACCCAGCCGGAACCGGCGGTCGGCCCACACCACCAGCACGGCGACCAGCAGGTCCCAGATCAGCTCGTACAGGAACGTCGGGTGCACCACGGCGTACGGGATGTGGTTCACCGCGACGCCGTTGAGCTGGTCCGGGATGGAGGTGCCGGGTAGGTCGCGGCTGTACAGCTCCAGGCCCCAGGGCAGCGTGGTCGGGCCGCCGGTCAGCTCCTGGTTGAAGTAGTTGCCCAGCCGACCGATGGCCTGCGCGGTCACGATTCCCGGGGCCACCGCGTCGGCCACGAACGGCAGCGGCACCCCGAGCCGGCGGCAACCGATCCAGGCACCCACCGCGCCCAGCGCGATCGCGCCCCAGATGCCCAGGCCGCCCTGCCAGATCTTCACCGCGTCGATCGGGTGGCCACCGGGGCCGAAGTAGGTCTCGAAGTCGGTGGCCACGTGGTAGAGCCGCCCACCGACGAGGCCGAACGGCACCGCGAACACCGCGATGTCCAGCACCGTGCCGGGCGGGCCGCCCCGGGCCACCAGCCGCTTCTCACCCCAGACGACGGCGACCACGATCCCGACGATGATGCACAGCGCGTACGCCCGGATCGGGATCGGGCCCAGATGCCAGACACCTCGGTCGGGACTGGGGATGTTCGCCAGGAACCGGGTCGTCAGCACCGCCATCACATGGTCCACCGTATCGGCCGGTCCCTGAGCCCGGTCAGGCCGGTTGGGGTGCCGGGCGGCGGACCCCGCCGGCCAGCTCCTCGGTGAGCGCGCGCAGCTCCGCCTCGCCCCGGCCCGCCGCGCTGACCAGTGCCGATCCCACGATCACCGCGTCGGCGAAGGCGGCCACCGTCGCGGCCTGCTCGCCCGAGCGCACGCCCAGGCCGACGCCGACCGGCATCGAGGTGTGCGGGCGGATCCGCGTGACCAGCTCACCGGCGGCCGGCCCCACCGCGTCCCTGGCGCCGGTCACCCCCATCACGGAGGCCGCGTACAGGAAGCCGCTGCTGGCCGAGGCGGTGCTGGCGATGCGCTCCTCGGTGGACGACGGGGCGACCAGGAAGATCCGGTCCAGGCCGTGCGTGGCGGACGCGTCCAGCCACTCCTGCGCCTCCTCCGGCACCAGGTCGGGGGTGATCAGCCCCAGCCCGCCGGCAGCGGCCAGGTCGCGGGAGAACGCGGAGACGCCGTAGCGCAGCACCGGGTTGTAGTAGGTCATGATCACCGCTCGGCCGCCGGCCTCGGAGACCCGCTCCACCACGTTCAGCACGTCGCGGATCCGGGTGCCGCCCCGCAGCGCGGTCTCGGCGGCGGCCTGGATGGTCGGGCCGTCCAGCACCGGGTCGGAGTACGGCAGGCCCACCTCGACCAGGTCGGCGCCGGAGTCGACCACGGCGTTCAGCAGCCGCACCGAGTCCTCCACCGTCGGGTAGCCGGCGGGCAGGTAGCCCACCAGCGCGGCCCGCTCCTGCTCCCGGCACTCGGCGAACAGGGTGTCGAGCTCGCTCACAGCTGCTCCCCCGGCTTCTCCACGGGCTGCCCGGCCTTCTCCTCGACCAGGCCGAACCACTTCGCGGCGGTGTCCATGTCCTTGTCGCCCCGGCCGGACAGGTTGATCAGGATGACCGCGTCCGGCCCCAGCTCGCGGCCCAGGGTCAGCGCGCCCGCGATGGCGTGCGCCGACTCGACCGCCGGGATGATGCCCTCGGTGCGGGCCAGCAGGGCCAGCGCGTCCATGGCCTCGGCGTCGGTGACCGGGTGGTACTCCGCGCGGCCGATGTCCTTGAGCAGCGCGTGCTCCGGCCCGACCCCCGGGTAGTCCAGGCCCGCCGAGATGGAGTGCGACTCGAGCGTCTGCCCGTCGTCGTCCTGCAGCAGGTAGGACAGCGCGCCGTGCAGCGCGCCGGGGCTGCCCTCGGTCAGCGTCGCGCCGTGCCGCCCGGTCGCCACCCCGTCGCCGCCAGGCTCGTAGCCGACCAGCCGCACGCCCGGATCGTCCAGGAACGCGTGGAAGATGCCGATCGCGTTGGACCCCCCGCCGACGCAGGCGGCCACCGCGGTGGGCAGCCGGCCGCACCGGCCGAGCACCTGCTCGCGGGCCTCCAGCCCGATCACCCGGTGGAAGTCACGCACCATCACCGGGAACGGGTGCGGGCCGGCGACCGTGCCGAGCAGGTAGTGGGTGGAGTCGACGTTGGTCACCCAGTCGCGCAGCGCCTCGTTGATGGCGTCCTTCAGCGTGCGCGAGCCGGTCTTCACCGCGACCACCTCGGCGCCGAGCAGCCGCATCCGGGCCACGTTCAGCGCCTGCCGCTCGGTATCCACCTCGCCCATGTAGATCACGCAGTCGAGGTCGAGCAGGGCGGCCGCCGTGGCGGTGGCCACCCCGTGCTGGCCCGCCCCGGTCTCCGCGATGACCCGGGTCTTGCCCATCCGCTTGGTGAGCAGCGCCTGACCCAGCACATTGTTGATCTTGTGGGACCCGGTGTGGTTCAGGTCCTCCCGCTTGAGCAGCAGCCGCGCGCCGCCGGCGTGCTCGCCCAGCTTGGTCGCGTCGGTCAACGGCGAGGGCCGGCCCGCGTAGTCGTGCTGCAGCCGGTCCAGCTCGGCCAGGAAGTCCGGGTCGACCCGCGCCTTCTCGTAGAACGCCGCGAGCTCGTCCAGCGCCGCGATCAGCGCCTCCGGCACGAACCGCCCGCCGTACCGGCCGAAGTGGCCGCGCTCGTCCGGCTCGTGCCCGCTGCGGGTCGCGATACCCGAGCTCGCGGTGGCGGTCACCGTCTCCCTCGGGCTCACCGGGTGGCCCGTGAGCAGGACGGGTGGAAGCCGGCCGCCACCAGCTTGGTCACCGCGACCTTCGGGTCACCGCTGGTCACCAGGCCCTCGCCGACCAGCACCGCGTCCGCGCCGTACCCGGCGTAGGTGAGCAGGTCGCCCGCGCTGCGCACGCCCGACTCGGCCACCCGCAGCACGTCGCTCGGCAGCCCGGGAGCCAGCCGGCCGAACACCGAGCGGTCGACCTCCAGGGTGTGCAGGTTGCGGGCGTTGACCCCGATCACCGACGCGCCCGCCTCCAGCGCCCGGTCGGCCTCCTCCTCGTTGTGCACCTCGACCAGCGCGGTCATACCCAACGACTCGACCCGGTCCAGCAGCGACACCAGCACGTTCTGCTCCAGCGCCGCCACGATCAGCAGCACCAGGTCGGCACCGGCCGCGCGCGCCTCGTGCACCTGGTAGGTGCCCACCACGAAGTCCTTGCGCAGCACCGGCACGTCCACCGCGGCGCGCACCGCGACCAGGTCGGCCAGCGAGCCGTGGAAGCGGCGCTGCTCGGTGAGCACGCTGATCACCCGGGCGCCGCCGGCCGCGTACTGCGTGGCCAGCTCGGCGGGATCCGCGATGTCGGCGAGCGCTCCCCGGGACGGGCTGGCCCGTTTCACCTCGGCGATCACCCCGATGCCCGGCTCGTTCAACCGGGCCAGGGCGTCGATCGGCGGTGGTGCGGCCGCGGCGGCCTTCTTCACCTCGTCGAAGCTGGTCGCCGACTCGCGCTCGGCCACGTCCTCGCGGACGCCCTCGATGATCGACTCCAGGACACTCACCGGCTGCTCACAGTGCTGATCCTCGTGCCCTCTCGGCTGGCTCGCGTACTCCGCACCATCACGGAGGCGATCCCTCCTTCCGGGACCGACCCGACCGGCCCTTCGTCGACGACGGCCGACCGTTCGCCGGGCGGATGTGGATTGGACGACGCACAGAATGCTAACCGCGCCCGGTCAACCCCGCGGCCCAGGGTCGGCGGTCGGCCCCTCTCCGGCCCGGTCGGGCACCGGCCCGTCGCCCGGACCGGCCGTCGGGTCGTCCCCGGCGTCCAGCGCCCGCCACCACTCCGTGTCCCGGTCCGGGCGCCGCCGGGCCGACGCCGGAGCCGCGTACCGGCTGCCCATGCCGCCCATCGCGGCGGCCCAGCGCACCGTCGCCGCCCCGCCCAGCACCAGCAGCACGCCGCCCGCCACGGCGAGCAGCGGAGCGGCCGTGCGGGTGGACGGACCGGCGGGCACGGCGTCCGCCGGCAGGGCCGACGCCGGGCCGCCCGTCTCCGGACCCGCCGTCGTGCGGCCCGCCTCCGGGGCCGCGGCGCTCACGTCGGACGCCGAGGCCGCGCCACCGGCCGGTAGCTGGATCGGTGCGACCATGCCGGACACCCCCAGCCAGCCGGCCCACAGGCCGGCGACGACCACCAGCACACCGAGCATCCGCCTGGGCCAGCCCGAGGTGGCCACCAGCGCCGCCACCGCCGCGAGCGCCAGCACCGCGACCGCCGTCAGTTCCGGACGCAGCGCCGCCCCGGTGGTCGGCACCGTCACCGCTCCGCGCAGCTCGCTGCGGTAACCGGCGTACACCCACACCAGCCGGGAGCACGCCCACAGCGCCAGCCCGGCCAGCAGCAGCGCCGCCGTGCAGGCCGCGAGCCGCCGGGCCGGGGTCATGTCCGGTCGCCGCCGGCGGACGCCGAGGGATCCGAGGACGACCCCGGGGCCGTCGCCGCGGAATCGACGCGCGGCTCCGCGAGCGTCGCCGCCGAATCGACGCGCGGCTCCGCGGCCGTCGCCGCCGAATCGACGCGCGGCTCCGCGGCCGTCGCCGCCGAATCGACGCGCGGCTCCGCGAGCGTCGCCGCGGTGGCGATCGCGGACAGCACCGCCCTGGCCTTGTTCAGCGCCTCGGTATCCTCGGCCACCGGGTCGGAGTCGGCCACGATGCCGCCGCCCGCCTGCACGTAGGCCGTCCCGTCGCGCACCAGCGCGGTGCGGATGGCGATCGCGGTGTCGGCGTCGCCGGCGAAGTCGAGGTAGCCCACGATGCCGCCGTACAGCCCCCGCCGGGTGGGCTCCAGCTCCTCGATGATCTCCATCGCCCGGGGCTTCGGAGCCCCGGACAACGTGCCCGCCGGGAAGCAGGCGGTGACCGCGTCGAACGCGTTGCGCCCGTCGGCCAGCCGGCCGGTCACCGTGGACACCAGGTGCATGACGTGGCTGTAGCGCTCCACCTGGAAGAAGTTGTGCACCTTGACCGTGCCCGGGGCGCACACCCGGCCCAGGTCGTTGCGGCCCAGGTCGACCAGCATGACGTGCTCGGCCCGCTCCTTCTCGTCCGTGCGCAGGTCCTTCTCCAGCAGCTCGTCCTCCTCCTCGGTGGCGCCGCGCCACCGGGTGCCGGCGATCGGGTGCGTGGTGGCCTGCCCGTCCCGCACCGTGACCAGCGCCTCCGGGCTGGACCCGACGATGTCGAACCGCTGCCCGCCGGCGTCGGCCAGGCGCAGCAGGTACATGTACGGGCTCGGGTTGGTCGCCCGCAGCACCCGGTAGACCTCCAGGGAGTCCACCGAGATCTCCGCCTCGAACCGCTGCGAGACCACCACCTGGAACGCCTCGCCGGCCAGGATCTCCTCCTTGGCCGCGACCACCGCCGCGCAGTGCTCCTCCAGCGTGCGCCGCCGGGTGAACCGGGGCTGCGTCGG